>DASZXD010000320.1:0-49977 GCA_035546015.1 Occallatibacter sp.
GGGCGATGCGGCGGTGGTGAATGGAGAGTACCGGGTGCGCGTGACGGATTCGCGGGTGCAGCCGGAACCGTTCAACATCGATATCTTCATTTTGGAGATGTGGGCAAGGCGTGACGGGCGGTGGCAGCAGATTGCGTGGCAGTCGACGAGGGATGTGGCGAGCACACCGGCGAAGTGAGGTTTATCAGCCTGCCAACCGAAAAGAATGGCCGTTGGGGCGACGGTTGCTGCAAAGAAATCAGGAAGTGACGTTGTGAAACGGGATTTCAGGGGATTTCACTACCTGAAGGGCGTAGATGGCGTGTAAAGTGAAGTCGCGCCGTGTAGTTTTGTAGGCGAGTTTCTCAAATTTTAGCTAGAGATCGTGTCAGGAGGACGGATGAAGTTTGGGGCTAAGGCAGTTGCACTGTGCGCGGCGGTTGCGGCGCTGGGTACGATGGCATGGGGTCAGGCAGGACGGAAGCCTGGCTTGTATGAGGTTACAACAACGATGAGCTGGCAGCAGTCGCCGTTTCCGCAGGGGATGCAACTGCCCCCACAGGCAGCGGCAGCGTTTGGCGGCGGTCCGCGCACGACGCAGATGTGCCTGACACAGGAGATGATCGACCGCTATGGCGCGCCGATGCCGCAGTCGCGCGGCGAGTGCACGATTGCGAATATCTCAAAGACGCTGGACAGCATGACGGCGGAGATGGTGTGCACGGGGCACTTCAGCGGGAAGGGCACGATCGAGTCGCACTGGAGCATGGACGGCACATCGAAGGGTAAGGTGCATTTTGTGGGCTCGATGCAGATGGGGCCAAATCCGACGCCGATTGAGTGGACAGCGGAATCGACGTCGGTTTACAAGGGACCAGACTGCGGAGACGTGAAGCCGTTACCGATGCCGAAGCAGCAGTAGGGACATTTACGGACAAGGCGGTGGTGAACACCGCGCGATAGAGTAGGCTCTAGAGCACGCTGGGAAACGGCGGGCGCTGGAGCCTTTTTCATTATGGTGACGCAGAGCGAGAAGGGGAGCGCGTTTCGCGCGCTGCACGAGCGTGAGAGCGCATTCATTATTCCGAATCCGTGGGATGCGGGGTCGGCGCGTCTGCTGGAACGGCTGGGGTTTGAGGCGCTGGCGACGAGCAGCGCAGGATTCGCGTTCTCATTGGGCAAGCGGGATTATGAGGTGGGCCGTGAAGCGATGATTGCGCATGTGGGCATGATTGCGGCAGCGGTGGATCTGCCGGTGAGCGGCGATCTCGAGAACGGTTTTGGTGACGATCCGGAGACATCGGCGGAGACGATCCGGCTAGCGGCAGCGGCGGGGCTGGTGGGTGGGTCGATTGAAGACTCGATGGGGCGCGCGGATGAGCCGATTTATGGAATCAAGCATGCAGCGGAGCGGGTGCAGGCCGCAGCAGAGGCGGCGCATAGGCTGGTGTTTCCTTTTACGTTAACGGCTCGGGCGGAGAATTACCTGCATGGTCTGGGCGATCTGGAGGATACGATCAGGCGGCTGCAGGCGTATGAAGAGGCTGGCGCAGATGTTCTGTATGCGCCGGGGTTGAGTCGGCTGGAGGATGTTGCGGCCGTGGCGAAGGCGGTAAGCCGGCCGGTGAATGTGCTGGCGACAGCGCAGTTCGAATTGGCGGCGCTGGAGGAGATTGGCGTGAAGCGAGTGAGCGTCGGCAGCGCGCTGACGCGCGCGGCGTATGGGGCGTTTCTGCGTTCGGCGGAGGAGATGCGGTCGAATGGGACCTTTCGGTTTGCGGAGGAGGCGGTAAGTTACAGGGAGTTGAGCGGGATGTTTTGAGGGCTACGCTTCCACGGTTCGCTTGAGTTGGCCGCAGGCGGCGTAGATGTCGCGGCCACGTGGCTGGCGCAGATAGACGGGGATGCCTTCGGCGGCCAGTGCGGCCTTGAAGCGCTCGACTGATTCGGGTGAGGGCATCGCGTAGGGGATGCCGGGGCCGGGGTTCCAGGCAATGAGATTCACTTTGGCCGGGAGGTTGGAGCGGCGGACCAGGCGCGCGACTTCCTGCGCGTGCTCGGGGCGGTCGGTGACGCCGCTGAGCAGAACGTACTCGAAGGTGATGCGCTCGCGCGGCCGGAGCTGGATGCGGCGGACGGCGTCGATGACGGACTGGATGGGCCACTTGCGGTTGATAGGCATGACTTCGCCGCGGACTGCATCGTTGGGCGCGTTGAGGCTGATGGCGAGCCTGGGACGGAGATCTGGTGGTTCCAGTGCGAACTGCTCGATGCCGGGGACGATGCCGGAGGTGGAGACGGTCATGCGGCGAGGACTGAGGCCGACTTCGTGAACGAGCAGGCGTACGGCGGCCATAAAGTTGGCGTAGTTCAGGAAGGGTTCGCCCATGCCCATGAAGACCAGATTGAGCCGGTCGCGGCCGACTTCAACGCCATGGCGGTCCATGACGGAGACGACCTGGCCGGCGATTTCGCCGGGGGTGAGGTTGCGCTGCAGGCCGAGTTTGGCGGTGAGACAGAACTGGCAGTTGACGGCGCAGCCGATCTGACTGGAGACACAGATGGTGGCTCGGGACCAGGATTTGTCTTTGCCAATCGCGGGTTGGCCGTTTTGCTCTCCCAGGTCTGAAAATCCAGACCTGGGCCACCCAAGGCTCGTCGAGTCGCTCAGATCGGATTCGTCGCCGGATTCGCCGCCGTCGCCTTCGGGCATCCAGACGGTTTCTACAGTCTCGGTTCCGTTCTGGCACTCGACCAGGTAGCGCTCGGTACCGTCGACGGAACGGAAGATTTGCCCGATGCGAGGGCGGCCGACCTGAAAGCCGGAGCTGGTGAGGCGGTGGCGAAGGGCGATTGGGAGGGTAGAAATCGCATCAATTTCTGTAACATATTGATGATACATGGCTTTAGCGATCTGACGGGCCCGGAAGCCGGGCTCGCCGAGGCCGGCGAGAAGCGCTAAGAGCGATTCGGCATCCAATCCGAAGAGCGGTTTGCGGCTTTCGCGAGGCATAGCTGGCGCGTCTAACGCAACGAGTTGGCCGTGGTCGGCGGACATCTCTGGGGTCAGGATAGAGCATTCAGGCCAGGCATGCCTGCATAGGCGTTGATGCGGACCTTTGCTTCGAGATAGAAAACGCTCTGGCGTGCCGAATGGCGCGAGTTGGCCTACAATCAAGGTTTAGTTGGATTGATTTTGTTAGAGTGCGGGAAGTATTCCCGAGGGGCTGTGGCCCTCGCCTAATTTGTGGCATTTGCGGCACGAGTGAAGATCACTCCAACAAGTATCGGCCGCGGCAGACGCTTGTTGGGGACCTCGATTCAATCGTGCCCTGACACTTCGTGCTTGTCAGGACGCATTTTCAGAAAGGTTCAGGATTTGAGCAGCGGGTGAGAATGACTCGCTGAGAGTGCTGCGTGGTGCGCTTTTGATAGCGGAGCCGGCGCAGGTAGTACCGATTTTTATCGATGACGATGACTACTGAGCGAAATCTTCGCCGTACTGTATTGCCCAACGGCCTGATCGTTTTGACCGAACGCATGGAGCATCTGCGCTCGGTGGCGATGGGCGTGTGGATCAAGTCCGGCTCAAGGTGCGAGCCGGCGGAGACCAATGGAATTTCCCACTTTGTGGAGCACATGCTCTTTAAGGGCACGCGATCACGCTCGGCGCAGCACATTGCGCGCGAGATGGACTCGATTGGCGGCAACCTGGATGCGTTCACAGGCAAAGAGACGATCTGCTTCAACGTGAAGTCACTTTCGGATCATGTGCCGATTGCGCTCGATATCCTTTCAGACCTTGTGCTGAATCCTGTGTTTGCGCCTTCTGACATCGAGCGCGAGCGCGGCGTGATTCTGGAAGAGATCAAGATCGATGAGGACAACCCGGACGTGCTGGTGCACGAGCTGTTCACACAGAACTTCTGGAAAGGTCATCCGCTGGGCAAGCCGATTCTGGGTACAACAGAGACGGTGGCACGTCTGGATCAGCAGAAGCTGTTTGCATATCACGGCGACAGGTTCCACGGCGGGAATATGGTGTTTTCCGCAGCGGGGAATCTCGATCACGACCGGTTTACGGAAGCAGTAGCGGCGAAGTTTGCCGGGCTGCCAGGGGGAGCGCCGCTCGAAGAACTGACGGCGCCAGCACCGAGCGCGCAGATTCTGTTACGGAACAAGAAGTCGCTGGAGCAGGTGCAGATCTGTCTTGGCGTACCGGCGCCGCCGATTACGGACGGCAACCGCTATGCAACGCTGATTCTGAATACTGTGCTTGGCGGAGGGATGAGTTCGCGGCTGTTCCAGACGATTCGCGAAGAGCGGGGGATGGTGTACTCGATCTACTCAGACCTGAGCCCGTATCGCGATACCGGAACCCTGTGCGTGTTTGCGGGGACCTCGGCGAGTAAAGCTCTGGAAGTGGTGGACCTGGTGCTGGCGGAGTTTCGCAAGCTGAAGGAGACGGAGCTGAGCGAGGACGAGTTGACGCGGGCGAAGGATCAGCTGAAGGGCAATATCCTGATGGGGCTGGAGAGCTCGAACTCGCGCATGGCGAATCTGGCGCGGCAGGAGATGTACTTCAGGCAGTTCTTTACGGTGGACGAAATTATTGCGCGGATTGACGACGTGACGGCGGCGCAGGTGCAGGCAATGGCGCAACGGCTGTTCGATCCGGAGAGGATCGCTGTGACGCTGCTGGGAAGGCTGCAGGGAGTGAAGCTGAAGAGAGAGATGCTGGTGTGTTGAGAGTGAGTGAGTTGACAAGTCAGCGAGTCGGCGGGCCTAAGATTTACCACCGGGCAGTGTTGCCGACTTGCTGATCCGCCGACTGGCCAACTTGCCGGATCTGGTTTTCGAGCGTCCCCTTTCCCTTGCGCGTCATACGTTGTAGCATTTTGTCGAACGGCCTGATGTGGCTGGGCTTTATCTTATGAGGCACTGGACTTCCATGGACTGCACTTTTTCTGACCGGCGCTTTGGTGTGCGCGGCTCTGCTATGCCGAATGGTTTCACGCTGATGGAACTGCTGATTGTGATCGCCATCATCTTGATTCTGATGCTGATGGCGATTCCGACCATCGGGGTGATGAAGAAGCACGCCAACGATACTTCGGCCATCAACTCGCTACGGGCTATTACGCAGGCAGAGATTCAGTATGAATCGATGTATCCGGCGCAGGGGTATGCGTGCTCTCTGGCTGCGCTGGGAGGCGATCCGAACTCTGGTCCGCCAACACCGCAGGCGGCGCAACTGGTTCAGAGTGACTTGGCCTCGGGTTATAAATCAGGGTATCAGTTCAACATTACGAACTGCACCAAGGTGACGGTGAATAACCAGGACCGCGTGACTGGCTATACGCTGACCGCTGTTCCTCAGGCGGTGGGCAAAACGGGCGACCGCGGCTTCTGCACCGACCAGTTTGGCGGTTCGCCGAAGTACGATCCAGCGGGCGGGACCAACTGTACACAACTGCTGCAATGAAGGTTAAAACGCTTTTGAGACGCGCCCTGGCGCTGGCGGCTACGGCGGCGGTGTGTGCAGGTGCGTGGGCGCAGGGTGCCTGGCCTTCGGCAAAAGAGATTGCGCAGAAGGTTGACCGGCATTATGACAGTCTGCGATCACTGAAGGCCGGTTTTACTGAGAGCTACAGCGGTATGGGGCTGACGCGGAACGAAAGCGGCACTCTGCTGCTGGCCAAACCCGGCAAGATGCGGTGGGACTACAACTCGCCAGCGGGTAAGGTATTTCTGCTGGATGGGAAGTATGGATGGTTCTACAAGCCGGGAGATCCGCAGGTGCAGCGGATTCCGGCGAAGGAGCTTGACGATCTGCGTTCGCCGCTCAGGTTTCTGCTGGGACATACGGAACTGGAAAAAGAGATGAGCAATCTGGAGCTGGCTCCGGCAGCGAACGGCGGCTTTGTGCTGAGCGGTGTGCCAAAGGGACGGGAGAACCGGATTACGCGGCTGGCGCTTACGGTTACGGCGGAAGGAACTATCTTGGGGATCGAGGTGCAGGAGGCCGGAGGAACGGTAACGCGGTTTGTGTTTACCGGCGAGCAGGCGAACGCGCCGGTAGCACCGGATGCATTCCGGTTCAAAGCGCCTGCGGGTGTGACGGTGGTGGACGGGATGCCGCCGGTATAGGCGGTATTACAGATTTGTTCAGGGCGCAAAAAGGCAGGCATTGAGCCTGCCCTTTTTATTGAAGGAAGATTGAAGAAGGTTACTTACCGGGCTTGGCGGGCGCGCTGGTCTTTACGTTATCGAGGACGGAGTGCGTGCCGGTGGACCGCTGGTAGAGGATAACCAGAGCAATCGAAGTGCACATGAAGATAACGGCCGACCAGGTGGTGAGGCGGGTGAGCACGTTGGCCGCGGCGCGGGGGCCGAAGGCTGTCTGCGAACCCTGACCGCCAAAGGCGCCGGCGAGGTCGGCGGAGCGGCCCTGCTGGATGAGAACGACTCCGATGAGGAAGAGGCACACGATTACGTGTACGACGATTACGAACCAGAAGAGAATCTGCATTTGCTCGAACTGCTTTCTGCGGTATTTCCGGTGAGGGATTCGAGTCCGGAAATGCCTGAGGGCTGAATCTTTTTGGTGCGGAAGGCGGGACTTGAACCCGCATGCCGTGAGGCGCCACCCCCTCAAGATGGTGTGTCTGCCAATTTCACCACTTCCGCACGTGAACTTAATGATTATAGCAAATGGGATGAGGCCGCGCGGGTGGTTAGCCGGCTGCGACGGGGCCACCAGGAACTGCGCCCTGCGGCGGAACATTCTTGTTCTTTTTCGATCTGATGACAGTTCCAGTGGAGAGCCGCAAACGGCCAAGACGAAAGGCCGATTCATGAGATTCGGCGGGCAGGCGCGCGGCATCGATCCAAGTCTCCCAGGACTCGTCTGGTTTGAGCCGTTTGGGCAGCGGACGGTCGGGCTCCAGTGCGGAGACCTTAGGTGCGGTATCGAACCAGACGTGCGTGATCTCGATTTCCCGTGTACGCGAGAGGTTGGTGACGTTGAGGAAGAAACACTCGCGACCCGAGCGCATGAAGAATGCGCGATGGACAGTAAAGCGGATGATCCGGCGGTCTCCGTAAAGGGAACCGAGCGGTTCGAGGATCGCTTTGAGGATGTCGAAGATCATGCGTCGGGAGATTCGTCGGGGATTGATGATAACAGCCGGAGTCGGGACTGATGGGCCTAAGAGACAGGCGACGCGCGATACACTCTTGGCTGGATATGGTTAGAGCAGGCTCTCTTCCTCCAGAACTTCATGGTGACGACATTGACTGCGGATGAACTGATGAGCTCGGCGATTACGATCGATGGGCATGCGGATACAGCGCAGCGATTCCTGGATGAGAAGTTCGATCTGAATGACCCACTGAATGGAGGGAACTTCAATCTGGAGTCTGCCAGGGCAGGAAAGCTGGGTGCGGAGTTCTTTGCGATCTGGGCAGAGCCCGGGCGGTATAAGGGACAGTACGCGCACAGGACGCTGGAGCTGATAGATGCGGTGCGGCGGCAGGCGGCGAAGCATGCGGATGCGATGGAATTGGTGACATCTGCCGAGGGGATCGAGCGGGTGCATGCGCAGCACAAACTTGCGGCGCTCATGGGGATCGAGGGCGGGCACTCGATTGAAGATTCGCTGGGACTGCTCAGGCAGTACTATGCACTGGGCGCGCGGTACATGACGCTGACCTGGAGCAACTCAAATGGATGGGCAGACAGTTCGGGTGATGTTGATGACGCCAGCGTGCCGCATACGAAGGAGGGGTTGAGCGAGTTTGGCAAAGACGTGGTGTATGAGATGAACCGGCTGGGAATGATGGTGGATGTGTCGCATGTGTCGGACCGCACGTTTTTTCGAACGCTGATTATCTCTCGCGCGCCGGTGATTGCGTCGCACTCGGGTGTGCGTGCGCTGTGCAATTCGCCGCGGAACATGACAGACGATATGCTGCGTGCGATTGCAAACTCGGGCGGACCGGACTCGAAGGGCGGGGTGGTCATGGTGAACTTCTACTCCGCATTTGTTTCGCAGGCGTATCGCGATGCGCTGAAGAAGATGCAGCCGGAGATCGATGCGGCCGTTGCCTATATGGCAGCGAAAGCGAAGACCGCGGGGCAGCCGTTCACGGCGGTGGACGAGGGCAGGCTGCGCAAGAGCATGATGGACCGGATTGCGCGGCCGCCGATTTCGGCATTGATCGACCAGATCGATCACATTGCGAAGACTGCGGGGATCGATCATGTGGGGCTGGGGTCGGACTTCGATGGAGTATTCGGGCAGTTGCCAGAGGGGATTGATTCGCCTGCGGACCTGCCGAAGATTACCGCGGCGCTTATGGAGCGGGGCTACTCTGCTGAAGACTGCAGAAAGATTCTGGGCGGGAATCTGCTGCGGGTATTTCGCGAGGTGGAGGGTGTGTCGAAGGGAATAGGGAATAGAAACGGACCCGGAGGGACTTGCGGTAGTGGCCTGGGACAATGGCTTGTAAAGACGAAAGGTGACAGTGCTTTTTCAAGCGCGGGCTGAATGGTGTGACAAAGAGTGAATTGTCGGGGATGAATTGCCACAGGTTGGCTGGCTTTGCGCTCTATACTTGAACTTTTAATCAATCTCTTTCCCGGAGAAAAACAAAATGAGTCCAGCGTGTCGACGTTTGGCTGCCGTGGTTGTGGCGGCTTTGCTGATGTTGCCTGTTGCGATGAGGGCAGACGATGACAAGGGAACAGCCAAGGGCACTGCCGCTGAAAAGCCTGCGGCGTCCGTGCCGCAAGCCGATTCGACGACAGAGGGGACGGTCGATGCGGGCGGGCAACATATTGCCTATACGGCCATTGTAGGCATCATCACCGTAGGCGCGACGGATGCGCAGGACGCGCAGCTGGGACTGGATGGGAAGCCACTGCCGGGATCGCAACTGGCGCTGTCTGCTCCCAAGGAGCCGGCGGATGCGCCACCGGTGGCGCGGATGTCGTATGTGGCTTATTTCAAGAAGGACGCGAAGGAGGAGGATCGGCCGATCACGTTCTTCTATAACGGCGGACCAGGCAGCTCGACGGTGTGGCTGCACATGGGATCGCTGGGACCGCGGCACGTGGTGACGGATGGAGACCAGCATCTGCCTGCTGCTCCGTACAAGCTGGAAGAAAATCCGGAGACATTGCTGGATGTGAGCGATCTGGTGTTTATCGACGCGCCGGGAACAGGGTTTGGGCGACTGATCGGCAAGGACGCGGAGAAGGCGTTCTGGGGCGTGGACCAGGATGGCGGTGCGTTTGCACGATTCATTGCGCGGTTTATCGGCAAGTATGGGCGGTGGAACTCACCGAAGTTCATCTTTGGCGAGAGCTATGGAACGACGCGGTCTGCAGTGCTGGCCAAGATGCTCGAAGATCGTCAGTCGATTGACCTCAACGGAGTGATTCTGCTTTCGCAGATTTTCAACTTCACCGTGTTTCTGGATGGTGCGGAGGGGAATCCGGGCGTGGACCTGCCGTATGAACTGGCACTGCCCACCTATGCGGCGACGGCGTGGTATCACAAGAAGCTCTCGCCTGAGCCTGCAGCTCTAGAGCCCTTCCTGAAGGAAGTGGAGGACTATGCGATGGGCCCGTATGCGCACGCGCTGGCGCAGGGAACGGACCTGAGCGATGCCGAGAAGCAGGCAGTGGCAGAGAAGCTGCACGATTACACGGGACTGCCGGTGGCGTATCTGGTCAAGGCAAACCTGCGCGTGGATGGCGGCGAGTTTGAGAAGAACTTTGCAGACACACAGGACCTGACGACTGGGCGCTACGATACGCGGTTCACGGGGCCAACGATTGATCCGCTAAGCAAAGAGGCGGACTACGATCCGCAGAGCGCTGCCATTTCTTCAGCCTATGTATCTTTGCTGAACGACTACATGCGCAAGACTCTGAAGTATGGCGAGGGCCAGACATATCTTCCGGATGTGAATGTGTTTGATGGTGGCGCAAAGTGGGACTTTACGCACAACCAGAATCCGCTGGTCATGAATGTGTCGAGCGACCTGGCGGATGCGATGAAGATGAATCCAAGGCTGAAGGTGATGCTGAATGGCGGCTACTACGATCTGGCTACGCCGTTCTTCGAGGCGCAGTACGAGGAAAAGCACCTGCCGATTCCCGCATCGCTGGCGAAGAATATCCAGTACGACTGGTATGAGTCGGGACACATGGTGTATGTGCGAAGCGAATGCCTGAAGCAACTGCACGACCGGGTGGCGGCGTTTATCAAAAGTGCATCGGGCGCTGCGCAGTAGGTGGTTCGTGCTATCCCAGGTCCCCAGATGCGAGGGATCTGGGCTACTTATTTTCGTGCTGAGATGAAAAGGGGCGGCGGTTGCCGGCTTTTTGAACGGAATGTGCGTATTTCGATCCATCTTTGAACATTGCATATGTATGCTTGAGTTGAATTAACGAGCGTGCAACAGTGCGGGTGATGCGGCGGTTGCATCGGAGAAAACGCTGTTGACACGTTGATGGCGTGCGATATACTGGCTGCGATTTTCAGGCTCGATCGGGTCTTGTCTGCGCTCCGGGCTGCATCCGTTGAGTGGTACCGAACGCTGCATTTTTCATCTATTCACAACCGATCGGGCAGAATCCTGGAGAGACCTTCCACTGTGCTCCGGCGAGTTTATTGGCCGCACAGGAGTGCAGGAAGCGTGTTGAGTTGAGGGCCTCCATTACAGAGCCTCTCCTGCAATTTCTCTTGTTTTTCCCTATGGCCCGGTATCGAAACCGGGGCTCTGCGCGTTGCGCAGAGGTGTGCGCGGTCAGGGCCGTGGCTGAGATTGCCGATTCAGCAAAAATTCATACTGTCGTTGATGAAACGATAAACGATTGCGCATCACTATACGGCTGTCCATTACTCCCCCCGCGAGGTCGACATGATCGGAGCGAGCAAGCCTTTTCTGGACATTAAGCTGGCGCTGGCGCGGATTGCCGCTTCAAACTGCACGGTTTTGATTACTGGCGAGACAGGCACCGGCAAGGAGCTTGCCGCAGAGTTTGTGCACGCGAACAGCGCGCGGCGGGACAGACCGTTTGTGTGCATCAACTGCGCGGCGATTCCGGAAAGCCTGATTGAGAGCGAATTATTCGGGCACAGCCGCGGTGCGTTTACCGGCGCCGATGCCACGTATGACGGATTGCTGACGGCGGCGAACGGCGGCACGGTTTTTCTGGACGAGATTGGCGACATGAGCCTGACGGCGCAGGCGAAGATTTTGCGCGTGATCGAGAAGAAGGAAGTATGCCGGGTTGGAGCGACGCGGCCGACGAAGCTCGATATCCGGTTTGTGACGGCGACGAATCAGAACCTTGAAGCGAAGGGCGGCGACGGGAGCTTCCGCAGGGACCTGTTCTTCAGGCTGAGTGTGGCGCACGTGCGGCTGCCTGCGCTGCGCGAGCGGAAGGAGGATCTACCGCTTTTGGTGAAGCACTATTCCCGGGAGTTCAGGCCGGCTCCGCATGTGAAGCCGATTGAGTTTTCAGAGGCGAGTCTGCGGCTGCTGCTTGCTTACGACTGGCCGGGAAATGTCCGGGAGTTAAAGAACTTGGTGGAGGCGATGTCGATTGCGGAAGTGGCCGGGCCGATTGAACCTGCGCATCTACCGGAGCGTTTACAACCTGCGGAGAAGAAGTGCGCAGTGGAGAAAGCGGAGATTGCGGAGCGGGAGTCACTGATTTCAGCGCTCACTGAAGAGGGCGGTAACAAGGCGGCTGCTGCGCGGCGGCTGAACTGGTCGAGGATGACGCTATATCGCAAGCTGACAAAGCACCAGATTTTTATGGATGGCGGAGCACGGCTGGAGCCAGCTTCTTAGAGTGTTATCGAAGATCGATATATAGAACAGACTTTTTTAATGAGACCGCTGGCCGTCTCTTGAAGATTTGCAATCAGAAAAACAGCTGCAGATCCCTCGACTCCTTCCCGGTGCTCCAGTTACCCAGGGTAAAAATTGTGTTTCTATGCTGTGTATGTCGGAGCGTGGCCTATTGCGTGTGCGATGCGGATGTGACACCTGTTACAGGTTGTGTGACAGTGGGCGCATTGCCCGATAGAGATATTCGTTCCTGAATTTCTCCTTTATTCATGCTGGTTTTGCGCGATGTGCGCGTCCAGCGATGTGTATCAGCATGCTGTGACAACAGTGCTTTGAAAATGATTGCGTGTGCAGCGTTTACATTTCGGTAAATACGTGTGTTTGCCAACGCTTGCATGCCCGGCCGACTCCTTATTGCAGTTTGGCGTGCGGATTGCTGTGGCCGGGGCGGACTGCGAGATTGGCCGCGGCGGGAGACTCTCTGCGTCGCTGGATTGAGGAGGGATTCATGCCCACGTTTACCTACCCCGGGGTTTACATCGAAGAGCTTTCAAGCGGCGTGCACACCATTACAGGAGTGGCTACATCGATTGCGGCGTTTGTGGGATGGGCTCCAAAGGGGCCCACGACCGAGGCCACGATGGTGGAGAGCTTTGCTGAGTACCAGGCGCTGTTTGGCGGACTGGATGCGCGCAGTCTGCTCGGGTACGCTGTGAACCAGTTCTTCGCTAACGGAGGGCAGCAGGCTTACATCATCCGGCTGGTGTGGGATGGAAAGGCCACGTCAGCGCCGGGGACGTTTCCGGTGTCGGCGGCGACAGCGGTTGCGGCGGGAGTGGGTAGCGGGTCAACTTCAATCAGGGCGTCGATGGGCACGATTGTCTCGCCAGCGGTGACGCTGAGTGTGGGCGCGCCGGTGCTCCAGAGCATCGCGATCACGCCGGGCAATCTTCCGCCGATTCCACTGGGCGCAACGCCGACGTTCACGGCTACAGGAACAAACACTGACGGAAGCCAAAGCACGCTGGCCACAGCGGTGTGGACGTCGAGTGATACGGATGTCATTGAGTTCACGAGCGGCGGGACAACACTGGCCAAGGCGAGCGGAACGGCGGTGCTGACGGCGAAGTCGGGGCTGATTTCAGCAAGCATCGCTGTGACGGTGACGCCTGCGACGCTTTCATCTGTTTCTGTGGCGCCAGCCGGGCCGTTGACGCTGCCGCTGGGGCAAGCGCAGCCTGCGACAGGCGGTCCATTGGGACCGACGCAACAGTTAACGGCGACGGCGAACTATTCAAATGGAACCACGCAGGATGTGACGGCGATTGCGACATGGGCCAGCGACAATGTGGTTTCTGTGGCGAATCCTGTGGCGGGACTTGTGATTGCAGGAACGACTGCGGGGTCAGCGAATATTACGGCTGCATGCCTGGGCGTAACGAGCGCCGCGGTGGCGGTGACGATCGGCGCTGCGGCGGTAACGGCGGTTCAGGTGCAGCAGGCGGGGCCAGTGCTGCCCGTGGGACAGACGCTGAATCTCTCCGCTGTGGCGACACATAGCGACAGCGCAACGCCAAGCGCGATTGCCGGAACGTGGACATCAAGCAATGCAGCAGTGGCGAGCGCGGCAGGCAATGTAGTGACGGGCGTTGCGCCGGGCGTGGCGACACTGACGTTCTCCGACGGTACGGGGCACTCGGCGAGCACAACAGTGACGGTGACGGCGGCGACGCTGGCGTCGATTTCGCTGACGCCGGTGAGTCCGTCAGTGGCCAAGGGGCTGAAGCTGCAGCTGAAGGCGCTGGGAATTTATTCGAACGGCACAACGGCGGATGTGACCACCAGTGTGGCGTGGAGTTCGGGCAGCGTCGATGCGACAGTGGACTCGGTGACGGGCATTGTGACCGGCGTGAATCTCGATCCCGCGGTCACGATTACTGCCAGTCTGTTCGGGTTGGCGCCGACCGTGAATGTTGCGGTGACCGCTGCGGTGCTGCAGTCGATTGCGGTGTCGCCCGCGGGGCCGGTAACGATCTTGCCGGCGCAGACGCAGCAGTTCGCGGCGACGGGAACGTTCTCTGACGGGACGACGCAGACGATCACATCGTCGGCAACGTGGAACTCGTCTTCAACTGCAGTGGCGTCGATCAGCGCGAGTGGACTAGCATCGGCGCAGGCAGCAGGTGGATCGCTCACGGTGTTTGCGAAGAATCCCGGGGTGTGGGGCAATGCATTACGTGTGTCAGTGACGCCTTCACCGACGGCGGGACGGTTTGGGCTGCTGGTGCAGCAGATGTTGCCGGATGGAACGCTGAAGACTGTCGAGAGCTACACCGGCCTATCGGTCACTTCGACGGATGGGTTCTATGTGGTGACGGTGATCGACAATGACTCGAATTTCATTTCGTTTATCAATCCGGCAGATGGGTTGCCGGTTGCGCCTGCGGCAACGCCTTCTCCTACATCTGCGCCGATTGCGCTGACGGGCGGCGCGGATGGATCGGTGTTGACGCCGGCGACGGACGGCAATTTCGAGATCGCGATGCTGAGCGACACGACGAAAGGCGTCTTTCTTCTGGATCGTGTGGACATCTTCAACCTGCTGTGCATTCCGGCAGAGACAGATGCCCCGACGATCTCGACACTCGAACAGTACTGTGCGACGAAGCGCGCTTTCTACATTGTGGACTCATGGCAACTCGCTACACCTTCTGCTCTCCAGACGAGCGGACCGGTGGGGAGCACGCCGGGCCCGATTACCGGGCAGTATGCAACGAATGCCGCGTTCTACTTTCCGTGGGTCGAGGCGCCCGATCCGCTAGCGGGCAATCGGCCAACGCTGTTCCCACCGTGCGGGTTCGTGGCGGGTATCTACGCAGCGACGGATGCGACGCGTGGGGTGTGGAAGGCTCCGGCGGGCATTGAGGCTGGACTGACAGGCGTGACAGGGCTGCAGTACACGCTGACGGATGCGGAGAACGGACAGCTCAATATACAAGCCATCAACTGCCTGCGCGAGTTCAAGGTGTATGGCGATGTGGTGTGGGGCGCGCGCACTCTGCAGGGCAATGATCAGGCTGGCTCGGAGTGGAAGTATGTGCCAATCCGGCGGCTGGCGCTTTTCATCGAGTCGAGCCTGTACAACGGCACGCAGTGGGTGGTGTTCGAACCAAACGACGACACGCTGTGGGGACAGATCCGGCTGAATGTGGGCGCGTTCATGCAGCAGTTGTTTTTGCAGGGAGCTTTCCAGGGGACAAGTCCACAACAGGCCTACTTTGTGAAATGCGATGCGGAGAACAACCCGCAGACGAGCATCGACCAGGGGATTGTGAACATTCTGGTGGGCTTTGCCCCGCCGTATCCGGCAGAGTTTGTGGTGATTCAGATTCAGCAGATGGCGGGGCAGAGCGCGACTTAGTGCCTCGTGCTTTCCATCTTCGCCACAAAAACAAAGAAGTGCGAAAGTGGGAATTTGTGGTCGTGTTGAGCGGCTTGAGCAGGTTGGTGAGAGGAGATTGCGATGGCGATGTTTTCGGCAAATCCGACGCGGCTGGATCCGTATAAAAACTTCAAGTTCCGTTTGAAGTGGAACGGGAAGTATGTGGCCGCTGTAAGCAAGATGAGCGCGCTGAAGCGCACCACGGAAGTGGTAGAGTACCGCAGCGGCGGCGATCCTTCCACGTCGCACAAGTCGCCGGGGCGCAATAAATACGATGCGATCACGCTGGAGCGCGGGCTGACGCAGGACTTGGCGTTTCACGACTGGGCAGGGCTGGTGTGGAACTTCGGTGCTGGGCTGGGTTCAGAGGTTTCGCTGGCGAATTTTCGCAAAGATATCTACCTCGAACTTTATAACGAGGCCGGGCAACTGGTGATGGCGTACAAGATCTTCCGCTGTTGGGTATCGGAGTATCAGGCAATGCCCGACCTGGATGCAAATGCGAACGCGGTAGCTATTGAGCACATCAAGCTCGAGAACGAGGGTTGGGAACGCGATACGGGCGTGACTGAACCGACGGAGCCGACACTGAGCACGGTGACGACCTAGCCACATAAGGCTTGACTTTCAAACCAGGAATGGATCACACGCATGCGCGCGTTGAGCAATGCCGATTTTCTTTCGTTGTGGGAGCAGGGCCATCGGCTGCACTCGCTCGATCGTGGAGTGCTGGCGGTGCGGGCTCTGCTGCCGGAGGCGAGCGAAGAGAGCGTTGCGGACTGGACGCTGGGACGCCGGAACGAGGCGCTTGCGGAACTGCACGAGGGATATTTCGGGCCGGCAATCGAAGGATGGACAGAGTGCGAGCGCTGCGGCGAGAAGCTTGAATTCACTGTGGATTGCCGCCGGCTGGTTGAGCGGCAGGGCGGGAAGGGCGCGGAACGGGTCGAGGTGAGCGGGCGTCGGTTCCGGTTGCCGACGAGTCGTGATTTGGCACGCGTGGCTGGTGAGAGCAGTGCGGATGAAGCGGCAGTGCGTTTGGCGACGATGTGCTGTGTAAGTGAGAGCTCGGATGGCGCGGAGTGGTCGCGCGAGGAACTGGAAGAACTGGGCGAGAAGATGAGCAAGGCCGATCCGCTGGCGGAGATTCTGCTGTCGTTCGAGTGTCCGGTGTGCGGCGCAACGCGGCAGCAGGTGCTGGACCTGCCGGCATTCTTGTGGGCTGAGTTCGAGTCGTTTGCGAAACGGATGCTGGAAGAGATTCACATTCTGGCGCATGCGTATGGATGGCGCGAGAGCGAGATTCTGGCGCTGAGCGACAAGCGGCGCGCGGCTTATGTGCAGATGGTGCGTGGATGAGCCATTTTCTGGAGCGATTGGCATCGGGGGTGACACAGCCTACGACGGCAAAGCAGCCGGCGCTGCGGCCAATGGCGGGCTCAATCTATGCGCCGCAGCAGAGCCGTGACGCGGATGCATCTGTTGCTCTGCAGGCGGAAGAGACGACTGAAATGGCTGCTAGCTCCGCACGACGGAACGCTGCGCTGGAGAGAGAAAAGAGCACGTTGTCGCATCGTGGTGAACGAGTTTTTGCGGAGGAATCGAGATCATCTGCGCGATGCGAGTCATCGCATGGGCAGCCTCTAGCGGAGAGATTGCTGCCGGCGGTTGAGAAAGAGATGCGCGGCATAGCAGAGACAGGGCGTGGCAACGCTGCAAGGCGCGAAGAGGCAGGCGAGCCAGAGTGGCAGAAACAGCGTGAAGTCAGTGAAGCGCGGCTCGATTTGCACACAGCAATCGATCTGCTTATGAAGCCATCGCGGAGTGAGGATGCTTTGCCGGTGCCACAGGCGGGTGACAGCCAGCGCGCAGTGCGGGAAGAGCCTGCACGTCGTTCATCACAGCTGCCGCGTGAGCCGGATGAGATCACGATCAATATCGGGCGGATCGAGGTGGCTGCGCTGCAACAGATCGTGCGGCCCATGGCTGCACCGCAGCGCAAAGCGATGAGCCTGGATGAGTATCTGAAGCGCGGCAACGGGAGGGCCGGATGAGCAATGCGCTGGCCATCGCAGGTGTCTCGGCAGTGCTCGAGTACTACCTGAGCAACGCGTATACAGGGCTGAGCTCCATCTTTGGGAGCACCGTGGAGGTGTCTGCGAAGGCGCCGGACCTGGTTCAGACCGAGATCGGCGACGGGTCAACACTGCAAAACCAGGTGAATCTCTTTCTACATCAGGTGACGCACAATGCGACGTGGCGCAACGTCGATTTTCCTAAACTCGCGAGCGATGGCAAGACGCAGATCAAGAATCCCCCGCTGGCGCTGGACCTGCATTATCTGCTGACGGCGTATGGATCGAACGACTGGCAGGCCGAGGCTTTGTTGGGCTATGCATTGCTGATGCTGCACGAGAATCCAGTGCTGACGCGGCAGGATATTCGCAATGCGTTTCTGGCGCTGCCCACGGTGGATGCGAGCAATCTGCTTTCGACGGCACTGGGTACATCGGGACTGGCAGACCAGATCGAGATGATTAAAGTGGTGCCTTCGACGATGGGCCGTGAAGAGATGGCATGGATATGGTCCGCACTGAAGGCCGATTACCGGCCGAGCTATGCGTTTCAGGTTTCAGTGGTGCTGATTGAGGCACCGGCAAATCTCTCGCTGGCGTTCCCAGTGCTGCATCGCCATATTGATGTGCAGCCGATCGTGCCTGCGCAGCTGCTGAGCATCGACCTACCGCATGGGCAGCTTTCCGCAGCGCCGGGCGACACGGTGAAGTTGAAGGGCGAAATGATGGCCAGCGCGAGCCAGGTGATGCTGAGCAATGCGCGGCTGGCCGTGGCTCAACCTGCGGCGGCGACAGTGATCGACAACAACACGATTTTGTTTGTTGTGCCGAGTGGCATTCCGGCGGGGATATATACGCTGACGGTTCTGTTTAACGATGCAAGCGGCAATACCCAACAGACGACAACCTCGTTGCCGTTTGGTGTAGCCCCGGCATATCAGAGCACGACGAATGTGACGCAGACAGGCACAAGCACCCGCGTGACGATTACGTTCAGCCCGAATGCGGTTGCGAGCCAGACGGTTTCACTGACGCTGGGCGGGCAGTCTGTAGACGCGGGGCCGATTGATGCGAGCACGGGGAGCCTGCAGTTTGAGTTCAAGCCTGCGCTTGCAACAGGCTCATATCTGACGCGGCTGACGGTGGACGACGTGCCGAGCGCGGTGAATGTGAACTGGAATGTGCATCCACCTGTATTCACGGGGCCAACGGTAACGATATGAGCCAGCGTGTTCCCATCTCGTGGAGTGAAGCGAACCAGGCTTATCTGGTGGCGGAGTTTGTGCGTCTGCGTAAGACACTGGGCGCGGACGATGAACCAGCGGAGGCAAAGTTCGACGAGGAATCTCTGCATGCAGCGCTCGATCCACCGGCGGCAATTGAGCGGCTTGCGGCTGTGTTTGGGTTGAGTTCATTTGAACGCGACGTGGTGCTGCTGGCGGCGGGTGTGGAGATGGACTCGAAGCTGACGCAGCGCGTGGGTGCGGCGATGGGACGCGAGCCGCATGGTGCGATCACATTTGCGCTGGCGCTGGCAGTGCTGGCCAATCCACATTGGAGTGCGCTTGCGCCGACGGCTCCGTTGCGGCGGTTCAAGCTTGTTGATCTGGAGGCCGAGAGCGGATTGACAGGCGCGGCGCTACGCATTGACGAACGGATTCTGCACTATCTGGCAGGCGTGAATGTGCTCGATCCGCGGCTGGATGGATTGCTGCAGTTTAAAGGGCATCCGCACTCAATTGCGGCGACGCATCGCGCGCTGGCTACGGAGGCGATTGCGGGGTTCGATGCGAGCGTGGAGCAGCCGCCGGTGCTGCATCTTTGTGGAGATGACGCGCGTGGGCAGGAGGATATCGCCGCGCTGTGGGCGGTGAATGCGGGGCGGCATCTGTATGTGTTGCGCGCGGAGAATATTCCCGCAGTGGGCGCGGAGATGGATCAGATTGTAGCACTGTGGACGCGCGAGGCTGCATTGCTGCCGGCGGCGTTGCTGGTGCAATGCGGAAGTACAACGCCATCAGCCGCGGTGCGACAGATGATTGAACGGCTACCCGCTCCACTGGTGCTGGCAAGCCGCGAGCCGGTGCGGCTGGAGAGGCCGTTGTTGCGCCATGACGTCAACAAGCCGGAGCCGATGGAGCAGAAGGCGCTATGGAAGCAGTCGCTGGCCACGAAGAGCGAGGGGCAGGATGCGTTGCTGGACGAACTGGCGGAGCAGTTCCGGTTGAGCGCGGAGACGATTGCATCGCTGGGCGCAGCGGCGGCTGCAGGCGATGGCGCAGTGGATGGGACAAAACTGTGGAACGTGTGCCGTTCACTGGCGCGTCCTCGGTTGGAAGGCCTGGCCCAGCGGATTGAGCCGGCAGTGACGTGGGATGACTTGATTCTGCCGCAGGCGCAGATGCAGATGTTGCGGCAACTCGCAGTGCAGACGCGGCAGCGCATGAAGGTGTACGAGACGTGGGGTTTTGCCGAGCGAGGGCGCAGAGGGCTTGGCATTACGGCGCTGTTTGCCGGTGTGAGCGGCACCGGAAAGACGCTTGCGGCCGAGGTGCTGGCACACGATCTGAAGCTAGATTTGTATCGCATCGATCTGTCGACTGTGGTGAGCAAGTACATCGGCGAGACAGAGAAGAACCTGAAACAGGTGTTCGATGCGGCGGAAGAGGGCGGCGTGATTCTGCTGTTCGATGAGGCTGATGCGCTGTTTGGCAGGCGCGGCGAGGTAAAAGACAGCGTGGACCGCTACGCGAATATCGAGGTCGGCTACCTGCTGCAGCGGATGGAGAGCTTTCAGGGGCTGGCGATTCTGACGACAAATCTAAAGTCATCGCTGGACAAGGCATTTCAGAGGAGGCTGCGGCTCACGGTGGACTTTCCGTTCCCCGATGCGGTGCAGCGCGAGGCGATCTGGCAGAGGGTATTTCCGGCCAAGACGCCAATCGAGAAGCTGGATGCGAAGCTGCTGGCGCAACTCAATATGGTGGGGGGCAACTTGCGGAATATCGCGGTGAATGCGGCGTTTCTTGCTGCCGCAGCTGAGGGTAGCGTGAATATGCAGCATGTGCTGGAGGCGACACGACTGGAATCGATGAAGGCGGAGCGTCCGCTTTCGACTACAGAGACCCGAGGTTGGGTATGAGTCGGATACGAGTGAACATCGACAGGCTTGTTGTGGGCGGGCTGGATGCAGAGGCACGGCACGCGTTTGTCGCAAGCCTGAAAGGCGAACTGGGGAAGATCCTGGCCGAGCCGGTGCTGCGCAGATCGCTGATGAACTCGCGGCGCACGCCTGCGATGCGGCTGGGAGATGCACATCTTGAGCCGGGCACGACCGGCGCGGGCAAACTTGGCGCGCAGGTGGCGCGAGGCATTGGCAAAGGGCTGAAGGCATGAGCGTGAATTTCGAGCGATCAGAGAAATGTAGCGATACGCTGGCACCTTCTGCAAAGAAAACGGGTGCGAAGCGGCTGCGCGTGGGCGCGACGGGCGACTCGTTTGAGCGCGAGGCGGATCGTGTTGCGGATCGCGTGATGAGCGGCGCAGCGATGCCGGAGTGGTCGTTTGCACGCGTGGATGCAACACGGATTCAAAGAGACCCAACAACTGACGCTTTGAATCAGGGCGGTGGAGCGAATCAACAACAGGCGCCGAAGCCAAATAACTATAACGATGCAGCAAAGAAGCTAGGCGAGGCATTTCTCAAGACCGATGTTGGCAAGAAGCTGGAAGATGCGCTGAAGAATGATCCGCTGGTGAAGGATGCGGAGGCGTTTGTTGGCACTCTGCCCGGCAAGATCGTCGTGGGTGCGGCTGCGACGGCAGCGGTGTCGACGTTGGCAGCGGCACATCAGCCGCTGCCGGTGCAGATTCCGGAGATTCCACTGGATGCGGTGAAGCCGGGGCTGAAGGTGAAGCTCACCTATGAAGGGCCGGTGGATAAGCCTACGAAGGCAATGATCACGTTTAGCTATTCGCCGGAGCGTGGCAAGAAGAAGAAAGAGCCGACGGCTTCGCAGAAGTACCTGGCGGAGACTGCGCCAATTGCGGCGAGCATGGATATGATTCGCGCGGGCATGCGCTATGCGCCTGGAACACCGGAGGCAAAGCAGGACGCTGAAGACCAGAAGAACTTCAACGAGGCCATGGCGCGACGCATTGGCGCGCTGCCGGGAACAGGCGGCGTGCCGCTGGTGCCGCCTCCGTCGCCACAGATGGGACAGACAGGTGCAGGCACTCAAGGATGGACATTTTCTCCGTTTGTGAGTCAGGCGCTCGATAAAAAGATTGGGCTGCAACCACTGACAGCCTCTGATGCGTCAAAGGCCGATGCCGATCAGGACAAACAAAATGACAAGAAGAAACCGGAGGATGTTCCGGTGCAGCGCAAGGCTGTGAGCGATGCGGCGGCGAGCGAGGGTTCGACGGCAGTAGACGATGTGCTGGACGGATCGGGGGAGGCTCTTGATAGCGAGACGCAACAGTTCATGGAGAAGCGGATCGGTTTCGACTTTAGCAAGGTACGTGTGCACACGGACTCACTGGCGGCGCAGTCTGCACGTGGACTGCAGGCGCGAGCGTACACAGTGGGACAGGACGTGGTGTTTGGCGCGGGCGAATACGATCCGCGCTCGGCGGCGGGCCGGTCGCTGCTGGCGCATGAACTGATGCATGTGGTGCAGCAGGGAGGGGCAGAACGACACGCTCCAGCGATGTATGCGGGTAGAGCCGCGAGTATCGTGCAGCGCAAGATCTCGATGCGCGATGTGGGACGCGGTGAGCAGTCAGGTTTTGCGCGCGTGCAGGAACTGATCGACAGGATCAATGCGATGTCGACCGGGTTAACGTTCGCAATGGATGGCGGCGAATTGAAGTACACGGTGAGGGAAGACGGCACGTTGAGCAACTTCGATACGCAGATGCAGGGCTTCATTGATCAGGCGGCGGTGATTCCGCTGCGGTTTACGAACCGGCATGGGTTGCTGGGCAGCCGAGCAACGGGATTCAATGATCGCGTAGCGGTCGATGACTGGTCGTCGGGATATGTCGATATCGAGGATCTGCTGGCGAGTAATGATCTCGGGCTTCAGAATGCGCTGGTGCACTTTCTGCGCGAGCGCACAGCGACCGGTAACTATGCGCATCGCATCGGCGATCTCGATACGGATCCGGATACAGAGGCGGGACGCGGGCATCAGGCAGAACTCGATCGGGCACATGCACAGGGAATTCAGGCAGAGCTAGCGGTGCTGCGCGATTTTTTCTCCGATCCGACAATCCGGTTGATCGACCACGACAGCGGAGGCGATGTTTTTCGCGTATATCGCAACAGCAGAAGAGACACAATTCGTACACGGGTACGCACGGGCAGAGGCGCGAATGCCGGAGTGGATGCAGTGATTGTGGAAGTAGTGACGCGAGACGGACACGTGCATACACCCGAAGAGTACAAGGAGATTCTTGCGGTTGCTGCGGCTGCGCAGAATGCGGGCGCCGGAGCCGGTGCGCCGGCGCACCCGTGACAAGGTTTTTGAAGGGAAGGGAGTGAAGATCGCTTGGGCACATCACCCATTTCGCCTCGCTTGGTGAAGGGCGGCATTGTGACGATGGATGTAGATACGTCCGCGGTGAAGAGCGTGATTGCACTGCAGTTCAATCCCGATTCGCTGACGCGGTCGATGCAGATCCAGTCAGTCCCGGGGGGACAGGACGGTGTGCGCGTAGATGCGCTGCGGCTGCGCGGGCCGGCGATCGAGACCATCAAGCTGGAGGCGCAACTGGATGCGACCGATCAGCTTGCGCAGCCAAATCAGAATTCCGTTGCGGTGCAGTTTGGATTGCAGCCGCAGCTGGCGCAGCTGGAGATGCTGATCAATCCGACAGTTGAGACGCTGCAGGCTGATGATGCGATGGCCAGCGCAGGAACGCTGGAGATTATTCCGCTGGAGCAGCCGCTGACGTTGTTTGTGTGGAGCAAGAGCCGTGTAGTTCCTGTGCGACTGACGGAGTTTTCCGTGACCGAAGAATTTTTCGACACGTCGCTGAATCCGATTCGTGCCAAAGTGAGCCTGGGCATGCGCGTTCTGACGGTGGACGATCTTGGGTTTGGGCATCCGGGAGGGCGCATCTTCATGGCGTATTTGAGCAACAAGGAGAAACTTGCAACGCTGGCAGTGTCACCGACGCTGTCTGTGCTCGGGCTTGGAGGTCTGCCATGAACTATCCGCTGCAGGCGCTGATCAAAGCAGGTGTTGTGCCGTCGGTGAGTTTCCCGTCGGACAGCCGCTACTACAACGCGCAGACACAGCAGTACACGGCGCCGAACGGGCAAGTGATTGCGTATCTGGCGCGGCGCATTGTGCCGCAGCCGGGTGCGCCGAACTATGTGACGGTGGCTCAGCATACAGTGGTGCGCGGCGACAGGCTGGATCTGATTGCGGCGAAGTATCTGGGCGATCCGCTGATGTTCTGGCTGCTGTGCGATGCGAATGGAGCGATACATCCGAATTCGCTGATTGCAACGCCGGGCAGGGTAGTGAAGATCACGATGCCACAGGGCGTGCCGGGGGCATCGAGTGCTGCTTAAGAGCGTTCAACTTACGCTGATGATCGGGCCGGTGGTTCCGGTTCCGGTACCGAGCAATGTGCTCGAAGCATTGGCGGAGGTTGAGGTGAAGGTCGAGGACGTGGGCCAGAGCGGATTTCAGCTCATCTTCTCGATCGATAAGAGCTCGCCGTTGAATATTCTGTTTTTGCTCACGGGTGGAATGCCGCTGCTATTCATGCGCGTGATTCTGGTGGCGACGGTGAATGGGCAGGCTAATGTGCTGATTGATGGTGTAGTGACGAACAATCACATAGCGCCAGGAGACAAGGGATCGAACTCTACGCTAACGATAACAGGGAAGGACCTGACAGCGTTGATGGATCAGTCGGATTGGAGCGGGTTTCCGTTTCCGGCATGCCCAGCGGAGGCGCGCGTGGCGTTGCTGCTGGCGAAGTACGCACTGTTCGGGATTATTCCCATCATCATTCCCAGTGTGCTGATGGATATTCCGATTCCGATTGAGCGGATTCCGAGCCAGCAGGGTACCGATCTGCAGTACATACGATTTCTAGCGCAGCAGGCGGGGTATGTGTTTTATATCGCGGCGGGACCGGTGGCGGGAACCAACAAAGCGTACTGGGGCCCGCAGGTGAAGGTGGGCGTGCCGCAACCGGCACTGAACATCGACATGGATGCATATACGAATGTCGAGAGCATGCACTTCACATTCGACCAGGAGAAGAACCGGATTCCGCTGGTCTACACGTATGTGCAGGAGATCGGCGCGAGCATTCCGATTCCGATTCCACCGATTTCGCCGCTGAATCCTCCGCTCGGCGCGATTCCGCCGTTTCCAACGAACCTGATTCCGCCGGACCTGAAGCCCTTCCGCGATGATCTGGCTAAGATGCCGATTCCGCAGGCGATCATGATGGGTTTGGCTGCGGCTTCTGAATATTCCGAAGCGGTGACGTGTGACGGAAGTCTGGATGTGACGCGGTACGGAGGGCTTTTGAATCCGCGCGGGCTGGTGGGTGTGCGCGGCGCCGGAGTCGCTTTTGACGGCCTGTATTACGTGAAGAGCGTGACCCACAAGATCAAGCGCGGCGAGTACAAGCAGAACTTTACTTTGACACGGAACGGTCTGGCATCGACGGTTCCCACGGTGAACGCATGAGTCCAGTTGATCCATCACCAGGCGGACACTCGCAGAAGTTCTACGGAAAGTATCGCGGGACGGTGATCGAGAACATCGATCCGCTGCAGACGGGACGCGTGATGTTGCAGTGCCCTGACGTGCTGGGCGAGACGCCGTCAAGCTGGGCGATGCCGTGCGTGCCTGCGGCGGGCGTGCAGTCGGGGATGTTTATTGTGCCGGCGATCGGGTCGCAGGTGTGGGTGGAGTTCGAGCAGGGGAATCCGGATTATCCGATCTGGACGGGCGGGTTCTGGGGTTCGGCTGCAGATGTGCCAGTGTTTGCGCTGGCGCCGCCAGCGATTCCGCCGGGCGAGAACATCGTGTTGCAGACGCCGGGACAGAACACCCTCATCCTCAGCGACTCGGCTCCGACGCCGGCAACAGGCGGCATTGTGCTGAAGGGCGCAAGCGGGGCAATGCTGGTGATTAACGAGACAGGGATTTATATCAGTAACGGACAGGGAGCGACGATCACGTTGATCGGGCCGACGGTAGCGATCAATATGACGGCACTGACGGTGGTGGGGCCTTAGAGAGCGAGTCGACAGGAGTAAGAATGCCGGGACCGATTTTGCATGTGGGTGCAACTGTGCTGTGCGCGCATGGAGGACAGGCGATTCCGACCGTGCCGAGTCCGGTGGTGTTTGTATCGGGCATGCCGATTGCGACAATCGCCGCGCCGTATGCGATTGCGGGATGTGCGTTTGTTCCGCCCGCAGGCAATGGGCCGTGCGTGACAGGGCAGTGGGTTGTGGGTTCGCAGTTTGTGTTGTCACAGGGGCAACCGGTGGCGATCATGACCGGTGTTTCAGTATGCGCGCCGACAGGAACGCCGATGGTGCCGGTGGCGGCGCAGACGCTGGTGTTGGCGACATAGGCGGGTTGCGATGAGCACGAACGTCAGTTTTCCATTCCAATTCGACGGGCGCGGGCGGACGGCCGATCCGGGGACGGACTACGTACGGCAGCTGGTGGAGCAGGTGCTGTTCACATCGCCGGGCGAGCGCGTGAATCTGCCGGACTTCGGCAGCGGACTGCTGCAACTGCCGTTTGCGCCGAACAGCATGGAGATGGCGGCGGCAACGCAGTTCAGCGTGCAGGCGGCGCTGCAGAAGTGGCTCAGCAACTATGTGAAGGTGCAGTCGGTGGTGGCAGTGGTGAATGAAGCTACTCTGACGGTGACAGTGACCTATTCGCCGTTGAACAGCGATGTGACCGAGGTGCAGACCTACGTGTACGGAGGTCTGCAATGATTTACCGGTGCTGCAACGAAAATCGCAAGGCGGCAGTGAAGGGGAATCCGACGCTGAACGGGATCGATTACCTGGAGGTAGTCGACCGGGAAGCGATTGGTCACGATAGTCCGCGGCAGCAGACGCTGCTGGTGCATTGTCTGAATCCGCTATCGCCACAGTTGACGCTGGCGGCAAGCAATGTGTTGATTACTGGCGGCGAGAGCATAACGGGAATTACTGCGCAGTGGGTCGCGCCGGCAAATAATCCTCCGGCGACGCCGGTGACGAATGCCTGGGAGCAGGGATATTTTGCAAGTCTGGCAGACGTAAGCAATGTAATTGTGGTGCGCGCCAGCGTGGTGGGAGATTTTTCGCCGTACGTGCTGCGGCTGGTGAACAATGCTGCGCAGGCCAGCGAAGACTCGTTTGCAGTGACGGAGGTGCTAAACGGATTCGATCCGCAACTGGCGGAAGTTGAGTTCAGCTTCAAGGTGGAGTGCCCGAATGACTTCGATTGCGCTCCGCCGCCATGCGACTGTCCGCCCGAGCAGATGACTCCACCGCCGATCAATTATCTGGCGAAGGACTACGGGTCGTTTCGCACGGTGCTGCTCGATCGCATCCGGCAACTCGTCCCGAACTGGGGTGGCACAGCTGAAGCCGATATAGGCGTCGCGCTGGCCGAAGTGTTGGCGTATGTAGGCGACTATCTGAGCTATCAGCAGGATGCAGTGGCGACGGAGGCGTATCTCGAGACGGCGCGGAGCCGCATCTCGCTACGCAGGCATGCGCGACTGGTGGACTACTTTGTGCACGATGGAGCAAATGCGCGCGCGTGGGTGCAGGTGCAGGCTGCAACGCAGTTTCTTTTGGATAAGAGCATCACACGGTTTTATGCGTTTGCGCCCGGGATGCCATCGACGCTTGCCGTTGGCGCGGGGAACGAAGAGGCTGCGCTGGCTGCGGGTGTAGTGGTATTTGAGCCGATGCAGAATGCAGAGCTTTTTCCCGAGCACAACCTGATGCGCTTTTATACGTGGGGCGACGAGAACTGCTGCCTGGCGAAGGGCGCGACGGAGGCGACGCTGCTTGGAACGTATGCGAATCTGCAGCCGGGCGATGTGCTCATTTTTAAAGAAGTATTGGGGCCGCGGACGGGAAATGAAGCGGATGCCGATCTGCGGCATCGGTGCGCGGTGCGGCTGGCACGGGTGACCACGCAGAATGCGCACGGACAGACGCTGGTCGATCCGTTATTTGAGATGGGGACAGACAGGCCGGTGGTTTCAGTCTCGCAGCAGCCTTCGCCGGTGACAGAAATTCAGTGGTCGGCGGAGGATGCGCTGCCGTTTCCTGTGTGCATCTCTTCTGCCTTTGTTGATTCAAGTGGTGCGCAGCGGACATTGACGGATGTAAGTGTGGTGCTCGGCAATGTGGTGCTTGCGGATCAGGGATTGACGTTGAGCGGCGTCGCGCTGGAGATCGTACCGGAATCGGAACTGTTTGCGCCAGCGAGTGCTGCGGGGGACCGATGCAATCCATCGGCGCCGAAGGCATTGCCTGTCCGCTACTGGCCGCAGTTGCAGGATAGCCCGATTACGCAGGCGGTGCCTGTGGCGATTGCCGAGTCGCCAGTGACGCCGGGAATTGTGCAGTTGACGACAGCGGGATATGTGTCGTTGAACGATGCGAATGGCGCGACGAGCCTGGCAGTTGCGGCGGATGAGCCGTGGGCGTGGCCGCAGTGGTTCGGGATCGTGGCGGAGACGAATATGGCGAACTCGGCCAACTTCAATTTGAGCGTCGTCTATAAGCCGTCAAGTACTACGGCACCCGTGGTGCTGGAGAAGTTCATGAATCTGTCGCTGACGACGACAGACATGAACTATGCCAAGACGCAGATCAATACATATTCGAAGCTGATCCAGGTACCCGCAGGGTTTGCACCGGTGGCGATGCCGAACGGGTTCAATGCTGCGCCAGAGATGCTGACGAATACGGGCGTAGTGCAGCTTACAGATCAGCATGGCGCGAACTATCTCGATGTGCAGGCGGTGAATCCGTTGGCGTGGCCGCCGAACTTCGGGGTGCTGGCGCAGGGAGACCAGTCAAATCCGACCAAATTTAATCTGCTGGTGGTCTACAATCCGCCGTCAGGCGGTGTGGGCGTACAGACGCCGGTGCTGCTGGAGGAGTTTGACGATCTGACGTTGGGGACAGTCTCAACGACGTTCGACGACGCATCGCTTCTGGTTACTGTGAGGGGTTTTGCGGAGCAGCCGAGTCTGAGCCTGTCCGCATTCGACCTAATGAACTACGACGCCAGCGAGGCGGTGCCGGCGATTACGTTGGCAGGCACGTATGACGGTGTGACAAAGACGTGGGCACCGTTGCCCGATCTGCTGCAGTGTAGCGCCGAGGATGCGAACTTTGTCGTCGAGGTCGAAGCAACCGGAGTCGCACGGCTACGATTCGGCGATGACACGAATGGGAAGTTCCCTGACAGCGGAACGGCGTTTACTGCGACCTATCGCGTGGGCAACGGAGCGGCAGGCAATGTCGGCGCGGAGAGTCTGATCTATTTTGCGGGGGATCCGCGCATCTCGAGATGTACCAATCCGCTACCGGCAGCGGGAGGCGTCGACCCGGAGACGAATGCGCAGATTCAGCGGCGCGCGCCGCGGGCTTTTATCACGCAGGAGCGCGCGGTGAGCATGGCTGACTACGAAAATGTTAGCGAAAGCAGTCCGCAGGTGAAGCAGGCGGTGGCGCAGCTGCGCTGGACGGGAAGCTGGTACACGGTATTCATTGCCGCTGAGCCGCAGAATGCGGGGAACCTGACGTCGGCACAGCAGAAGTCACTTACGCGGCTTGTAAATCGCTACCGGCTGGCGGGGCAGGATGTGCAGCTTGAGTCGCCGCAGTATGTACCGCTGGAGATCAAGCTGACAGTCTGCGTGGATCCGGAGTACTTCCAGTCGGACGTGAAGCAGGCGCTGCTAGAGGTGCTGGGCAACCAGATGCAATCGAATGGGCAGTCGGGATATTTCAATCCTGACAGCTTCGAGTTCGGCGAGACGGTGTATCTGAGCCCGATTTACGCGGCGGCGCGCAGCGTTGCAGGCGTGACGAGTGTGACGGCGGATGTGTTTCAGCCGCAGGGCGTGGCGACGAAGAGCTTTTTGAAACGCGGAGAGATTCCGCTGGGGCCGCTGCAGATCGCGCGTATGGACAACGATCCGAGTTTTCCGAATCACGGGCGGTTGATGCTGCTGATGCAGGGAGGAAAGTGAGAGGCCTATGAGCTGTGGTGGCACATCGGATTGCACATGCGGCTGCTGCGCCGGCGTTGCGGTGGAGACCCCGCAGGGTGAGAGCAATCTGCCCGGCCTCTCGGCGATTGCGTATCGCACAGGGACGTGGGCAACGTTCAAGCAGTCAATGCTGGCGCGGCTCTCGAGCGCGGAGTATCCGGCGCTGGCGCGGCTGAAGACGCGAGACGATGACGACTTCAGCATTGCACTGCTCGATGCAGCCGCGGTGATGCTGGACATCCTGACGTTTTATCAGGAGCGGCTGGCGAACGAGAGCTATTTGCGCACGGCGACGCAACTGCGATCGATGGTGGAGCTGTCGCGGCTGATCGGATACGAGCCTGCGCCGGGCGTGGCGGCGCAAGCGTATCTTGCGTTCACGCTGAAGGCGGCGCTGGGGCAGCCCGCGAATCCGTCGACGGCGGCGATCACGATTCCGCAGGGAACGCAGGTGCAGAGCGTGCCGGCACAGGGACAGACGGCGCAGATATTCGAGACTTCAGCTGACATTCTGGCCAAGCCGGACTGGAATGCGCTGCCAGTGCAGTCGGCGATTCCGTGGATTGCGCCAGGCGAATCGGGCATAGTGCTGGCGGGAACGTCGACGCAGCTCAGTCCGGGCGATGCGCTGTTGATTCTCGGCTTAGAGCGCGAAGAATGGACGCCGAGCAGCACGCCGAATGAGCAGTGGGATGTAGTGATTCTCAACCAGGTGACGCCGGACACGCAGAACAATATTACGTATGCTGCATGGGACAGGCGGCTATGGCATGGGACGGGGACCGGAGAGTCGAGCTCGGCGGCGACGTGGAAGAGCGCGAAGATTTTTGCACTCAGGCAGAAGGCGGCATTGTTTGGAAACAATGCGCCGAGTCCCTATCTGTTTACGAATGCGAACAATACTGCAAAGACAAGCCTCCCTGGGTTGATCGACGACTCAGGATCGACGTGGCAGTGGAAGTGGAACAACTTCAGGATTCCGTCAAGCAGCTCGATTTATCTCGATGCGATGTACTCGAAGATTGCAGCGGGCAGCTGGTTTGTGCTGCAGCTTGAGGATACGGTGCAGCTTTATAAGACGACGTCGTCTTATCCAGCGTCGCTGGCGCAGTATGCCTTGAGCAGCAAGGTGACGACGCTCGCCGCGGATTTTGAAGATCCGGATATCAGCGCGTTTCCGCTGCAGGGAACTGCGGTGCTGGCGCAGAGCGAACAACTTGCCGTTGCGGAACAGCCGCTCGATCATCCGCTGTATGGAACGATCATCGATCTCGACGGACTTCGACCGGATTTAGCGGCGGTGAAGGCAGTGGCAATCACCGGTAATGCGCAGAAGCTCATGGTGAAGACAGGTACCAAGACGCTGGTATTTGAGCCGGATGACGCGTCGGGGAATCTGAAGCTGAAGCCAGTCGATACAGTAACGATTATCGATCCGCGGCCGCTGCCATTGGAAAAAACAGGCGAGATTCCGAACTGGAGCGGAGATGCGAAGATCCGCGCGTTGCGCGTTGCTGACGCGAGCGGGAGGACGGGCACACTGCATGCGGAGCTCGATGACTTCACGCTGGCTGATGCCGCGAAGAGCGATCCGGTGTTGATGGAGGTAGCGCTGGTCTCGCAAGTGGGTTTCAGTGGGACGCCGTACCCGCACACGCAGTTATTTCTCGCGAATCCTTTGATCAACTGCTACAACCGCGACGTGACCACGGTGAATGCCAATGTCGGCCTGGCGACGGCAGGCAGCACGGTGAGCGAGATCATGGGCAGCGGATCGGCAGCGACGCCGAACCAGAGCTTCAATCTGAAGCAGACGCCGCTGACATACGTGCAGGCAGCGACGCCAACGGGACGACAGAGCACACTGACTGTGACGGCTAATGGCGTGGCATGGACGGAAGTGCCAACGCTGTATGAGCAGGGACCGTCGCAGCAGGTGTTCTCCGTACAGAATCAGCCGGGCGGCGGGACGACGGTTGAGTTTGGCGACGGCGTAGAAGGTGCGCCGCCGCCGACGGGACAGAACAACGTGCAGGCGAAGTATCGCGTGGGTTCGGGCGCGGCAGGGAATGTAGCGGCGGGTGCGATTACGACGCTGGTGGACAGACCGTTGGGTGTGAGTGGCGTGACGAATCCGCAGGCGGCGACCGGCGGGCAGGATGCGCAGTCGGTGAACGACATTCGGGCGAATGCGCCGCTTTCCGTTCTGACTTTAGGCCGCGCGGTTTCGATCGCCGACTATCAGAACTTTGCGGCGTCGTTTGCGGGAATCGCGAAGGCGAGTGCGATCTGGGTGCCAAGCGGACCGGGCCGCGGTGTGTTTCTAACGGTTGCAGGCGCGGGTGGAGCAGCGCTGCCCGCAGGCAATCCAACGCTGGCGCAGTTGATTGCGGCGTTTCAGGCGTATGGGAATCCGCTGATTCCGATTCATGCGTTTTCGTTTCTCGAAACGCTGTTCAGCGTGAAGGCTGATCTGACCTATGAGCCAAGCGCGAATGCCGCGACGATCAAGGTGGTGAATGCGGCGGTGATCGCCGCGCTGCAGGCAGCGTATTGCTTCTCGAACCGCATGTTTGGGCAGGGCGTAACGGCGGATGAGGTCGCCACGCTGATTCAGGGCGTGCCGGGCGTGGTCGCGGTGAACGTAAAGCAGATCAAGGCGGGGCTCACGAGCGCGGCTGGAGATATTACGGGGAGCAATTGGAGTCTGCTTGCATATCAGAACTGGCTTGCGCAGCTGGTGACGCTGACGCGACCGACGGCTGGATGCAATCGCATCTGTCCGTATGTGCCGGTGGCGAGTTTGAGCGGGTTGCCACAACCTGCGGAGATCCTGGTGTTGAATCCTGATCCGAATGCGGTGACGCTGGGGGTGATGCAATGAGCATGCAGGGGCTCGATCTCTTTCAGCTTCTGCCGGCTGTCTACCGGCTGCGTGATGCGCAACTGGCGCAGGCGCAGACGCTGCTGACTCCTGCAGAACAGGCCGAGCTTGCCGCGCTGCAGTCTGCGACGTGGCCGCTCTCTGCCGATGAGCAGGCGCAGCTGAATGAGTTGATGGCGAAGGCATCGCGCGGGCCGTTGCAATCGTTATTGATGGTGATTCAGGAGCAGCTGAAGGTATTTGCGTACGATCTCAACCAGCTTTACGACGACCAGTTCATCGAGACCTGCGCGCAGTGGGTGATTCCGTATATCGGCGATTTGATTGGGTACCAGTCGATCAAAGGGATTGCGCCTTCGGTCGATAATCCGCGGTCGGAGGTTGCGAATACCATCTCGTTCCGGCGGCGCAAGGGAACCGTGCTGGTGATGGAGCAACTTGCGCGAGATGCGACGGGATGGGGTGCGCATGCCGTGGAGTTTTTCCGCGTGCTGGGCGATACGCAGTATATGAATCACGTGCGGTTGTGGAATCATTATGCGCCCGATCTGCGACGGTGGCAGCCCGGACTGTATATCGATACGGGGTTCGATCGTACGTCGCATCGCGTGGATGTACGGCGGGTCGGTACGTCGATTACGCGGGAGCAGGGGCGCTACAACATCCAGAACATTGGAATCTTTCTGTGGTCGATGAGCGCGTTCAGCGTGACGAAGGGGACGCCGAAGGCGATGGCGTCGAATGCGGCGCATGCGCCACTGTGCTACACATTCAACGCGCTGGGAATGGATGCGCCGTTGTTTCATCGCGCGGTTTCGCAGGGCGCGGATATTACGGAGGCTGCGGAGCCTTTCAATGTAGCGGACAGGCTGCGCAGGCGCGTGCTGTGCGCGGACTTGCAGCAGGGCGTGGGCGCCCGGTATTACGGGCCGCAGAACTCGGTGGCAGTTTGGTTGAAAGGGAGGCCGCTGAATTCGTATGAAGTGCGCGTGTGCGACCTGGCAGCGAAGGATAGCAGCTGGATCAACCTGCCGCAGGACGATGCGTACAAGGCGACGATCGATCCGGAGACAGGGCGCATTGCGCTGCCTGCGTCGCAAGCCTCGACTGCAGATATTTCCGTTTCGTATCACTACGGTTTCAACGCGCAGATGGGCGGCGGTGAGTATGAGCGCGCTGTTGGGACCAACGGATTCGTCGTGACGGACGAGGCATGGGTGTTTCCTTTCCCGGATACTGCGGCGATGGCGCGGTACAACTCACTGCAGGGCGCGATTGATTATGCGATCGGACAACTCGCTCTGAACGGGCAGGGGGCGGTGGAGATCGGGCCTACGCAGGCGGTGACGGTCGGAGTGGGATTAGCGGTGGATGTACCGGCGGGGGCGACGCTTGAATTGCGAGCGGCGAATAATGCGCTGGCTACGGTGTTTGTGGACGGCCAGATTACGGTGACGGGTGGCGCGGGCTCGACGTGCATTCTGAACGGGCTGCAGGTTGCACGCACGAGTGCGCCGGCAATGCCGTCACCAGCAGCACTGGTGCATGTGCCGGAGTTGCGAAGCGATGGAACGGTGAATGCGCTGGGGCAATTGAACATTACGAATTGCACGCTGGTGCCGGGATGGTCAGTGCAGATCGATGGCACGCCGAATTATCCGAATGCGCCGGCGGTGATTGCCGAGCCTGCAGGACTGGAAGTGGAGATCGAGCGCTCGATTATTGGCGCGATTCAATCAGGCGAGTTCGTGACGGTGTGCGGCTACGACTCGATCATTGACGCGACGGCGAATACTGGTGTGGCGTACACGTCGGTGAACAACACCAATAAAGGCGCGGGCGGTGCGCTGACTCTGACGGGATGCACAGTGATTGGCAAGGTGCATGCGACGGAGTTCACGCTGGTTTCAAACTGCATTTTCTTTAGCAAGCTGGCGGCAGGAGATACGTGGGCCGCACCGCTGATTGTCGACCGCAGGCAGGTGGGATGCGTGCGGTTCAGCTATTTACCGGCGGGTGCAATGACGCCGCGGCAGTTCAAGTGTGTGGAGCAAAAGCTCGCTGGTGCACAGCCGATCTTCTTCGCGCTGCGCTATGGCGCTCCGGGCTATGCGAAGCTGCTGGCTTCTACGCCCGACGCGATACGACGCGGCGCGTCTGACGGGGGCGAGATGGGCGCCTTCCATTTTCTGCTGGCTCCGCTGCGCGAGGGCGATCTGCGTATCCGCTTGAAGGAGTATCTGCCGGTAGGCATGGAATTCGGAATTATCTATGAGAACTAAAAGGCCCGGGAGAACTGATAGGCCGAGGAGGCAACAATGAGCTTCGATACCAGCCGGTTTACCTTCAATCCGTGGAACGATTACAGCGGCGTTGTGATGGAGCAGGGCCGCGTGCAGCTCGACTCCGACTGGAATGAATGGCTGGCCGAGCTGCTGCGCCGCATTCAGGCGGGGACGCTGGACATCCTGGGGCAGGCGGTGTATCCGGCGACGACGCCGCATGCATTTGAGATCACGGTGACGACGGATGCGACAGGCGTGGCGCATGTGAACATCGGGCCAGGGCGCATGTATGTGGATGGACTGCTGGCCGAGAATCACGGTGCCTTGAGCACGGCAGCGTGGGACACGGCGCTCGCGGAGCTTTCGGGTTCACCGCAGCCGCCGAGCGCTACACCGACGGGGGCGATCGATTACACGCAGCAGCCGTATCTGCCCGGTGCAACGCTGCCCGAAGGAAGCGGACCGTTTCTTGCGTATCTCGATGTGTGGACGCGGCCGGTTACCTATCTCGAAGACTCAACCCTCGTCGATCCCGCAGTGAATGTGGACACGACAGGACGGCTGCAGACGGTGTGGCAAGTAAAACTGGGCCAGGTGCAAGGAGGCGTATCGTGCTCAAGCAAACCGTGGCCGGGACCATCGGCAGGGCAGCTCACCAATGGATATGCGGGAACTGGCGCAAGCGGGCCATGCTGCATGACGAGTGGCGCAGGCTACACAGGACTTGAAAACCAGTTCTATCGTGTGGAGATTCACAATCCGGGCGTGGCAGCGACAGCGAATACTGTGCTGCAGCCTGGGGCATCAGCGACATTCAAGTGGTCGCGGGATAATGCGTCGGTTGAGACGGGCGTGACGGCAATTCAGCAGGTGACGAACGCGCTTGGCAACAATGCAGCGCAGTTAACAGTGATGAGTCTCGGGCGTGACCAGGTGCTGGGATTCGCGCCGGGAAACTGGATCGAGATTATTGACGACAATCTCGAATTGAATAGGCAGCCGGGTGAACTGCACCTGATCGACGGTATCGATTTTGCGAGTAAGACGATTACACTCGTCAATTTGTTACAGACACCCGCCAATTTTCCCGTCGACGGATCGAATCAGACGAAGCCGTCGCGGCATACGCGGATTCGGCGTTGGGATCAGGCAGGTCCGGTGTATGCAGTGGGTTCGACACCTGGATCGACTGTTCTTTGGACCGATCTGAGCGCGGCTGGGAGCACCGGCGCAATTCCGGTACCGCCGCCCGGAACGACGTTGATTCTGGAGAATGGGATCACGGTGGCGTTCGGTCCGGATGGAACGACGCAGTTCAACACCGGTGATTTCTGGAACTTTGCGGCACGCACGAATACGGGACAGATCGATCTGTTGACGAATGCACCGCCGCGCGGGATTCATCATCACTATGCGCCGCTAGGCGTGGTGAGCCTGTCGCCGGCGGGCGCTAGCGATTGCAGGGCGAAGTGGCCTCCAGCGGGTGGCGAGGGTGGGTGCGGCTGCTGCACGGTGACGGTGGGCGACGGCGTGAACTCGCATGGCGACTACACGTCGGTTCAGGCAGCGATCAATGCGCTGACCAATGGTGGTGAGGTGTGCATTCTGCCGGGCCGTTACTTTGAGAATGTATTTCTGCAGGGGCAGCGGGATGTGGTGATTCGCGGATGCGGCGAGCGCTCGCGTGTGGCTTCTGCTGCGCTGAAGCCGGGGTATCAGCCACCCGCGCAGAGCAGCGATTCGACGACGGTGGATGCGGTGATCTCGATCGGGAGTTCGCAGCACGTCGAGTTGCGCGATTTTGTGGTGGAGGCTGCGCCGGGCGAGACCGGGATTCTGATCGACGGAACGGGCGAGCTGATCTCCTCGCAGCAGCCAAATGTACCAACCAATACGAATAATGCAGATATCAACGAGATTCTTTCCCTGTACCGGCTTGGCGACGTCGATATCACCGTGGAGAAGATGGTGATTACGGCGTCGACGATGCCGGCTGTTCTGGCCAAGCGCGTGAACCTGCTGAAGGTGAGCGAGAGCCGGATCGCGATGGCCAACGCGCGGAGCCTCTATCCGGCAGTGTGGATGAGCGGCGAAGAGATCGAGTTTATGCACAACCGTGTGGGACTGCAGACCGTGGCAAATTTAACGCAGTGGATTCCAGTGACGGTGCGGCAGGATCTGGTGACCGATGCGCAGAGTTCGAACTCGAATGTGAATCAGATCTCAAGTTTTCAGACGGCAAATGCAATCCTGAATCCGGGCGGGATACAGATCGTAGGACCTTCGCGCGATGTGTTGGTTGCGGAGAACGAGATTATTGGCGGGCTGCGTAATGGGATCACGCTTGGCGGCTATACGATTCTGGATGCGAACGGCGGATATACCAAGTACACGACCGGGCTGACATTTGAGATGGAGACCGACTGCACGCAGACGGGAACATTGCAGAGCCCGACGACATTTGCATCGCTACAGGGCAGCTCGGTGGTGGTTTCAGGGCTGATTGAGGATGTGACGATCGACCGCAACCGGATTGAAAACTTCGGGCTGTGCGGAATCGGCCCGGTGGGATTCTTCGATCTGGTGAAGACCTTCGAGGTTGTGGCGATCGATGGGCTGAAGATTACCAACAACACCATCGCCAATACGCTGATACGAGCGATTGCCAGCGCGTCTGTTAACACACTGAGTAACGCTGCGGCCAGCAGCCTGATTGGCTATGGTGCCATCTGCCTGCCGACGGTGGAAGACCTCGTAATTCGCGACAACGAGATCACCAACTTTGGCATGCAGCCAGGAGTGGGTGTGGCGGGAATCTTTCTGCTCCACGGCGAGTCGGTGGACATAAGCCGCAACCGGATCACCGACAACCGCGACTGGGCGGATGCATCACAGCCGGATCAGACGGGGAATCCGGCGCAGACGATAGGCGCGGTTACATTGCTGATTGTGACGCCGCCGACTCTTGCCTCCGCGCAGACTGGGCTGAGTGCGCTGGCGGTGTACGAGCCGGGATTGCCGGCGCTGCGCATGGAAGAGAACGTGGTGCGCGTGCCGATGGGGCAGGCGCTGGAGGTGCTGGGGTTCGGCCCGTTTGAGATTTCAAATAATCACTTCAGCTGCGGCGGGAACATTCCGGGAACGGCAACCTCAAAGCTGCGCTGCGTGACGATCATGAACATGAGCAAGTCGATCGAGCTCATCACTGCGTCGTCTCCGTCGCAGGCGTACGGTGTGGCGACAACTTATAGCCCGGCCTTCAATGCGAATGCGGCAGCGCCATTCACTTCTTCGAGTGGAGCGGTGCTGTTTACCAATAACGTTTGCCAGCTTGAGTTGCGCGAAGTGCCTGAGTCGAACTTTGCAAGCGTGCTGATCATCTCGCTGGACCACCTGAACTTCTCAAACAACCATTGCTGGCTGGATGCCTCAGGACAGGGACTGGCGACGACAGGGCAGGGCATGCTGGTGGATGCGCTGTTGATGGCTGGTTCACTGAACGTGGTGAGCAACCGGTTCCAGGAGGCGCAGAATGCCGTGGTGCTTTCAGCGTGGACGGTGGGCGTGCTCAATGTCACATCGAATAATGTGTCGACGTTCTGCATCTATCCGCAGGGGGCAGTGGTGGCGGCGACAAATAACCTGGCGCTGATCAACAGCCTGGTGCCGGGAATTTGCGATGCGCTGCAAAAGAGGCAGGGCTGATCATGCAAAAGCTGGAAAAGAGACAGCGAAAGGACAAGACGCTATGAGCACACCTCCGCAGAATCCGGGTAGCACGGTACCTCCTTCGGCGACACAGATCACCTCTGCACTGACTGCGGCTCTAGGCGATGCAGACACTTCAACAGCAGCGTCGGCGCAGAATCTGAAGTCGGTACATCAGGCGAAGCTTTCGCAACTAACGCGCACGGCAGCGGCGCTGAATGCACAGTATGGCCCCAATGACGCGCGTACAGTTGCAGCACAGGCCAAGGTGACGGCAGGGCATGCGGCAGTGGCGCGGATTGGCGTGGCGAGCCAGCAAGCGGCGACGCCTGCGCCTATGGTGACGTCGACGGGTTGGGCGCTGCAGGGGCGTGTGTACGATGCGCAGTTGCAGCCGGCGGCGCAGTTGACGGTGTTCCTGGTGGATGCGGCAAAGGTATTTCAACAACAGTATGGGTTTGCGTACACCGATGCGACAGGATATTTCCTGATCAACTACGCCAATCCTGCGGGGCAGGCCGTGCAGACTCCGCCCTTATATGTTGAGATTGCGAATGCGCAGGGCGAGCCTGTGTATCTGGCGACGGCGCCGTTTCAGCCCGCAGCGGGCAGCACGACGTATCAGACGATCTCGCTGGCGGCGGGCAATTCGCCGCTGGGCGATCCTCCGCCAGACGTCAAGAAGGTCGCAGTGCCGACGCGGCCCGTGAATCCGGTCACACCGGTAGCTCCAGTTACTCCTGTCGCTCCCGTGACGCCAGTGACTCCGGTAGCACCGGTTATTCCAGTTGCTCCAATAACGCCGGTTATTCCAGTAAGGCCGGTGCTGCCGATCAAGCCGATTCTTCCGGTGAAGCCATTCGATCCAAAGGAAAAGTAGCTTCGCGAGGTTGTGCTTTCCGACCTTCGACGATTCGCCTGCTTTTTGGCTGATACGGGCTTCCTTTGAAGGCTCCTGCTTAAGTAACTCCTTGGGTGTCAGTAGTATATTGGTGCCATTATAGGACAGCTGATGGATTTGCACAGCGATGCTGTCGATTTTTTCTTGTGTTCTATCGCAAATTGCGATAGATTTATTGCAATTTGCCATAAACATTCAACCGGAGACGAAATGAATTGGAAGATGCGGCGGGGCAGAGGGAAAGTGCGGCAATGAAGCTGGGAGAAAAAATCCGGTATCTGCGCGAGGTGGAGGGAAGCCTGCGCGGGTTGGGGCGCGCGATGAGCCAGCTCGAGCTGGTGAGGGCGATCGAGGTAGAGACGGGGTCGAAGCTGAGCCAGAGTTATCTATCGCAGATCGAGTCTGGAGCGCGGCCGCATTTGACGAACACGACGCGTCAGATACTGGCGAAGTTCTTCAAAGTGCATCCGGGGTACCTGGTAGATGATCCGGAGGGTTATTCGCCGGAGTTGCAGAGCGAGTTGCGCAATACGGAGGACAAGCTCGATCTTTGGCTGATCTCGGGTGCGGAGCGGTTCAGGCGCGATCCGGAGCTAAAGCAGGCGCTGCTTACGCTGGCGCAACATGAGCATTCGCGTCAGTGCCTGCTGCTGCTGGAGGCGATTATGGACACGCCGGGGCTGATGCCGCGGCTGGTGGAAGTTCTACGCCCGAAGGTCAAGGAACAGGGTGCGGGGAATAGAGAGCAGGGAGCAATACACGCAGAACAGAAAAGAGTGCGCGGAGGGAAGGCGGGAGCACGGAGATGACATGGGCTTCGTTTTACCTGATTTGTTTTCTTGTGGGGCTGATGTTGAGTCTAGTTTCGCTGCTTGGAGGAATGGGACACTTTGGTGGGCATGTGCACATTCCGCATGTGCCGCAGGCAGGGCATATTCCGCATGTCGCGGGGATGAAGACGCCAGTGAATGGAGGCGCAGCGGGGACAGCGACGGTTCCGTGGTGGAATGCCTTCTCGATCATGGTGTTTCTGTGCTGGTTTGGGGCGGCCGGATATCTGCTGACGAAGCATGGAAGCCTTGTAACTTCGCTGGTGCTGCTGCTGGCGGCAGTGTGTGGGCTGATTGGCGGAGCGATTGTATTTCTGTTCCTGACGCGTGTGCTGTTGCCGCATGAAAAAGAGCTGACGGCGGACGAGACGGATGTGGTGGGCGCAGTGGGGCGCATCTCTTCGCCGATTCGCGCGGGCGGCACAGGCGAGATGGTGTATGAGCAACTGGGCGCAGTACGGTCGGCGCCGGCACGGTCGGAAGACGGATCGGCAATCAACCGGCAGGAAGAGGTATTTGTGGTGCGGTATGAGAAAGGGATCGCGTATGTGAGGCGGTTTGAGGAGATAGGAACCAGGGACTAGGGAATGGTGACTAGGGACCGGGCTATTCCAGCGAGCGAAGATCACTCGCTGGGGATCCGGTAGGGATCAGGGACTGCAGGATTGGTGGATGAATTGGAGGTATATGACGGACCAGACGATGCTGATTACGAATATGGCAGTGCTGGCGGGGATTTTTCTCGTCGGGCTGCTGGCGAAGATGTTTCCGCGTAATGGGCGCAAGTCCGGATCGCGGCAATGAAGCGATGCAAGAGGAGCGACAATCCCCAAAACGATTGACGAAACTATTCAACTTTTAAGCCCCCGGACGAAAGGACCGGGAAAGCGATGATGAGCGCATTTTCGAACGACATTGTTCTGTATGCAGGTTTAGCCGGGCTGGTGTTAATTGTCATTCTCGGCATTCTGGCCAGGATGTATCGCAAGGCAGGGCCAAACGAGGCATTGATTGTGTACGGTTTCCGTGGGCCGCGCGTGATCAAGGGACATGGCACGGTGATCTTCCCCATGGTGGAGAACTGCCGCGAGTTGAGCCTGGAATTGATGAGCTTCGATGTGGCGCCGCAACAGGATCTCTACACCAAGCAGGGCGTGGCGGTGACCGTGGAAGCCGTGGCGCAGATCAAGGTGCGCAGCGATCAGGCGTCAATTCTCACGGCGGCCGAGCAGTTTTTGACCAAAGCGCCGCCGCAGCGTGAAGGCCTGATCCGGCTGGTGATGGAGGGCCATCTGCGCGGCATTATTGGCCAGTTGACGGTGGAGCAGATTGTGAAGGAGCCCGAGATGGTGGGCGACCGCATGCGCTCGACCTGCGCGGACGACATGAGCAAGATGGGACTCGAGGTGATCTCTTTCACGATTAAGGAGGTGCGGGACAAGAACGAGTACATCTCCAACATGGGCCGGCCCGATGTGGCGCGCATCAAGAGAGATGCAGATGTGGCGACGGCAGAAGCGGAGCGCGATACGGCGATTCAACGCGCGAATGCGCAACGCGAGGCTGCTGTGGCGCGTGCGCAGGCGGATCAGGATCGGGTGATTGCGGAGACAGCTTCGCAGGCGCGGCAGGCCGAGGCGCAGAGAGACCTAGACATTAAGAAGGCGCAATTCTCTGAGCAGAGCCGCAGGCAGCAGGCTCAGGCCGACAAGGCCTACGAACTGCAGACCAACGTGATGCAGCAGCAGGTGATGGCTGAGCAGGTGAAGGTGCAGCAGGTGGAGAAGGAGGGCCAGATCAAGGTGCAGGAAGCGGAAATTTCGCGCCACGAGAAGGAGCTCATTGCCACGGTGTTGAAGGGGGCAGAGATCGAGCGTCAGCGGATCGAGAATCTCGCGGCTGCGGAGAAGGCGCGGCTGCAGACCGAGGCCGAAGGACGCGCGGCTGCGATACGCGCGCAGGGCGAGGCCGAGGCCAGCATCATCTTCCAGAAGGGCGAGGCGGAAGCGAAGGCCATGAACGTGAAGGCCGAGGCTTACCAGGAGTGGAACCAGGCCGCCGTTGTGGACAAGCTGCTGACGAACATGGCCGACGTAGTGCGAGCTATGGCCGAACCGTTGAGCAAAGTGGACAAGATCACGGTTGTGTCCACGGGCGGAGACGGCGCCGCCGGCGTGAACAAGATTACCGGCGACATGACAAAGATCGCAGCGCAGGTTCCGGCGCTGTTTGAGGCGCTGAGCGGCATGGACATCAAGCAGTTGATGTCGAACGTGCGCGCGATCAAGCAGAAGCCGGAGACGAATGGCGGTGATTCGCAGAATGGAGGGGTGAGTTAGCGGGCTGGCAAGTGAGGGGTAGCGCTTTCCCAGGTCCCCAAAAGCGGGGGACCTGGGGCACCCATGTTTGCGCTGAGGTGAGGGCACGAGAGTCGATGGGAAGAGGAGGGATTATGTCATTGCTGGAGAGAGTGAGCACGCTGCTGAGGGCTAACTTGAATGATCTTGTCGAAAAGGCTGAAGATCCGGAGCGGATGCTGAAGCAGATCGTGCTGGATATGGAGAACCAACTGCTGCAGGTGAAGACGCAGGTGGCGATCGCAATTGCGGATGAGCATCTGCTGGACAAAAAGCGCGCCGAACAGGAAAAACTTGCAGCCGACTGGCGGCAGAAGGCGGAGCTGGCTGTACAGAAGGGGCGCGACGATCTGGCACGCGAGGCACTGGAGCGTGTGTTGAGCCACGAGCAACTTGGCGTGGGTTTTGCTGCGCAGGCGGAAGATCAGAAGCACGAGGCCGACAGTCTGCGGCAGGCGCTGCACAAGCTGGAGCAGAAGCTTAGTGAGACGCGGGCGCACTGCGAGATGCTGGTGGCCGAGCATCGGAGGGCGAAGGTTGTGGGACGCGCGACAAAGGCACGGCAGCAGGTGGGCGAAGGGCAGGAAGCAACGTTGAACCGGATGAAGAGCAAGGTTCATGTGCAAGCTGCGGAGAATGCAGCTGCGAGCGAACTGCTTGCGCCGGAGACGCTGGAAGACAAGTTCCGCGCACTTGAGGGCGAAGACAAGGTTGAGGCGCTGCTGAACGAGATCAAGAGCCGGCAGCTGGAGTCGAAGACGGCTTAATTTCAGAAGAGGCTTAGCTGACGGCTTGTGCGTTTTCTTGACGGCGCGGGCTTGTCGTCGAAGACGGTGCGGCCACCGAGCGAGGGTGAGATGCGGCGCTCGTGGGCAACGGCTGCGTGGAAGTCGGCGAGTGGGTCGCGAGTCTCTTCTACTGCACGGGTGAGACGGTCGAGGCGGCGGAAGCCTTCGAGCTTGTCTGTGTGGTCGAGGCGCGCTGCGTCGAGCGAGCGGCGCAGGATGCCGAGCGCATTGTCGTATGTGTTGAGCGGGACGGGGAAGGGATGGCCGTCTTTGCCGCCGTGCGCGAAGGAGAACCGTGCGGGATCGGAGAAACGTGCCGGTGCGCCGTGTACGACCTCGGCGATGAACGCGAGGGATTGAAGAGTGCGCGGGCCCAAGCCTTCGAGCAGCAGCAGTTCGGCGAAGTCGCGCAGCTCCTGCTCGTGCGCGACGGCAAGGACAGCGCCGAGACGTTTGAGGTCGACGTCGGCTGGGCGCACGTCGTGATGCGCGGGCATGATGAGTTTGCGGGCCTGCTGCAGATTGGTTTCGACAGGTTCATGAACAATGGTGAGCAGAGCCTGCTGGGCGCTGGCAGCGCGCGCGTCGACCAGATTCAGAATCATTCCCTGCGGCTGGCCGTGGATGGCGGTGTGCGGGTTGGAGACGAAGTCGCGCACTGCAGCAGAGTGCCAGTGATAGCGGCGGGCAAGGCTGCTCTGGCCGTTCATGCCCTGCTGCACGATTGCCCACTCGCCCGATTTGTGGATGACAAAAGCGTGGAGGTAGAGCTGGAAGCCGTCGGCGATGGCATTGTTGTCGACACGCGCGGTGAGCCGGCTCGTGCGTGCGAGCATGTTGCCGTCGAGTCCGGTCTGAAAGGCGAATGCGCGCAACTCGTCGGGTGTTCTGCGCGAGTGGCGCCCACGGCCTCCGCAGACGGTAAAGCCGAGTTCGGAGAAGCGCGGGTTAAGCCCGCGCTTGAGCGCGCCCATCACCGAGGTTGTGATGCCTGAAGAGTGCCAGTCCATGCCCATGACGCAGCCGAAGGCCTGAAACCAGAAGGGATCGCTCAGGCGCGTGAGAAATTCAGACGGGCCGTAAAACTCGACGATATGGCTGGTGATGGCAGTGCCGAGTCGCGTCATGCGCTCGCCCAGCCAGGCAGGAACACGTCCGCCGTGGAGCGGGAGGTCGGCTGTGCCGGAACGCCTCATCACAATATTTTCGCTTAAATTTCGCTTTCTAGCGTAGAAATTCTGTCACTAAATTGCATCTTTTTGTAGTCACTTGGTGCAGGCGGCTACGAAGGCGAGCAGGTATGTCGCCGTTACATAGATCCAGAGTGTGGAAAAGGTGATGTGCATGCGTGTGCGAAAGGGATTGCCACGCCAGATGGCGGAGTCGTATGCGAAGAACTGGGCGAGCAGCCTGAAGAACCAGAACGCCGCCATGCCAGCGAGGATGGCGCGGTTGAGCGGACTGGGCTGGAGTAATGCGCCCGCGTAAGCGAGCGAGATAACGCCACAAAGCACCACGCCAAATGCAATGAAGAATGTGTGGACATAGAAGACCTTTCGCGTGAGCAGTGAGACATGAACGAGCTCCTGCTGCCAACCGAAGTAACGGTTGAAGAAGGTATGGCTTAGTCCGAGGAGGATGAGGAGGAGGCCGACGATCTGAAGATGGAGCGTGAGGTTCATTGTGCCCTCCGCAAAATGTAAGCGCGAACGAAAGGTGTGCGGAAAAATTGACGCTGGATGGTGAAGCCAGACTCGACTGCGGCTGTGTGCCACGCACGCGGCGAGAAGAAGTGTAGAAATCCGGGTCCGAAGGCGAGAAAGTTGCGCCAGTCGCGTGCGTGTTCAACAAGGATGAATGTGCCGCCGGGTGAGAGTGTGCGTGCGATCTCGCCGAAGAGCGCAACGCGATGAGAGTGGCTGCGCAGCTCGTGCGCGGCGAAGATGCAGAATGCGGCGTCGAAAGAATTGTTGGCGAAAGGCAGAGCGTCGTGGTGTGCGCGGATGGTGGGCACAGCACATCGGCTGAGCTTGCGTGCGCGCTCGATGGAAGGCTCTGTCATGAAACGTGGGTCGTAGATATCGACGATTTGACCGTGCGTGCCGGGAAAGGTGGATTCGAGCAGTGCGCTGGTTTCGTCAAAGCCACAGTGGACGTTGATCCAGCACGTGGGTGTGCCTGCAATCTCTCGCGCAATCCAGTTGAGGTTGTAAAGCGGGTAACGGTCATAGACGTAGTGTGATACGAGCAGCGAGGCAGCGAGCCAGAAGATCACTGGCGCTGTGGCGAGCGAGAGCATAATACAAAGCACATGTGGCAGTAGCAGTGCGAGGGGCAATGCGGCGAGTATGCCCATGGCGGCTGTGACATAGAGGCGTCTGTTGAACTGCAGAATCTGCAGCACGCCTTGATAAGGATGACGCATTGAGATGGTGGTCATGTGAGTCTCACTCCGCGCTGCCATTGGTAGGGGACGTCGTGGACGTAGAAGGCGTTGGCGAGGAGAGGTTTGGTGCGGCGAAAGGGCTCGCGTTGGAAGAAGCTGTTGCTGCGCACCGAAACGGAGACGGGCACAGGGTTCCACTTCTGGCGCAATGCATGGATGCCGATAATGGAGTGTGTGGGCGCTTCGTAGTCGAAGGTGTAGGGGAGCGGGCCGGCGAAGCGGCGGGCTTCGGCGAGTGTGGTGAAGGGTGAGCCTTCGGGCAGCGGCGCGGGGTAGTCGCAGAGCTCAGCGGCGACGTCGAGATCGGCTTCGGCGTCGGGTGTGCGGATGGTGATGCGCAGCTTGTGATCTTGCTCTTCGATTGTGGCCTGGCAAAGCCGGTAGTTGTAGTGGGTGAGCAGATTGCCGGCGCGCACCATCCATGGATCGTCAGTGTCGCTGCGCAGGATGCGCAGGCCGCGTTTAGACTGCGTGCCGCCAGCGAGCCGGGTGAAGATTCGGTAGCCGCTGAGGAAGAAGTCGCGGCCAAGCGCAGCGGGAAGGAAGCTGGGGCGGAGCTGCTTCGTCTCTACCAGCGCGATGGCCAGAAAGGCATAGCCGCGAAAGGTATCGAGGATCAGCCCTTCGGGCAGCAGCAACGACAGGACCTCTGGTGGGAAGGCGTAGGTCAGCACCAGCGAGTGGCGAAAGAAGGCTGCTACTGGAATCGGATGGCGCTTGAGCAGGTAAAGCATAGACTTCCTTCGATAATTGACCTTGTTCAAAAAAATAGAATGCGCCGGATTTTGCGGCGAGTCAAGGGAAATTTGAACGCGGTCAGAAATTAATATCTAACGCCAAATTTTAGGCGGTATGCGCGTGGATTCTGGTTCAAGTGACGCAAAATTAATGCGATATGGGCGTGCGGCGGAGGCGCGCAGGCGTTGGCGAAGTCGAATCTGGACTAAACTGAAGATGCTATGACTACTACTGCTCTTCCTACTTCCATTCAGCCGCGCACGCCTAAGGGCGGGTTTGCGAATGAGCCGTTTGTCGACTTCAAGAAGTCGGAGAATGATCGCGCGATGCGCGAGGCACTGGATCGCGTGCGGCTGGAACTGGGGCATGAGTACAGCCTGATCATTGGCGGCGAGCGGGTGAGGACTGAGGGCAAGATCAAGTCGCTGAATCCGGCGAAGCCTGCGCAGGTGGTGGGCGTGCATCAGAAGGCCGGTGCGGAACATGCCGAAAAGGCGATGGCCGCGGCGCTGCGGGCTTTTGAGTTTTGGAGTCGGGCAATAACCGAAGAGAGAGCTTCACTGTTGCTGAATGCGGCGGCGATCATCCGCGAACGCAAGTTCGACTTTATGGCGTGGCTGACTTACGAGGTGGGCAAGAACTGGGCCGAAGCCGATGCGGATGTGGGTGAGACGATCGACTTTCTGGAGTTCTATGCGCGCGAAGCGCTGCGGCTGGCGAAGTCGACTACGCCGATCCAGTATCCGGGCGAGCGGAATGAACTGCATTACATTTCGCTGGGTGTGGGCGCAGTGATTCCGCCGTGGAATTTTCCGTTTGCGATTATGGCTGGAATGACAGCGGCGTCGATTGTGGCAGGAAATACGGTGGTGCTGAAACCATCGAGCGATTCGCCGACGATTGCGGCGAAGTTTGTGGAGGTTCTGGAAGAGGCGGGGATGCCGGAGGGCGTGGTGAATTTCTGTCCGGGCTCGGGTGCGGCGTTTGGGAACGCGATCGTAGAGCATCCGAAGACGCGGTTCATCGCCTTTACGGGATCGAAGGCGGTGGGGCTCGGAATTCACGAGCGCGCGGCGAAGACGATGCCGGGACAGATCTGGATTAAGCGCACGATTCTGGAGATGGGCGGCAAGGATTCGATTCTTGTGGCGGGCGATGCAGATCTGGATGCGGCGGTGGACGGAGTGGTGGCGTCAGCCTTCGGGTTCAGTGGGCAGAAGTGTTCGGCGTGCTCGAGAGCGATTGTGGAGGAGTCAATTTATGACATCCTTATTGAGCGGGTCCGTGAGAAGGTGGCGAAGCTGACGTTGGGCGACCCGGTGAAGAATCCGAACATGGGGCCAGTGATCAACAAGGCCGCGCTCGAGACGATGCTTGGGTATGTCGAGACGGGCAAGAAAGAGGGCCGACTGATTGCGGGTGGCCACGCACCGGAGACGGCGGATGGCGGATACTTTCTGGAGCCTACGGTGTTTGCGGATATCGCGCCGGATGCGGCAATTGCGCAGGAGGAGATATTTGGACCGGTGCTGGCGATCATCAAGGTGAAGAACTTTGACGAGGGGCTGCGCGTGGCCAACAACACCGAGTATGGGCTGACAGGTGCGGTGTATTCGAGCGACCGCGTGAAACTGGACATTGCGCGGCGCGAGTTCCATGTGGGCAACCTCTACTTCAACCGCAAGTGCACGGGGGCGATGGTGGGTGCGCATCCGTTTGGCGGATTCAATATGAGCGGTACGGACTCGAAGGCAGGCGGACCGGATTATCTGTATCTGTTTACGCAAGCAAAGAGCGTGGCGGAGAGACTGTAAAGTCTCTCTGTTCGAGTGCACGCAAGAATGCCTCTTTGTGTTAAGTGCGCAAAGGCAACCGCAGCTCCTTTGACTTCGTTGCGAGCAAAGTACGCTTCCAACTTCGCTCAGGATGACAACTCCTTTTTAACTCGCATCAAACAAGTCTGGAGACGCGATTGGGCCACATGACGGCGCTTGAGTTTACTGTAGTTGTCTGGGCGCTGTCTGCTGTGGCAGGGTTTCTGGGTGCGCTGACAGGGCTGGGCGGCGGTGTGGTGGTGGTGCCAGCGCTCACGCTGGCGTTGGGTGTAGACATCAAGTATGCGATTGGCGCGTCGCTGGTGTCGGTGATCGCCACTTCTTCAGGCGCGGCTGCGGCTTATGTGCGTGAGGGGTTCTCGAATATCCGCATCGGGATGCTGTTGGAGATTGCGACCACAGTGGGCGCGATCGTGGGGGCTTATCTTGCGGGATATATAAGTACGCATGCTCTGGCGATTATCTTCGGACTGGTGCTGATTCATGCGGCGTACACTTCGCTGGCGAAGGGGCACGAAGCGGCGCATATCGTCGAGTCCGATGCGCTGGGCAAAAAGCTGAGGCTGGGCAGTGATTACCCCGTGGACGGGCAACGCGTAGAGTATGGTGTGCGCAATGTCGGTACGGGATTTGGCTTGATGTTTGGCGCGGGTGCGCTGTCGGGACTGCTGGGTATCGGGTCGGGTGCGGTGAAGGTGATTGCGATGGACCAGGCGATGAAGATTCCCTTCAAAGTATCGACGACGACGAGCAATTTCATGATCGGCGTAACGGCAGCGGCGAGCGCGGGCGTGTATCTCAGCCGCGGGTATATCGATCCGCGGGTGGCGATGCCGGTGATGCTGGGCGTGCTGGCTGGCGCGCTGATAGGGACCAAGGTACTGGTGCGTGCGCGGGTGAAAACGCTGCGGCTTGTATTCGGCCTGGTGATTTTTACGCTGGCGGTGGAAATGATCGTGAACGGGTTCCTTGGGAAGGTTTAGACGAGATGGACGACAAGCGGCTCGAAAACATCATCGGACAGCTTTTGCGCGCGGGGGTGCTGCTTTCAGCAGGGATTGTGATGCTGGGAGGGATTCTCTATCTGGTGCAGCAGCATGGCGCGCAGCCGAGCTTTCATACGTTCGTGGCAGGTGGGCCGGAGATGCGCACGGTGCAGGGGATCCTGCGGTCGGCGGCACAGTTCAGGAGCGAAGGGCTGATGCAGTTCGGGCTGGTAATGCTGATTCTGACGCCGATTGCGCGGGTGGCCATGGCGGTGGTGGGATTTGCGCTGGAGAGGGACAGGCTGTATACGGTGGTGAGCCTGATTGTGCTGAGCGTGCTGGTGTTCAGTTTGACGCACGCGCGGTGAGGGGTGTGCTTTCCCACACTAACATGAAGAACGTGTTCAGGTGGGCCACCTGTGATGTTTCAAGAGGTTGTCCATTCGATCAGGACCGGAGAAGCTGTTTGTGACGAGCAAGCAGTAACCCTGGAGACCGAATGGACATTCACAAGAATGCCCGACTTAGCTTTCGCAGTCGAGAGGCATTGGCTCG
>DASZXD010000321.1:0-3532 GCA_035546015.1 Occallatibacter sp.
TCGTGCATGTGGGGCGACTATCATTTGCTGGAAGTCATGCTTCTTGTGAGCAGGCTGGCGGATGGGCGCTATTACACATTCTTTCAGCGTTGATTGTTTCTGCGAGAGGAAGGAGGCAGCATGCCGGATCAAAGCAAAGTGGCGCTCGTTACCGGTGGATCGCGCGGTATTGGACTCGGCATTGCTTTGCAACTGGCGCAGGCTGGATTCAGACTGGTCATCTCTGGCAGACGCGCGCATGAAGACGTGCAGCCGGCGCTCAATGCGATTGCGCAGCACAGTCCCGGCTCCGTCTATGTGCAGGCAGATGTTGCGAACGGAGCGGAGCGTGCACGGCTGCTGCTGTCTGTTGAAGAACAATTCGGCCGGCTCGACGTGCTGGTGAATAACGCCGGCATTGCGCCGCGCGTGCGTGCCGATATTCTCGAAGCGCGTGAAGACAGCTTCGATGAACTCATAGGCACAAATCTAAAGGGCCCATATTTTCTAACGCAGGCCGTTGCCGCATGGATGATCCGCCAGCGAACACAGGATGCCTCGCTTCATCGCGCAATCATCAACATCAGCTCGGTCTCGGCCACTGTGGCCAGCGTGAATCGTGGAGACTACTGTATCTCAAAGGCCGGCATTGCGATGGCTACGCGTCTGTGGGCTGCCCGGGTGGCAGAGTTCGGCATTGGCGTATATGAAGTGCGACCTGGGATCATCGAGAGCGATATGACTGCCGGCGTGCGTGCCAAATATGATGCCTTGATTGAAGGCGGCCTGCTGCTTGAAAAGCGCTGGGGCACGCCGGAAGATGTTGGCCGCGCCGTGCGCGTGCTGGCCACAGGCGAACTGCCTTACGCGACCGGAGCCGTTCTTGTTGTGGATGGCGGCCTGACCCTGGAGAGGCTCTAGCCATGCATCGCGCTCAGAGGACACGGCATGAGTGAGCCGCAAGCGGTTGCTGTCAACGATACACTTTCTATGCAGACACGGTGGCAATTTGCCGTCGCATCGGGAATTCTGGGATGGATTCTCGATGCGTACTACTTCTTCGTTCTCATCTTCCTCGTCGACACGCTTGCAGCCGGCTTTCATGTCTCCAAGGCCGCCATTGTCTGGTCCATAACGATTACACTGGCCACTCGGCCGCTGGGTGCGCTTGTCCTTGGCTCGCTTGCTGACCGCTATGGCCGCCGTCGGCCGTTGATCGTCTGCGTACTGTTCTTCTCGATTGTTTCCGCGCTTACACCTTTCGCGCCTAATTACACGGCGTTTCTGGTTCTCCGCGCGCTCTACGGCATTGGCATGGGCGGTTATTGGGGAATTGGCGCTTCGCTGGTCATGGAAAGCTCGCCACCGCGCTGGCGCGGGCTTTTTTCAGGCATCCTGCAGTCAGGCTATTCGATTGGTTATCTGTTGGCGGCGCTTGCCATTCCACTGGTGGTGCCGCGGTTTGGCTGGCAATGGGTCTTTCTCGACGGGCTTTTCATCGCCGCACTGGTTGCGATTCTCACGCTGCTTTCACCCGAGTCGCAGGCGTGGAAGAAGACGCAGGTGGCAGGCCTCAGAGCGATAACCCGCGTTCTGCTGCATCACAAGAAGGACTTTGCTTATCTGACGTTGCTGATGACCGTGGTGACCTGTCTTTCGCACGGCACGCAGGACCTTTACCCGGATTTCCTCAAGACCGTTCACAATTTTTCGAGCGTCATGGTTTCGAATCTGGCAATTCTTTATAACGCAGGTGCGATTCTCGGCGCGCTTGTCATCGGTCATCTCTCTGAGAAGATCGGCCGCCGTAAAGCTATTCTGCTTGCACTTGCGCTCACCGCCACCGCTATCCCGGCATGGGCCTTTGGCGGATCGCTGCTGATGCTTGCTGCGGGCTCGTTCTTCCTCCAGTTTGGTGTGCAGGGTGTTTTTGGTGTGATTCCCGCTCACCTCAATGAACTGTCGCCGGCGAGCGTGCGCAGCTTATTTCCCGGAGTCGTCTATCAGCTCGGCGTGCTGTTCGGCGCACCCTGTGTGAGTATCGAGTATGCTCTGCGCCGTGATCTCGGCTATGCATGGGCGCTTACGGCCTTCGAGCTATGCATCATCGCCGCGCTTTTCGTGATCTGCGGGCTCGGACCCGAGCGCCGCGGCCACGATCTTGCAAGCTGACCCCGCACCGTCATTGCCGCTGCAATAAATCTGAGCCCTTCCCGAAGGAAGGGCTCGTGGTCTGGTTGGAAGAGAATTAGTTTACCGTTACGGTGAAGGTTGTAGTTGGCGCCGGAGATACCGATGGATTGCTGGTTCCCGACACTGTGAAGGTATAGTTCCCAGAACTGGTCCCCGGGTTCGACGTTCCTCCTCCTCCGCCACCGCCGCCTCCACCGCAAGCAGAGAGGCTTCCGAGCGCAATCATAACCACAAGAAGTCCCAGCAAGGCACGCCAACTGCGCCGCCGTGCCGGAATCCCAAAGAACATGAGAAACGCCAGCACCATGCCGCTGCCTGCGCCCAGCCAGCCCTTGCCGCCCATTCCGGGCCGGATCAGCTCAGCCGTTGCAGCGGTGGTGGAGACGGTTGCCGTTCCGCTGCCACTCGCCGTGCCTGAAGCATAGGTAATGGTTCCGCTGACTGTGCATGTTGGAGGGAGGTTGGGGTTGGTCACAGTAGAACTTGTCAGTGTGCAACTGTTGAGTGTGACAGTTCCCGCGTAGCCGGTACTGCTTGTTTGTCCGGTAATAGTTGACGTCGCCGTAGTTCCGCGATTGATGGCTGACGGTGCTGTTGCATTCAACGCATATACAGACTGGTTCACGGTGACGGTTGCTGTACCGGTTGCAGTGCCGTAGTGCGAGTCGCCAAGGTAGTGTGCGGTGAGCGTCACGTTGCCAAAGCTCGCGAACGAGTTGGCTGGAATGGTAAATACACAGTTTGTTGCGCTCGTGCAGGGGCTGGTGCCAATCGTCAATGCCGATGAGCTATAGCCGCCGCCAGAGAGCGAAATCGCCCCCGTGGCCACACCGTTGGCTCCGGTTACGGAGACGGTTACATCCATGCTCTGGCTTGAGTTGATTGTGCTCTGCGATGGAGTGACGGTGACAGTAGGTATTGGGGCCATCGCAACTGTGATGGTGGCTGTACCCGTCTCAGGAGCGTACGTTGAGTCACCACTGTAGCTGCCAGTGAGCGTTACCGAGCCGCCAGCAGAGAATGTATTCGCAGGTATTGTAATCGTCGTGCTGCCACTTGATAGCGATGTAGCAGCCGAAATGTAGTTGTCCCCCGTGAGCGTCACGGTGCCGGTGGGTGTTCCGCTAGTTCCGGCTACAGTTACAATCACGCTGAGCGACTGGTTGGAGATGATGCTGTTTGACGCCGGGCTCACGGTTACTGTTGAAGCCGTACTCCCAAGCTGCGTCCAGATGCCCGTTGCGTTCACCACATTCGCCACGTTCATCGAGCCCAGGCCGGTGGCCATGTTGAAGCCTGCTGTCGCGTTGTAACCCGGCGTAGTGCCCGAGCTAACCAGCGTGCTAACTATATCTCCGGA
>DASZXD010000322.1:0-3132 GCA_035546015.1 Occallatibacter sp.
CCGATATAAGCAACGTCAAGCAGATACTCCTTGCCGAACGTGTGCTGGATATCGAGATTCCACTGCGAGATTTGCGGCGCACGCTGATTGGCCGCCAGGTACTGGATGGCTCCGGTGATCGTCGGCACCTCAGCCTGCGTAATCTGCCCCACCGTCACCGGTGGCATCGCATTCACGCCCATCACGTAAGTCGGATTCGGATTCGACACCGGGTTGCTTACCTGGTTGTTCACTGAGATGTACTGCGACACCACCGAGTACTGCGAAGTGAGGTCCATCTGCGTTGTGTAGTACATGCCCCAGCCTGCGCGGACCACTGTGTTCTTGGCAAACCACGGCTGCCACGTCAGTCCAATGCGCGGCGCAAAACTGTTCAGCGTCGGGTCAAACACCTGTGGATTCGCGGTTCCCAGCGCGGCAAACGTCTCGAGGCCGGTCTTGAAGTCGAAGCTGTGAATCAGGTTCCTGTTCGTCCTGTCCGGAGGATTTGGCGGCGTGTTGATGAAGTAGGCAAACGCCAGATTCGCATTCAGGCTGCGGGTAATCTTCCATGTGTCCTGGATGTACGGCTCAAATGTAGTCCAGCGAAAGTGCGTCTTGGGCATCGCGATGGATTGCGCAGTCGTGAGGTCGCCCAGCAGGAAGTCTGCAAACGCATTGCCCGTATTGGCCACCTGCGAAACCTTGCCCGTGGTCGTATTGAGCGAAGTCTGCGCCGTGAATACATCGTTGAAGTTGAACACGCCGCGCGCATTGGCGTTGGCGCTCGACTGCACGCTGCGCGTGTACGCTAGGTCGCCGCCCATCTTGATCTGGTGATTGCCGTGCAGCCAGCTGAAGCTGTCGTGAATCTGGTACACGTTGTCGATGTCGCCAAGAAGACCGGTTGATGTGCCGAATCCGGAATATCCCGCGATGTTGATGCCCGGCACTCCATCGGGATCGCCCGTGCCCGTGATGTTGAGCGTGTTCTGAATGCCGGCCACAGACCGCCCCTGGTCATATACTGAATCGCGCACCAGTCCAAGCCGCAGCGAATTCACCTTCGTCGGACTCAGCGTCCAGTTCCACCCGATCGAGCCAAACTCGGTATCGAGTGGAAATGCTGTCCCCTGCGAAGGGAACAGTCCCGGCTGCGTGTCCGGAGCATTCAGCCACGATCCCTGCCCGAAGAGCTGGTTCTTTTCATTCAGGCTGTAATCCATCCTCACGGTGAACTGGTCTGAGTCCAGCGTCGTCTCGGGGTTGCCGCTCACGTTGTTGCCTGAAGTGTTCGCAGCGCCCGGAAGATAAAAGGCCAGCAGTTGCTTTGAGGTGTTGTTGATGCGCGTCGAAGGAATCTTGTTTCCCTGGAACTGCTGCCGCAGTCCGGTCGTCGGGTCATAGGTGGTCGGATCGTAGATCGGCGTCGAAAGCGCTGAGAAATCCCCGCCAAACATCGCCTGTGTCGGCGTAAGTGCCGATACAAACCGCGACTGGATCTGGCGGTAGCCCTCATAGTTGCCGAAGTAGAACAGCTTGTTCTTCAGGATCGGCCCGCCCACTGACGCGCCGAACTGGTTCTGGTGATACGGCCCCGGCGCTGCCTTGGCAAAGTAGTCGCGCGCTTCCATCTGGTTGTTGCGCACATACTCATACGCTTCGCCGTGGATGTGGTTGGTGCCGCCCTTCGTCACAACGTCCACAATGCCCGGGTTCGTACCCATGTCGGGCATGAAGAACCCATAGTGCACTTCGAACTGGTCAATCGCCGACATCGACAGGTTCAGCGACGTATTGCCCGCACGCGTCCCGATGGTCTGGATGCCATCCACCATGTACATGGTAAAGTCAGGCTCGTTGCCGGCGATATTGATCGACATGCCAGGATGCCCGGTCTGCGCAATCGAGGCATTGCCCGCGCCCTGGTTCGACTGCGTCGCGCCTGAAAGCAGTCCGAGCTGCAGAAAATTCCTGCCATTCAGCGGCAGTTGGGCCACGCTCTGCGGCCCAATCACGTTGCCCAGGTCGTTCGATTGCGTCTCCAGAAGATTCGCCAGCCCGTTCGCTTCCACCGTCACGGTCTGCGCCTGCGAAGCAACGCTCAGCGCAACATTCTCCGTCGCGCGCTGTCCCACGGTCACATTGAACTGCTTCAGCTCATATGTGGCAAAGCCGGGTCTGGTTACTTCCAGCGAGTACACGCCGGGCGCCACTGCCGGAAATGCATAGTTGCCAGATGCATCCGACTGCGTACGTTGCACCACGCCCGTGCGCATGTTCGTCAGGCTCACGCCCGCGCCCGGCACCATTGCGCCTGACGTATCCTCCACCACGCCCTGCACAGACGAGTCGACGCTTTGCGCCCGTGCCGCCGGAATTGCTGCCGCCAGCAGCAGGCTGGCCATGAAAGCGATTGCGCGTCTTTCTAATTTCATTGTCTGACCTCCAATCGGAATTTGCGCCGCGATGGCCTGTTGCATCATCTCTCTCGCTCAGGCTTCTGTCCGCTTTGCGCAGGCTGCAACTCTGCAGCCGTCTTGGGTTGGCTCGAAAAAAATCATCGCCGTCGGGCGATGCGAGCTTTGCATTTTCCCGGCTAGTAGCTTCATCCAGAAGATGTGGCTCTTGTTTTCAGTGTCAAAATGTAATTGTTTACATTTCGCAGCAAGCCTAGTTCCGCCCTTCCATGATTGTCAAGGATTTTCTTATGCCCGGCGCGCTCAACCTGTCACATTTGCAAGCCTATGCACTGCAAGCCTCTCATCTGCACAGGTTTGCCTCTCCATGCGCGAGGCTCCTCCAGATGATTCCCGCAGCTCTTTTCACGTCAGGCTGTATCTTCTTTTTAGTCGAATAATGTAATCATTTACATTCTCATTCAATCGGCTCGGCTCCCCGTTTCCTCCAGTCTTGTTTTTTACGTTGAAAGGCCCGATTCAGCCGTGCTCATGAGACGCTGAAAAACGCAGGCAATAGCCGCCAGGAGAATTACCGGCCGGCCTTCCCTTCCAGTTCATCGGCCAGCGCGTCCGCGCCATAAATTTTGCGCAGCGCTTCCATCATTCCCGCCGCATCCACTGCCACCGCGCGGTTTTTCTCCCCGTCGTAAATAAAGTTCCCCGCCAGCGACTCGATATTGCCGTCGAAGAT
>DASZXD010000323.1:0-35126 GCA_035546015.1 Occallatibacter sp.
CGAGGCCAAACGCCAGGTGATTGCACAGAAGCAGGAAGAGGCAACGCGGCTGGAAGCCGAGCACGCACAGGCCGAGGCCGGACTGGACACGATGCAGGCGCAGCTCGACGAGCTGCGCAAGAAGCGCGAGGTCCTGCAACAGGAGGCGGCGCAGCTCACCGCTGAGCTGGCGGGACTGGAAGAACGGCGGCGCGGCGCAGAGGCTGCATTCCAGCGCATCGACCGGCTGTATGCCGATCTGGAGCGGCGCGTGCTGGGAATCGAGCAGCTGCGCGCTGCGGCGACGGCAGAACGGGAGCAGCGCATTCAGGAAAGCGCGACTCTTGCCGAGCGGCAGAAGGAACTGGCCGCAACGCGGACGGAAGCTCTGGCACTTGCGCAAAGCATCACCGAGCAGGCGCAGGCACTGCGGCAGCAGTTGGCCGAGATGGAGACGCAGCTCAAGACGGGACGCGCTGCGTTGGACCAGTTGCGGGAAAGCCGCGCTGCGCGTTCGAGCGAGCTTGCCAAGCTCAAATCGGATCTTGAACATCTGGAGGCAAGCTGCCTTGCGGAGGTCAACGTAGAGGCCTCTGTGCTGCGCGGCGATGCAGAGATTGTGCATCTGGCCAGCGAAGAGCTTGCGACGGAAGAAGAGACCTGCCGCGGACTGCGCCAGCGCCTGGAGCAGATGGGCCCGGTAAACATGATGGCGCTCGACGAGTATAAGGAGACGGCCGAGCGGCATGCGTTCCTGGAGACGCAACGCAAGGACCTCATCGAGTCCATCGAGAACACGCAGGAGACGATCAAGGAGATCGATCAGATTTCGCGGACGAAGTTCGACGAGGCTTTTGCACGCATCAACGAGAACTTCGGGCAGGTATTTACGCGGCTCTTCCACGGCGGGCAGGCGTTCCTCCGGCTGACTGACGAAGAGAACCAAGCCGAGAGCGGACTGGATATTGTGGCTTCGCCTCCGGGCAAGAAGCTGCAGAACGTACTGCTGCTTTCTGGCGGTGAAAAAGCGCTGACAGCACTGGCGCTGCTGGTGGGTATCTTCCAGTTCCAGCCGAGTCCGTTCTGCGTGCTGGACGAAGTGGATGCCGCACTGGACGAGACCAACGTGGGCCGGCTCGCAGACCTGCTGCGCTCGTTGAGCGGCGATACGCAGTTCCTCATCGTCACGCACTCGAAGCGCATGATGCAGTCGGCGGACATCATCTACGGCGTGACTATGCAGGAACCGGGCGTGTCGAAAGTGGTCAGTGTGCATCTTGGCCACCAGGCGCAGCAGCAGAGGGCAACAGCGTAAAGGCAGGGCTCCACAAGTGCACGGCAAACTCGAAGCGGGCAAACTTGAAGTCATTGTGGGGCCAATGCGCAGCAACAAGACTGCGGAGTTGCTGCGCCGCATCGAGATTCGCCGCGAATATGCACGGCAGTATGTGATGCTGCTGAAACCGAGCGCAGATACCAAGGCCGCAGCAGGGCTGGTGGAAAGCCGCAATCGCAACGGCTGCGGCAAGATGGAAGCGATCGAGTTTTCAAATTCCAACCCATGGTCGGTTCTGCCGTTGATTGCCGCCACCGAGCAGCGGATCGGCAAGCGCGTGGAGTGCATCGCGATTGACGAAGGCCAGTTTGTGCAGGATCTCTTCCTGTTTACGAAGCGACTGCTTGAGTCAGGCCACGATGTGATGGTCTCAGGCCTCGAACTCGACTTTCGCGGTATGCCCTTCGGCGAAATGCTCGACCTTTCGTGGCTGGTGCGCACTTTCGCGGGCAACATCACGGAACTGGTGGCCTATTGCAGTTGTGGCGCAAAGGCACTCTATCCGCAGCGGCTTGTCGATGGCAGGCCCGCATCGTTCGACAGCCCCATCATCATGGCCGGCGACTTCTACGAGCCGCGATGCGCAGAGCACTTCGTGCTTCCTGGCCGTCCGCACTGACACACTCTGTCCGGTCGATTTTTGCAGGGTTTTGCTGTGCTGAAGACTCGTTCTGAAGCAGCATTGCTCCGCGAAAATGACAATCCAAAGACACATCTCTGACAAGTGGCGATTCGCGTCACTCGTAAGCTGACGGCAGGTTCGATCAGCAACGAGGCACAGACGCAATGAAGATATATGCACGGTCCGTTTTTCTGGTGCTCGCAGCATTCATCGCATTTCAACTGTCCCTGCCGGGGCAGGCACCGGGCACGGGCGCTATTCGCGGCACAGTGTACGATCCGAACGGACGCTCTGTGTCATATGCCTCGGTGGTGATTGAGAACGAGGCGACGCACACCACGCGCACTGTGCTCACTTCAGACGCGGGTGAGTACGACGCGGCAATGCTTATGCCCGGCGACTACCGGGCAACCGCAAGCGCAGATGGATTTGCTGAAGCGCAGTCCGCAAAGATCGCTGTTGTGGTAAGCGAGACCAGCACAGTTGACTTTCATTTTGAAGTGGCCGCGGCACAAACGAGCATTGAAGTGACGGCTTCGCAGGAGATTGCGGATACAGAGAGCGCCACGCTAGGCCGCGCTGTGAATGAAGAGGCTATCCAGTCCCTCCCCCTCTCCAATCGCAACTTTACGCAGATTCTTTCGCTCTCACCTGGCGTGGTTGTCGGGCTGCCCGATGCGACTACGCTCGGTCGCGGCACGCAGGACGTGACCGCCAATGGCGGTAAGCCCACGGCGAACAACATTCAGTTCAACGGCGTGGACGCCAACAATCTTGCACAGAACTCTGCTGCAAACGCCGGCGAAGAGGTTGGTGTTGCGGCGCCAGCGCCGGACACGATTCAGGAGTTCAAAGTACAGACCGGCAACTACGACGCCACTTACGGGCGCGGTACGGGAGCGAATGTCGACGTGGTGAGCAAGTCCGGTTCCGATCAGTTTCACGGTACGGTGTGGGAGTTCCTGCGCAACGATCTGCTCAATGCAAACGATTTTTTCTCAAAGCTGACCGGCCAGCCACGACCTGTGCTCAAGCAAAACCAGTATGGCATGGCTGCTGGTGGGCCGATCGTTCGTGACCGGACCTTCTTCTTCACCGCCTATCAGGGGCTGCGCTCGAGCAACGGCGAGGGCGACTCGCTGACTACGACACTGCCGCAACTCACCAACGACCGCTCTGCGGCAACGCTAGGCGCACAGTTCTGCGCATATCCTACATTTGCCGGCGGAACACAGGTTGCGTGCGACGGATTGAATATCAATCCGGTCGCACTTGGGCTGCTCAACTTCAAGTTGGCAAATGGACAGTATGCGATTCCCAACCCGCAGATTCAGCTGCCTTCGACCGACCCGACGCAGATGCCAATCGGCGAGTCAACATATGCGATTCCGGCCAGCTATCAGGAGAATCAGTTCTCGCTGAATCTCGATCACACGGTCACGCGGAAGAACTCGCTTGCAGCACGGCTGTTTTATTCGCGCGCTCCTACGGTTGAGCCCTTCTCGCCCAATGCCGCGAATGTTCCCGGCTGGGGCACCGACGAAGTGGACAAAAACGTGATGGCCGTGGTCTCCGATACGCACCAGGTAAACGCAAATATGATCAACGTAGCGCGGCTAGGATTCATGCGCTTCAAGGGCATCTCTGCCGTGCAAGGACCGGTCAGCACGACGGACATCGGCACGGTCTCGCCGACGGGGCTGTCGGGCAGAGATATTCCCGCGCCGGGCGTTACTGTAGATGGCCTCTTCACCATTGGAGATGCGGGCACGCCGTATCAACAACAGACGACGAACACCTTTGTCGTGCAGGACATTGTCTCGCGGGCGTATCGTAACCACCTCATCCGCGCGGGCGCCGAGGTGAAGCACCACCAGATTATGGTGAATGCGCCGTTTGCTTCTGACGGCCTGCTCGACATTCGCACCTTCAGCGATTTTTTGCTAGGCCAGAGCGCGCAGCAGAATGGCAGCCCCAGCGGCGTGAGCAACGTGACGCTCAGCAACGGCAGCTCCGGACTTTTTCGCAAGGACAGCCGGTACAACGACCTTGTAGCATTTGCGCAGGACGACATCAAACTGACAGCGCGGCTGACGGTGAATGCCGGCTTGCGCTATGAAATCTTCAGCCCTCCCACAGAGATTCACGGCCACCTGGTTACATTCGATCCCTCTCTGGCAACACTGACCGCGCCAGAGACTGGCACGCTCAGCGGGTATGTGGTGACATCCAATTATTCAGGTGCTGTACCGCCAGGCGTGATTCGCGCGGACCGGCGCGGCCTTTGGGCCACACGCCACACGGACATTTCACCGCGTTTTGGCTTTGCATATCGCCTGGCGCAACATCGTGAACTGGTGCTACGCGGAGGCTACGGTATCTACTTCGATCGGCTTGCGGGGGGGCTGGCAGAGAGCCTTGCGGCGCAGGCTCCTTATTCGACCTTCCAGTTTTTCTCCGGGTCGCAGAACGGGCCTGCGACACTCAGCGCACCCTTTACTCCTCTGTTACCAGCGCTCTCAAATTATCCAATCTTCCTGCCGCGGATTCCAGGCGGCGGATCATCAGTGGAAGGTGTATCCACGCGGATCGTTGACCCGTACACGCAGGAGTACAACCTAAACCTGCAGATGGCGCTGGGCCGCAACATGCTTGCTGAGCTTGGATATGTGGGCACGCGCACGCTGCACGTGGCTGGGACTGTGGAGTTCAACCAGGCTCTGCTTGCAAGCCCCAGTAACCCTGTGAATGGTGCAACGACGAACTCCGTCAACAATGTCATCCAGCGCGTTCCCTATCAGGGAGTCGGACCGGGAGCGCTGTTCAACCAGACCACTTATCTGGCCAACTACAACGGAATGCAGGCGAGCGTATCGAGAAGACTAAGTCGCAACCTGCAGTTTCTCGGCAGCTATACGTGGTCACGCACGTTGGATGAGACCAGCGGCTCTTCGGGAGGCCAAGTCTACGAGCTATGGCTTCTGACGAACAATCAACTCGATCCACGACAGAGTTACGGTCCTACGGACTTTGACCGTGCGCATCGCCTGGTCTTCAACTTCACGTACGATATGCCCAGCATAAGCAACCTTTCGGTGCTGATGCGGCAAATTACTTCGGGCTGGCAGGCGTCGGGCATTCTTGTGACGCAGTCGGGCACGCCGATTACTGTTCTTGATCAGAGCGCAGGAGCGGTGTATGGCAACTATGGCTTCGAGAATCGCGCTCAACTGAGCGGCGCACGTGTGACCACCGGCGGCTCGGTGTACTCGCGCGTGCAGGGGCACTACCTGAGCGCCGCAGGCTTTACCGCGGCTCCCATGGCACCTTTTGGCTCGAGCCCGAGCGACACGGACTTTGGCGACAGCGGCGTAGGTATGGTGCGTGGACCAGGACAGCGGAACATCGACCTGGCAATGGAGCGCACGATTCGATTCTTCGATTCACAGAGCATGCACCTGCGCGCGGAGTTCTTCAACCTGACCAACACACCGAACTTCGCCAACCCTCTCAACATGGTGGGTACTGGCGAAGCATTCGGAAAGATCACGGCAAAGTCGAACAATCCGCGCATCATTCAGCTTGCGCTCAAATACCAGTTCTAGAGAGAAGGGCCGATGAAAAGCATGGGACAAGCGGAACGCGTGGCGGCTACCGACCTGCTGACGATCGAGCAGTTGAAGGAAGCGTGGCTGCGCTCGGAGCCGATCGAATTCGGAAATCCGATTTTTGCGACGACACGCTTCGAACTCTCGGAGACATTTTTCCCGCTCGGATTTCCCACAACCATTGAGACCAACTCCGAGTTGGTGCTCGATGCAGCACATGAGAGCTGGAGCAGCTTTCCGCGGCTCTTCGACACTGAGCCGATCCGCATGCAGATTGGCGTGACAGAAGGCGAGTCGAACATCTGCCCTCCGACACCTGTCGGACGCATGCGAGATCACCTGGGAACGAGCATCGCTGACGGCGAAAATTTCGCGTTGCGAGATTTATCGCAACCGAGCGCTACGATCTGGGTGACTCATGCCGCAGTACGGCATAGGGACTATTTTCGTTATTTCTTTCTCGAGTCGCAGGCCATGTCATGCATTGCCGCGCGGCGCGCGACGGGCATTCATGCAGCCTGCGTCTCGCTTGACGGCGACGCAATCCTGCTGTGCGGCGACTCCGGCGCAGGCAAATCAACATTATCTTATGCGTGTGCGTTTACAGGCTGGAACTACATAACCGACGATGGCAGTTATCTTGTGCATGGCCGTACCGACCGCCTGGTAACGGGCAATTGCAGCCAGGTGCGCTTCAGGCCATCTGCGGAGATGCTCTTCCCTCACCTGCACGGGCTTGAAGTGATGCAACGAGCCGGAGTCGGCAAGCCCTCCATCGAACTACCTACCCATCCTGATCGAACTATTCTCACGGCGAACACAGGCAACGTGCGTTTCATGGTCTTTCTGGAACGCGGAGTAGACAGAGAAGAACTCGCAGCTTTTCCGCGCGCAGTAGCGCGCCTGTATGTAGAGCAACGGGTACACTGCATGCCATACGAGGCACATCTACATATGCAGGGTATCGACGCGCTGATGGAAGCCGAGACATTCGAGTTGCGTTACAACAGCCTCGACTGGGCTATCGCGCGGCTGACTCGTCTCATTCGCGAGGGACGATGACAACGCATGGGCAGCGCGTGCTTCGCGGCTTGCCCATTCAGGGCTTGCGCACGTTTACAGCGCGATTCGGCCACGGCTATTGGACATTTTTCTCTGCCGCTTTCTGCATGGATCTCGGCTTTGGCCTGTTTATCTTTCTGTTCAACCTCTACCTGACCGATCTGCATTTCGATGAGAGGGTCATTGGCCGCATTATGGCCTGCTTTACGCTTGGCAATGTGGCAGGCACCATTCCCGGCATGCTGATGACGCGGCGCTACGGCCTGCGTGCCATGCTGCTCTTCACATTTTGCCTTGCACCCATTCTTTCGGTACTGCGCATATTTTTTCTCGAACCGCATGCACAGCTCACGCTGGCATTCCTGACGGGCGCAATGCTGTGCGGCTGGCCTATCTGTTTTTCACCAGTCATTGCGCAGGTGACGCGTGATGACAATCGCGCCGCGGGTTTCAGTCTTGCCTTTGCCGCGGGCATCGGCCTCGGCAGCCTTTCCGGAATTGCCGGGGGCTATGTTCCAGAGCTTCTGCATTTCAGCGCACTTCACCTCAGCCTGATCAATGGCATTCGCTTTGTGCTGGTGCTTGCGTGCGCAACTGTCGCTTTCGGCATATTGCCGCTCACGCGCCTTGCCCTTCGCCATCATTTATCGGAGCAATACAAGAGCACACGCATTATCCATCCTTTTCTACTCCGGTTTCTTCCCGCATTCGTGATATGGAATATCGTCACGGGATCGTTCCCGGTATTTGGCGCTATCTATCTACAAAAGGTGCTTGGCATTCCGCTGGGCGGGCTTGGCGCCGTCTTTGCCGGTTCGCAACTGGCGCAGTTCACCGCAGTCCTTTGCGCTCCGGTGCTCCTGAAGCGGTTTGGCAATGCGAATGGAATCGCTATGGCGCAGTTGAGCACCGCTTTCTTTCTCGTCTTGATTGCCACAACCCGATTTATGCCCGCGGCGGTGTGCTTTTATCTGCTCTACTTTGCTACACAGTTTATGTGTGGGCCTGGAATCTACCAGATGCTGATGGAGCGGGTTCCGGAAGGAGAGCGGAGCACAGCCTCAGCCCTGCAAAACCTGAGCGGCGCATTGTGCCAAGCGGGCACGGCAGCCATCACCGGCGCTTGCATTGTGGCTTACAGCTACCGTGTTGTTCTGATCGGAGATGCGTGCGTTGCCATCGCGGCCGCGCTTCTCTTTGTACTGCTCGGCACACATATTCGAAATGCAGATGATGATTGCCGCTCATGCGACCTTCCATCGCCAACATTGTTGGTTCTGCCCAAGAGCGCCGATTTGGCGGCGCAAAAGGCAGTTAAATGAAAGATCATCTCGGGAACGCCGTCTTTGGTGCGCTGGACTACATTGCATATCCGGCCGGTATGCTGCTGCTTGCGCCAGCGATTTTGCGCTCACTGGGAATTGACCGCTATGGCATCTGGGCGCTGGCCAGCGCCGTACTCATGACCGGCGCGATTCTTGCGTCGGGTTTCGGCGACGCAAATATCCGAACGATCGCACAAGCACGCGGCAACTTGCAGAGCACAGAAGTGATTCAGGCTGTTCGCAGCACGCTCGGCATCCATCTCGTGTTAGGTTTTGCCATCGGATGCCTCTGCTGGGCCGCCGCACCGGCTCTGGCTCTACACACAGTCAAGACTCACGCCGAGTTATTCGGAGACTGCCTCTGGTCACTTCGCATCACTGCGGCGATCATTCTGCTTCGCGCCATTGAAACAGTGTGCGTGAGCACGCAGCGCGCATTCAGCCGCTATGACACGGCTATCCAAGTGAGCGTGACTGCTCGCGTTCTATCTCTGCTGATTGCCTGGCTAATGCCTCGGTACGAAAAGCATGTAGCCTCTGTGATGGCGGCAACGCTGGCTGTGAACGCACTGGCACTATGGATTCAGAATCTTCAGTTGAAACGGCTGCTCGGTATCAAACGCCTTGTTCCATCTCTGCAAGCCAAAACCACGCGCAGACTGCTTGGCTTTGGCACATTCACGTGGCTGCAGGCTGTCACGGGGCTTCTTTTCGGGCAGGTCGATCGCCTGATTGCCGGTGTCACTCTTGGAACATCCGCAGTTGCGGTGTATACATTTTGCACTCAACTCTCGCAACCGATCTATGGCATCGCAGCAGCAGGATTGCACTTTCTTTTTCCACATCTTGCTTCGGACGCGGCACGCAGCTCACGGCGGGCGTTGCTTCGTCCAATCGCTGGGGCCCTGGTAGCCAATTTCTGCTTCGTGACGGCTTCTCTTGCAATACTGCTACTTTACGGCATAACCATTCTTCGCCTGTGGGCTGGTCCCGCTGTTGCTCACGACTCTGCCTCGGTTCTGCCTGCGGCCGCGTGGAGCGCAGCTCTCTCTGCCCTCTCTGTCACAGGCTCTTATTCGATGCTCGCACTCGACCGGCCGCGCACGGTAACGATCCTCAGCATTCTCGGCGGGATCAGCATGGCAGCGGCACTCACACTGCTGGTTCCACACTACGGTTTACCCGGGATCGCACTGAGCCGCTTGCTTCCGGGAACCTTAGCTCTGCTCATCTACCTTCCACTGGCCGCCATTTTGATGAAATGGCCGGCACTACCGAATCCTGCGCGTCAACATGCTGTCGATGAGGATGTCAAGGCGCCGGCAGATTTGCGACGCTGCGCAAACGTGCTCGGCATCTCAGTAGACGCGATCGACGTTGAAGGTGCACTCTCCCGCATTGACGAGCTTCTGCAATCGAATCGCAAAGGTTATGTATGCGCCGTAGACGTGAACGGAGTTCTGTCTGCTCTGCATAACTGCGCAGTGGCCGATGTTTACGAACATGCTGCGCTTGCACTTCCTGACGGGACTCCTACAGCATGGGTGGGGCGAGCGCAGGGCTTTTGGAAGATGCGCGCGGTGACGGGGCCCGAGATAATGCAGCAGATTTTTTGCAGGATGCAATTCACCGGTTACTCGCACTTCTTCTATGGCGGCAAACCGGGCGTTACAGATGAACTCACAACAACACTTTGCCGGCAACATCCATGGACCAAGGTGGCAGGAACCTATACACCTCCGTTTCGCGATTTAACCAGCGATGAGGAAGCGGAACTGATTGCCACAATCGATCAGTGCAGGCCAGACATTATCTGGGTAGGTATAGGGGCGCCGCGCCAGGAGTTATTCATGCGCAGGATGCTGCCCCGCCTCAATACGCGCCTGATGTTCGGCGTAGGCGCAGCATTCGATTTTCTCTCCGGGCGGGTCCGCATGTGCCCGCCGTGGATGAAACGCGCAGGCCTGCACTGGCTGCACCGCCTGACCCAGGACCCACGACGCCTGTGGCGCCGCAATCTAAGAAACACCGCTTTCCTGTGGCACATTGCACTGCAAATGACCGGCATGCGAGCCTACAAGACAGTAACAGCAGCGCACCGCGCGGAGCACACCACACTATCGATGCATCAAACGGCACAGCAAGAGGTTCGTGATGGCGCAGTCTAATATGGCGGCCGTGTATCACGATCATAGGGCCTGCCGTACATATTCAAATGCCCGCTTGCCGGGTGATACGTGCTGGATGCATCGATGCTCGCGTTGTTCGATTCGCCGTCACGGACAGTAATCCGGCGGCTTAGCCGGTCTAAAGCTGGCTGCGGCGTGCCTTCGATCCAGACGTGAAGCTCGTATTCGCCCGCGGGGATGGAGTGAATCGCAAAATGCGCGTTAGACTCTGCAATGGCGAACAGCGGAGTGGAGAGCGCGATAACAACCGCGCTCATCTCCGGATGAATATTGCAGAAGATGTAGGAAACGCCTTCACGCGAAAACTCTACCTCTCTTGTGCTGCCGGCCTCGTACAACCCGAGATCGAAGCGCTTGCCGTTAAACAGCGAGAAGACGTTATGAAAGAACGGATCTTCGTTTGGGAAACTGACGATGCTCCCGACAGGAATCACCAGAAGATGAGGTGTAAACATCCTGTTTTTTTGAACGAGCGAGAACTTGCGCGAAGGCGACGGCTGGATGACTTGAGAATTGCCAATTGCAGTGAGCCATACAACTGCTGAAGGCAAATGCAATCTTTTTGCAACCGGCGGAAAAACCACGCGCCCGGTTAACTCTGCGGCGTGGGACGGTTGCTGCGCGTGGAGAATAGCCATGCAACAGACAAGCACCAGTACCGCAGTCAGCCTGGCCATTCGACCGGAGATGCTATGCATGTTCAAAACTTGTACCCCGCACCAACCCCAATTACGTCGCCAGACATTGTAGGAGCAGTGACATAGGAAGACATAATCCGGCGATACTCTAGCGAAAAGAGCAGGTATGCACTAGGAGAGTAAATCACATTGCCGGTGAAGGTACGATTGCGAGTGAGATTGTAGTAGCTTACCGGAGTTGTGAATGCGTAGGGGCGCAGTTGACCGGCCGGCACATTATCAATGCCGAAGGCTTCGTTGAACTCCAGCTGCTCTCCAGTTTTCTGCTTCCACTGTACCCATCCGCCGTGATCGTCGAGAACACGGTAATAAAACTCTCCACCGCTACTGCGTGCGACGTAGTCCTTGTACGCGCCCGCGCCAAGCCCGCCCAGCGCGCTGCCCCAGTATGCACTGCCTGAGAACTGTGTATAGCGGGAGACGGGTACTTGGAAGTCCGCCGCGCCTGCCCATGAGTCAAACTTGTACACCACACTCGATGTTCTATGCGGCGCGAAATATCCGCTGACACCAAGCCGTAAACCGCTATCTTGGTGCACATCCTCATATGCTATGCGTCCCTCGACTCCGGGCCAGCGAGAGAGCTCCGATGTGGAGGGTGGTGCGTAAGTTCCGCTCTGCGTTGTAGAAAAGAGCGGAGGAGGATCGACCACATCGATCAGAGCTGCCTGGGTACGCAGAGCACTTGCACGAGTCGTTAGTACGTTGTACGATATGCCTGCCTGCGGATTCCATGCCCAAAGATTGCCTGACCATGCAAGGGCGGGCTCAGCAACTGCGGTGAGCGATGAAGGAGTCTCCGGGCTGAGAAGCGCTCTGTCGAGTGCGAAAAACGCCTGTGTGCGATCCCAGTTCAGGTCAACATGCGCAGTGCGAAGGCGCAGAAGACCCAATGTATAGCCACCGCTGTAGCCAGAGCCCGAAGCAGCAGCATTCATATCAAGACGAAGGTCACCGTGCGTTCGCGCGCCAAAGACGTTGGGACCATTCACATCGAGGCCAATGATGGTTTGCCGCACAGAAACACCGGTGGAACCAGAGCCGGAGAGCGCCACAGTTGGAGTTGCCGCCACATCCATGCGCCGCGTGTTCACAAATCCATTCATTACGATCATTCCGCTCAGCTTGAGCGGATATTTGGACGCAGTCTCCACCTTGGCTTGATCGAGGGTAGCAATCTGCGTTGCCTGCATCGCTTGTGCCTCGCGCAGCTCAGCCACAGCAACAGCAAGATCAGCGGCACCAGCAGGCTGCGATTGACCGGCATCAGGCACCGCGATAAGACCGGCAGACGTGCGCAGACTTGCCAACTGCTCTTTCAACTCTGCAAGCTCGTGCTGCGACTGCTGCACCTGCGCTTGAAGACGGTCTACTGCATCACTCAGCGTACGGATGCGCTCCTGCATAGCGGTATATGCTGCTGCAGTCTGTTCTGACTGGCCTGTCACGCGCGGCGCAAAGAGCATGACGGCACAGATCATCAGGGATGCGCAGCACAACTCGCAGTTTCGGCCGGCGAATTTCTGCTTGACCTTCATCTCTCCCCCATCTGCTCACTGCTGCTCACCAACGAGTCTGTGTTATGGCTTGCGCGAGCAATGTTCATGCGGAAAATGGTTTCACCAGGAATACTATGCACCAGCGCAACGCTTCCACCATGCTCCGCGGCGATGCTCTGCGTGAGAGTGAGCCCGAGGCCCGACCCTTTGTGTTTGCCCTCACTCACAAAAGGTTCAAAGAGCGTGTCGACGATATTGGACGGGACTCCGTCACCATTGTCTGTAACATCGACTTCCACTTCCTGCTCGCGAGCGGTCACAGATACCGTAACCGAAGCGTGCCGGTCCGCTTCTCTCGGCGCCTGGCAAGCATTGAGAAGCAGGTTGTAGATTGCGCGCTCAATCTGCTTGGCGTCAACAAAAGCCTCAGTCGTAGCCGCCTTGTCGGCCTGAAGATTAATCGTGACACCCGCAGCGTCGGGATGCGCGCGCACCAGATGGATGGCATGCTCGGCAAGCGTCGCGATCGATTGCCGCGTGCGGCGCAACCCTGCTCCCGAGCGACCGAACATCAAGAGCGATTCAAGCATCTCAGTTGTACCGTCGACGGCATTGCGAATCTCAGCTAGCACCTCATTGCGTTCGGCGGGAGGCACGCTGCCTGAGGCAAGAAACTCTGCATTGGCATAGATTGCAGCAAGATAGTGGCGAAGATCGTGAGAAACGGAACCTGCCATCCTTCCAATCGTAGCCAGCCGCTCCGATTCGAGTACCGTTTGATTGGCCTGCAGAATTTCGCGGCGCATGCGCGCAAATGCAGTGCTTAGTTCGCGTACCTCGCGCGTTCCGCGATATGGAAGGAGATGTGCACTGTCGCCACCAGCGAAAGCCCTGACCCCCGCGGCCAGTTGCTCGAGCGGCCGAGTCACAAATCGGGAAAGCGCCAGCATTAGTCCGGCACCCAGCATCAACGCCAGCGCGCCCGCAAGCAGAACAAGACGGTTGATCTGCTGGATGGCGCGCTCTTCCTGATCAAGAGATTTGATCTCAATCAGAGTAAGCGGTGCAGTGGACCGGGACGAAAGATCGTGCGAGGCCGCGAGGAAGCGCTCACCATTCAGCACAACACGATAGGGCTCGCCGTGCGAAGAGGATGCATCGGACGCGTTATCGGAAACGACTTTCGAATCTGCAAGAGGAGCCGATGCTGCGAGGACTCTGTCGCCACTGCGGAAGAGCGCCTGCACATTGGTGGCGTTACTCAGGCTCTCCACGGCCTTGCCGTCGATGGCAAACCCGCTGATGACGTAACCCAGCAGCGTACCCTCGGACTGGCTGCCAAAGTAGAGCGGGTGTACTGAGCAACCGAAGAGCCCTTTGTCACTGACAAGATAATTTGCCCTGCGCATGGCAAGAAACCGGCCAATGTCGGCGCGAAATGTATCGTCAGCCGTTGAGTTAGTCAGATACGCAGCTTTGACGTTTCCATCGCGGTCAGCGAGGGCAAACAGGTCATTGCCACTCACCTTCCAGAATTCGACGCCGCCATCGACAATGGTGCGCTCATCGCTGGTTGTCATGAGCGCCTTGAGACTGGGTAGATCCGCCAGCAGCGCGTTCTCACGGTCGAGCGCAGCAAGATGCTGCGCCTGCATGCTCTCAAAAGTAGCCAGCGAGTAGCGCAGATCAGCGGATAGATTCTGCGCGAGCAAGTTCTGCAGCGGTGTGCGGATTGCAAGCAGGCTGACGAGCGTGGTGCCAGCCGTGATGACCGACATTGCCAGAATGAGCAGGACCCGCGTTCTGGCTCCCTGTCTGCGCACCTGAGCCGCGCTCATGGGCTCCGGCGAGGAGCGGAAACTATCCTTGTCCATCGAGTTATGGAACGAATTTGTACCCGGCTCCATAGATGGTTAGAAAGTGCGCCGGATTGGCGGGGTCAGGCTCAAGCTTTTGCCGCAGTTTGAGGATCTGGTTATCCACCGTGCGCGTGGTTGGATAGCAATTATAGCCCCAAACTTCATTGAGCAATTCCTCGCGGCTCAACACGCGCTCTGCATTGTCGGTAAAAAACTTAAGCAGCCGGAATTCGTGCGAGGTCAGCGTCACAGTTGCATCTTTCCGCACAACTGTCATCTTTTTAAAGTCGATTTCGCACTCGGCAAAGCGATAGATGTCGGCACTCACCGGCTTTCTGCGCCTGCGAATCGCCGCCTGCACTCGAGCCATGAGCTCACGCGGGCTAAATGGCTTAGTCACGTAATCGTCAGCGCCCAACTCCAGAAGGAGCACTTTGTCCACCACCTCAGAGATTGCGCTGACAATAATGACCGGCGACTCAGGCGCGAGCGACTTGAACTTCTGGCAGAGGTCGCGCCCTGAAATCTGCGGAAGGATCAGGTCAAGCACGACGGCATCGGGCTTGTGCATGCGGAAGAGGTCGAGCGCGGTCTTGCCGTCGCCAGCGCAAAACACTGCGTATTGCTCTGCCATGAACATCCGCTGCAGAACACGCTGCATCCGCGGATCATCCTCAACCACGAGGATGGTTCCAAGCTCGTGGAGCACCGGCGGATGTCCTGATTCCACTGTGTCGGCTGTCATTGCACTGATCATGGCTCCATTTTCGCCCGAATCGCGGCACACTGAACGACAATTCACCATAAATGACAATTTCTTGACATTTATCACCACTGCGGACGCGTACTCACCGGCCGGTCCGTCAGGGATTCAGGCTGGCTCAGCATATCAAATTCCGACATTGGCGAACAGACGAGACTGCTATAGAGCTCGACATATTGCTGGCCAACAAAAGCCGGAGACAGGCGCGGTAAACATCCGCCGCGTGGACGTGGAACAGCCAAAGCTTTACGAATCGCTTCAACATACGCTGCCGCCGGATCGTTCGTCCACTTCACATACCAACAATCTTTACCACCCAGTTCTCGAAATGCAGGAATGTCAGAGCAAACAATGCGGCATCCAGCGAGCATCCCCTCGGCAACGGGGAGCCCGAAGCCCTCCATGGTCGATGGAGCCAGCAGAATCTCACAGTTCTCGTAGCACCATCGCACCTCAGCATCGGTGAGGCCAGAGTAGAGAACGACACGGCTACATAGCCTCAGCCCACGAATCATCTCTTCGATCTTTTGGGTTTCAGGTCCGGGAATCCCAACCACCACAAGGCGCGCGTCCATCGGCACAGTTCGTTCACGCAGCAACTGTTCGAAGACCTGGATCGCGAGTCGAATGTTTTTGTTCGATCTATGCTGTGCCACACAGAGAATGAATTTGCGGCTTTTCAACTGGTCGAGGCTTCCTCCAGCAGCAGCCGGCGCTCTGAATTCGACAACATTTGGAATGACAATCGACTTGCGCGCCGCTCTCGGGAAATAGCGCTTCAATTCTGTTCTGGTGATCGAGGAAACGCAAGCAATAGCATCGACACGCCAGATGCACTGGCGAATGATGTACCGTGCAACCGCACTCTTTACGATGCCGAAGTTTCGTGGAATATCGAATGGGTATAGATCGTGTAAGCTCAGCACGGTTGGACAGTGATATGCCGCTAGGGCGGTCGGGGCCGGAAAGGTCAGGTGTACGACATCGGCCTCCAGTTGTTCAGCGATGTGAGGAAGCTCGCGGTAGTACCAGATCAGACGACTCACATTTGCGTCGCGAAGTGGTATCCAGTGCACGTGCAGCCGCGAGTCAGTGCCGGCGAGCGCGTTTTTGAACATCTCCTTTTGCCACTCGCCAGCGAGAAAATGCACGCTCGTGATGGTGCTGGTATTCAAAAGTGCTCGCGCGAGGTTTCCGCCATGGCGCGAGACGCCGTTCATTCGTACCGGCGCTGACAGGGCGGCGATGATAACGTTCATCTTCTTTCCTTTAGAAAGATTTGTCCTGCCGACATTCTGCCTGTGGATGCCGAAGTCTGTCATTACTGCCCGCGCATTGCGCATCGCGTTCGAGCAGGAACGCCAGCGCGGCAATGAGCCACGAAGGCAGGAGCAGGTCAAACGGCTCCGCCTCGGCTGCGCCGCGCACGAGAACATAAACAAGAAAAGCAGTGAGAGCAACGCGCTCCGGGTCTTGCGGAATCTTCCGTATACGTCGATAAAGACTGCCGTAAACGCCTGCGAGCAGTACAATTCCACACGCGCCATAAGAAAAGAACTGCTGCAGCAGTTCATTTTCAGCATGCCGTGCCTCAAAGAGGTCGCCTCCAAATGGCGGCGCCACTTTCCACATAGCATCAAAGCCATTTCCAAACCATGGCCTGGCCAAACTCGCGTCCAACGCCCAGGCCCAGATTGCTGTGCGCCCGGTAAGCGTCTCTGCCTGGTTACCGGTGGTCGTGTATGCGCCGTAATAAGCAGACAGGAGGCCCCAGAAAATCAGTGTGAGTGTAATGCCCGATCCAACCAGCAGCCACTTCGTTGCGCGCTTCGCACCAGAGTCGCGAATCAACCCGTAGACAAGGCAGGCCGCGAATGCAATTAATGTCGATTTGCTCAGACTGCGAAACAGTGTGGTTACAAGAAGCCACGTGATGCCAGCCCAAATGCCGTCGCCGCGCTTCGCAAGAAGATTGCACATCAGCAGCGAGAGCGCGCACAGGTTCCCGATTTGATTCGTATTGAAGTAGTCGATGTCTCCAAGCCGCAGATCGGCGGCAGCCGGCATGATCCATGCAATTGCAGCGAGAATGCAGGTGCCACTAATGAATCCCTTCATCAACGAGTGTGCTGCGAACTCTGCGCCGCAATTGCGCACCAGTAACACCACGATGCACACATCACAGGGTAGTTCACCCCAGTACAACGCAGATGTGCCCACTGATGCGGCAGTGCTCCACAGCAGGCTACAACCGGAGAAGGCGAGATAAAGCATCACCCACTGAAGTGGCCTTGAATCGAATATGCGGATCGACAGAGATTTTCTGCAGCCGAAAGCGTTCAGAGCGATCGCCAGTGCGAGCGCGAACTCAAGGACAAAGCCGGCTACTACACCCGCTTCCGTCCCAGCATTCAGCCATCGCGCCGATACGAGTACATAGATCGCGCGGCTTGCAAACAAGAATCCCATACAAGCGGCAAGCAGAGAAAGCTGCGATGCCCTCGCTACAGTCAACGGCACAAAAGACGCCGCGCTGAAGACTCCCGCCGATCGCGCAAGTTCACCACCCATCTTCATACGGCCTCCTTTCGGCGCGAGATGATTCCGCGGACAGATCGAAGCGATGCAGCTACTTCACGCGCGAAGATCCTGCGCGGATCGTTCGGATCGATAAGCTTCCAGTAGTGAAGCCATAACAAAAAGGCGCACGAAACAATTACGACACCAAATGTAGAAGCAAGGCTTAACAAAGCCCGCGGAGGAAAGGTTTTTTTCTCGGGGATTCCCGGAGCATCGATGACATTGACCGCAGGAATGTCTTTCGCCTCTTGAATGCATGCGATCTCATATTGCTGCGTCAACAGATCATAAACGGTCTCTTGCACGCGCAGTTCACGATAGAGGTCCGCATATGGCACGGCCAATCTAGGCACCTGACGCAGAGGCAGATAGGAAAATGTGTCCGCCTGTGTAGCTCCATCCTGCGAAGACGCATTCGAGATGGCCAACGGCGCTGCGGAGCCGCCCATTTTAGCAAGCTCGCGCTTTAACTCTGCAATGCGCGCCTCCTGGGCGCGGAGGCGCACATTCCCGTCGCCGTAGACCTGCTGCAGCGACTCAAATTCGCTTTGCGCAGCAATCAGCTCACCCTGCAGCTTGGCCTGAGACTCGACCGTAACCAGCGCCTGCTCCTTCAGGTCGATGGCCGTATGTGAGCTCGCGAATTCACTTAGCGCAACCTGAGCCTGCGACAGCTTCTCCTTAACTTCAGTAAGACGCTTTTCAATGAAAACCCTCTCCTGATGCGCGGAGAAACGGCTGGTCCGGTTGACTAAGGCATTAAGCTCATCCAAGTAGGCCTGTGCCAGATCACGAGCACGCTCAGGACTTGTGTCATGCACAGAGAGCGTGATGACGCCACTTTTCTTGTCCTGCGCAATTTCTGTACGCCGCGTCAGCACCTTTGCGGTATCCACGCGATAATGCTTGCGATACACGGACTGCAACTGAAAGCGATCAATCAACTGGCTCTCGACTGAGCCGCTTCGCAAGAGATCGACGAAGAGTGCTCCGGTATTACGCCCTCCCATCAAACTGAGCGCCAGCCCACCTAATGCCTGGCTTCCGAGATCACGCCCAGCAAGAGATGCCAGAAGCGCAGAGTTAGAATTCGATGTTTCGGGAGGCATAATACGGGCCTGCGAAACGTAGATTTTGGGAATGAGGAATGCAACAATTATGCTGATGACGAATGCACCTGCAGCAATGCGTGCAATAAGCGCACGGCACTGCCACAGTACGCGCAGGTTGTAGAGCCAGCTCGGCGCATCGCTGAAGCTGCGGATGTTCTCCGGAGCGACATCAGACCGAATCATGGTTTCCACTGGCGGCAATTCACTACGCATACTCACACCTACAGTCCAGCAACCGCAGCAGCAATTGCCAGCGAAGTGGCAATCTGAGCCGTGCCCAAAAGATTGCGCCAGGTTACCGATGGCCCAATGATCTTTTGCGGAACGACGATGGTATCGCCAGGGCCGAGCCGAGTCGAGAGCACGTCGCGACCGTACCACTTATCAGAGCGGCGCCCGATCACGGCGCCGTTTGCGCGAATAACGAATATTTCCTTTCGATTGGCAATTGATGTGGCGCCTCCAGCGCGTTGCAGATACCACCCTACTGTGCGGCCGGGAATAAACGCGATCGCCGATGGGTTGTATACCTGCCCGCTGACGAGTACAAAACCCGGCCGCTTTGGAATCCGCAGTACATCTCCGCTGCGCACCTCGACGTCAACCGGCGTGCCTGCCCAGTGATCGATGTCGGCATCGATGTGAATCACTAGCCTGCCGCTTACGGGCTGATTCCGCAAACGCGCGAGCACCTGGTCCTGCTGCTGTTGAATAAGTTGGAGTGTCGCAGTCTGCTCGCCTCCGGCAGTTCCGGGGGACATCCGCGCCGCCGCGGCACTCGACTCTATCTGACGGATCAGTTCTTCCCTGCTCTTTTCCTCGAGCGTGACCACTTCAGGGCGCGTCAGCACAGCACCCTCCGGATACGCAGTGGATCGAAAACCACCAGCGCGCCGCAGTACATCGCTCAGGTGCTCGCCTTCCTGAAAGCCATAGCTGCCGGGATGGGCCACTTCGCCTTCAATCACGATGGACGCCCCGATGTCATTCCATCCGGTAAGCTGATGTACCGTGAGCACATCTCCAGGCTTGAGTGTGACATCGGCGCTGCGGTCACCCTTGAGCACGGCGTCGCCAATCGCAACGTCCTGTCTCTGCACAGATACGCGGGTCCCGTTGATGACCGCGTAGCTCGCGAGGTCTGCGGTCTCCACCAGCGCATCGCGCTTGAAGCCGCCCGCAGTACGTATCAGTTGCGCCGCGGTCATGCCGGCAAACATTGGATAGTCACCCGGCTTCATGACCTCTCCACGAACCGAGACTCCCGGCGCATCCAATTCGTAACGGCCATAGACCCTGATGGTGTCAAACGGCTGCAGCGCGATGTTGGCGTTGCCAATCAATATATCCGGTACATTGAAGTCGATGGTTTCGGGATGGAGGTCCGGCGTAACCAATCGCACAATCTCACCACGCTCTGCCGGCTCTGGCAGAAGGTCCTGGTAGCTGTGAAGCACGTCGGCTATTCGCATGCCATCGCGATAGGCAATCCTTCCCGGCCGTGCTACGTGTCCCTGTAAATAAACGACGCGCTCGTGATAAGGAAGCACCGTTGCAACACGAACGCAGTCGCCATCCCTCACCTCCATTGCACGCAGATGAGCCGCCATGCTATCCGGGCTCTCGCCCTGCGCGGTCTGAACTGTAGCCTCTTCGCGATATTGATTCGCTATTACGCGGTCAATTGTGATGTGCGCAAGCGACGCGGCCACGGTCAAACCTCCGGCATCGTCGAGCGCCGACGCAAGATTTTTTTCATCCTTCAATTCGTAAATTGCCGGCCGCTTGACTGCGCCATCGATTGCCACTTGCGGCCCCACCGGCGGCACGAGCAGCGTGTCTCCTCCCTGCAGTCTGTCGTCTCCGGGGCGAATCCCATGCAGCATGAAGTCGTAAAGATCGATCTCGCCGATAAGCTTCTGGTTGCGGTAATGACGCAGAATCCGAAGCGACCCAACCGCGGTTGGACCTCCCGCGGCAAAGAGCGCACTGACAGGAGAAGCAAGAGCGCTGAGATCGTATGCGCCGGGACGCTGCACGTCGCCGACGACGAAGATGCGTATGGAACGCGTTCGCGATACCGTCACAGCGACATGCGCATTGCGATATTGAGCCTGCATTGCAGTGCCGATAAGCTCTTGTGCTTTCTCCATTGTGAGTCCGGCTACTTGAATGGGACCCGCCTCCGGAAGATCAACACGGCCTTCCCGATCGACGATGCGAAGAATGTTTTGCGAGATACCACCCCAAAGGATGATGCTCAACTCGTCGCCGGGCCCCAGAACATAGTCGAGCCCCAAAGGCACATCGAGCGCCGTGTTTGCACCAACAGACTCTGCTGTGTGAGTCTGAGCGCGCGGTGCACTCCGAACAACAAATAAGTCCGAGCCAAAACGCTTCAAATGCTCAGATGTGTCCGGCACCTGCGTGTACAGATCACGCAGCGAACGCATGTTATAAGGCGCAGGCCGATGCAGCGCCGAAGGCTCATCTGTTATGTTCGGCTGCGTTTGCTGCGTACTTCTGAGAGGCTCTTCCCTGAGCGATGTGATTACTGCGTCGCGTTCGGAAAATTCGCTAGCCGCGGGCTCTCCTTTATTCAACAATCCACCGTCTGCCCGAGGAGTAAGCGAGTTGCTGCCGGAAAATGCGCCGACGCCTTTTGCAATTTGCATGCGGTCTGCATCTTCGGCTGCATTTGTCTGGCTCTCTTGCCGTGCGGCCTCAATCTCTGCTTCAGATATATAGCCGCGCGCTCGCAAAAACTGCGTGATCGCAACTCGCAGTGCAGCACTGGCTTCGATCTGAGTGTAGACCTGCTCGTCGGTTATTGCGTCTGGCTGCACAGATACACCCTGCTGCTGTGCAGCGTCGGCAACCACCGACTTTACTTCCACCATCACTTCAGGGTTGTTGCGGAGCACCTGAATCAATGGCTCCGCGGGCATTCCGGCGGAGGATGAATCAGAATCGTACTCCGTCGACGCTATGTTCGCATTGCCTGGCACCTGCTTTACAGCTTCGTTTACGTTGCTGCCTGGAGTGGCCTGTGTTTGTCCGGCGAGCGTGCGCACAGTGAGGAGCAACGCTGCCATCGCAACGCCGGCGCGCCAGTACCTGAGCATATGCGAGATGCTCTTCATTTCTCATCCCTCACAACAGCGCGATTCCATCGCGATGACTCGACCGCGAATCGCGCACCTTCACGCAGATGAAATGCAAACCGCCTGGAGAAAAAAAACACCTCCGCCATGTATCGATTCCATCGATCAGTCAGGCTCTCGCCCCGACGCGGCTCAAGAACGGGCGCAGGCAAAACGCGTGGCAGAAGGATGTCCCATGTCGTTCGCATTGCATTGGGCATGTGCGGCACTTCTCTGCGCAGAAACGCATAGAGTTTGTTGCCAACCGTATCGCTTAACAACAGGCGCCGAGCGTAGCGCTCGAGCCACAATTTGACACGGACTGGCAGTGCTTCCGCGCGCCATTGTTTCGGAAGGTCTTCAATCGCCGCGCTGAAAAATTCCCCGGCTGCCCAAAACGCAACGGCCATGGCGAGATCGCCATTTGGAGTCACGGCAGCGTTTGATGCAACGAGATGCCAGAACTCTTCCTCGCGCCGTCGCGCATTCACATGACGCCAGAATTCGAGAATCCATGACAGCCGCGTGTGTTCGCTGCAGAGATGCTTGAGTAAATGAAGCGCCTGTTGAACGAGGATGTCCACAGGCGATAGCGCGTCGATTCGGAATCCGATAAAATTCCGGCTCACTTTGCGCGTCAGAAGATTGGAATCGCCAGTTCCTTCGGGTAGCAGATGCAGTTCAAGTGCACGCAGGGAGTGAACGGCATATAGATTTGCCATATCCGGCAGGGGCATGACTCCAGCACGAAACTCCAGCGTATTCCCACTTCTCGAGTGTAACCTGTAGCCGAGTTGGTTGATGCAATGGATCGCCTGCTCCGCATTTGAGCCTGCCACAAGAAAATCCAGATCTGTCTGGCAGCGAAGCGAACTCTCCGGCACGGACTCGGGCGCGAGGGTGATGCCCTTGAGAAGCGCATATGAAATGCCTGCGCTCTCAAAACTGGAGGCCACACGATGCGATTCTTGCCGCAATGTCTCCATGCGGATGCGATTGTTTTCGAGGCGCTGCGCAAGACCAGCTTCTACACTGTGCGGAATCAGTTTGTCTGCACCGATACTGCGCGCCCTATCCAGCGAGTAAATGGCCACGCCGCTGACGTCAAGCCACCACAGCACGCTGAGCCAATCCGCATCATTGAATTCCGCGAGCCGGCGGCGAGCTTCCCCTGGCTCCAGCACGAATGACGAGACGATTGCTTTTTTCAACTCAAGCGTTCTCGCAGTGGATTTAACGCGTTTTGAAAAACGACTGCTGGGCATAGATGTCTATTGGCTATACATCGCGGGTTCACCAAGGCTGCCAGCCCTGGGCAGGTTGCGAATGAAGACGACGATCGACCATATCTCGTCGTCGCTCAAAATGCCGCTTGAACCGGGCATCCCCGATGGCCAAATACCGTTGTCGATCACCCACTTCAGTTGGCCGTCGGTGTACTGTTGCACATGGCGCGAAGCGAGCGATGGAACAGGAGGCGCCATACGATCGGCAAAGGGAACGCCCGTGTTTTGTCCATCGAGTCCGTGACACGCGGCGCAGTAATGCGAGAATGCTTCTTTGCCGTCAGCAATCGTCTGCGGATTTGCCGGCAATGGGTTGCGCTGGTTCTTTCCGCCAACAGAAATGCGATGCTTGATTGCCCACATCATGTGAGTCTCTGTCTTCCCCGGAGACTTGGCTCTGCACCCACTGAACATAGCGCACGCCAGCAGGCTAAAAACAAGAAGCGACCTAGGCATATCAGGCCACCACGCGCAGAGTAAGCGTCATGCTTCCATGACCCGCGCCACAAAACACCGAACAATGCCCGACAAAGTCACCTATCTTATCGGGCGTAATGAGCGCTTCGCCAGGCTTTCCTTTGGATGCCTTCAGTTCGAGTCCCAACTCGCGGCAGCGCAAACCATGCACCACATCGAGGCTTTCCAGAACCAGCTTCACGGACTCGCCTTTCCTGAGCGTGATCACGTTTGGGTCAAAGGCAAACCGTTTTGCGGTAATCGCAATGCGGCGCGGCTCCGCGACGGCTGCTTGCGATGCGCCCAAACCGGCGCCTGATAGAACAAGGCAGAGAGACTTCAATACGAGTCTTCTTTGCATGCATCTCCTCAATCAAGTGATCTCACCTGAGCAACTCATTAGCGTGCTCTCGAACCAACGATAGGTCTGCAGGCCGGCACAGGTGTCATACCTGTGTCATGAGATTGTCAGAGATTTGTTTTCATAGCGATGCGCAGCTCAGCCCACGTAGAGTGACAATGCGCTGACAATCACAAGACGCTGCCCTGACACTCCGCGACGCGACTCGGGAGAGGCTAGGCCTATGTTGATTCCCCTCCTCTCCCATGTGCAGACAAAGTGGCGAACGCTGGTGCTGCTGGCTGTTTCAGCACCTGCGGCCCTGAGCTGCACAACCGCTCAGAATGTTCCTTTCATCTCGGGTGGCGCCGGCTTTGTGACCAGCACCAACGGCGGAAACACAACCTATATTCCGGTAATTGCGCCGGAACTGGTTGCATCGCTCGGCCGGCATGTGCTGGTGGAAAGCCGGGCCACGATCCTCGACTCCTTCTTTCCGCGCGGCCAGTCCGGATATGACCACGATGCTTTTCTAGGCCTGACATATCTACAGGCAGATGTGATTGCCTCGCGGCACCTGACTCTTGTCGGCGGGGAATTTCTCACACCGTTCGGCACGTACAACGAACGACTCACTCCAATCTGGATCAGCAACATTGAGGCAGCACCGCTGATCTTCAGCATCGGCACCATGGGCACCGCATCCAGCTTAGGCGGAATGGTTCGTGGATCGGCCTGGTCCAACAACAATGTCAATATCGATTACACGGCTTACTTTTCCGGGGCCAGCACCAATCAGCAGTTCAATGCCGAGCGTTCTGCCGGCGGGCGCGGCAGCATCTACTTCCCTCGTGCAGGGCTCGAGGCGGGGTTTTCTGTTGCACGGCTTTTGCAGAACACGCACGAGAACTATGCGGGGACACATCTGTGGTGGCATCCCGATGGTTCTTCTTACCGCATCCGCTCGGAGTTCGCACACGCTCCACATGCCTATGGCTATTGGGTGGAGGCCGACTACCGGCTGGCGCGATTTGGAGGCGAACAAAGCGCGCTTGGCCGCCTTGAGCCAGTGTTCCGGATGCAACAGACGTTTCGCTCCGCTCCCGACTCCGAAGATGGGTTACCCTCAGCCGACACGCAGCAGGCGGACTTCGCGCTGGACTATAACCTACCTCACGAAATTCGCATCCTCAGCAGCTATTCGCGCCGGTTCTCCTCCACGGGCGACCGCAACATCTGGCAGACCGGCATTGTTTACCGTTTCCTGATTCCTACCTGGAGGGGAAAATGAGCCGCAAGATTGCACTCTTCTATGCAGCATTCTGGCTGGCTATTCTTGTTCCGCTGCTCGCACAGACAAGTACCGCATCCAAGCCCAGCAAAGCTGCTGAACACAGATCCAGTCACGCCAATGCCACCGATACAGACCGCGGTGAGCGTGTGTTTCAGCAGAACTGCTCGCGGTGCCACAACGCGCCGCAAGATTTTCCATCGCAGATCTCCGGAACCATCCTGCGCCATATGCGGGTTCGCGCCTCATTGAGCGCCGCAGATGAAAAAGCCTTACTGCGTTTCATGAATCCGTAGACTGAGGCCCCGGTAACGACTGAGAAAGTGAGCATTCCGTCGCGGGGCTGAGTAGCAGGAGCGATATGAGTTTTCACAAAAGTAACCGAGCCGAAGCTGAAGAGCTTGATGACGGATTCGATAGCTGTCTATGGACGGAAGTGAGCCCAGGGACAGCCTCACGCACCAAGAGGGCGATGGATGTCTGCGTTGTACTGGCTTTGATGCCGATTGTTTTGCCACTGCTATTGATAACCGGCATTGCCGTGTTGATCGCCTCGGGGACGCCGGTCATCTTCCGCCAGAAACGCATGGGCCGGTTCGGAGAAGAGTTCGCGATCTACAAGTTCAGGACGATGCGCCACTCGCCGCACGATCGCAAGAGCGCTCTCGCCGCCGACTCTGCCGACCGCGTGACTTCGCTGGGCTTTCTGCTGCGCAGAACCAAGCTGGACGAACTGCCGCAGATGCTGAATGTACTTGCAGGGGATATGAGTCTTGTTGGTCCGCGCCCCAAGGTTCCCGAGCAACAGTTGGATCCGTTGCCATGTCGCCCAGGGCTCACCGGCCCGGCCACTCTTGCCTTTGCACGCGAGGAAGCTCTGCTGATGCAGATTCCGCAGGAGATGCTAACCGACTACTATCACAAGACAATTCTTCCTACCAAGCATCGGCTCGACGCCGAGTATCTTGAACGCGCAACGCTGCGCTCCGATATGCGTATCCTGCTCGATACCGCACTCGGCCGATGGGGCTCGTGCACCCCAATTCGATTCGATGCCGCAGAGGAAGCACGTGAGAAAGTATCGAGCGAAGTGGCTGCGCTTCTCTGAGTCGGCTCTTCAGTGATGGATGGCGGCACGACGCAGCCCGCCGCGGACCCGTACCAAACACCAGAGCCGTCGATGTCCCTCGCACGCCCAAGAAAACACTCGTGTTTTTAGCAAATCAGGCGCTAAAATGGGCCATCGAGGTTGGTCAAGTGACAAAGAAGGCCCGTGTGTTTCTCTCTTACGCGCGGAGCGATGGCAGTATTGCGTGCGACTTTTTTTATAAGGCTCTGGAGAATGCCGGCTATGATCCCTGGCGCGACATCGAGGACCTGCCTGGCGGCGACCCCTGGGAGCAGCGGATCCAGAACACGATTCGTGCTGCCGACATTGTGCTGCTGTTTCTCACTGCCGGGGCCATTGCTTCTGAGAATGTTCAAAAAGAATGGGAGACCGCGATCCGCTTTCAAAAGCGTGTTGTTCCACTCCTGGTTACCGCGGTTACAGTTCCAGACGAGTTGCGCCGCTATAACTATATGGATATCCAGAGCCCTGCCGATTGCCAGTTGGGACCATCGAATGTGCAGAAGATCCTGGAAACCGAGCAGACAGAGCTACGAACCAGCTTTGATAAGCTACGCGCACGTATCTCAGCGGAGATAGCCAGCGGCGCAAAACAGAAATATCTTGAAGGATTCGTCGAATCGTGTAGCACCATGCTCGACGCCTTGCCGCCCCCGTTACCGCCCGAAGTTATGCACATGCTGTTTTCGTTGCTCTCAACGCTGATCGACGAGCTCGGCGCGGAAAAGGACATTACCGGACTTGTGGAGTCTATGGCTACCGGAGGTTACACAGCTCCGGGCTGGGAACAAGAGGGGGTTTACAAGCTTCGCATCGCGGACATGTCGCAGATTCTCAAAAAAGTGCGTGACGCCATTCCAACAACCCCGGTTGATGTGGTCGTTGTTGCCATGACGCGCGCCGAAGCGGAAGACCTTGAGTCAGGCCAGGCTTTTGCCGATTTGCCAGCAGAGTGGCTGCAGAACTTCAAATCCATTCGCCCCACGCTGGCGGCCGACTGGCTCGATCGCTACGGAGCTACGGCGGAAGACTGGAAGCCCTTTCCGGGAGAAGGCAACATTGCGACTCTCATCCGCAGCGAGCTCCAGTCACTCAGCCAGAATCTGCGAACGCCTCTGCGATACTCGTTCGTGGAGGTTCACGATCTGGCTTTGCCTCAGCGCCGCCAGAAACTCCTGGAATTGCGCGCCGGTGGGTGCCTGGTGGTGATGGACGCGGTTTCTTCGTGGCATCCCAAGCTCCACGCGGCGTTTCGCTCCACAAGCCTCGATGTTTCGCCAAGCACTCTCGTAGTACGCGTGGCACCCGACGAAACCCTCGATAACGTGCTGACCAAGGTGGGTTTCCTGCTGCACGAATGGTTGATCTGCGATTTCTTTCATCGCGCCGACCTGGACAAGGACGAGAAGTGCGAGACCATTACGCAGGTCAAGTACTTCAAGAAGTGGATATACAACCGTCTGCGAGACGTTGCGCCCAGTGCTGCGGCGCAGCGAAGCGATCTGCGCCCGTATATCAACAATCTCGGCGGCTGACCGATGATCTTTACCTTTTATTCCTTCAAGGGCGGCGTGGGCCGCTCCATGGCGTTGGCTAACATTGCCGAGCTTTTTTATGCGCGTGGGCTCAAGGTGCTCATGGTCGATTTCGATCTTGAAGCGCCCGGGCTTGAGCGCTACTTCAACATAAGCGAGTCTGCCACGGCTACTGCAGAGGCCATGGGCCGGCGCGGCGTAATCGATGTCATTCTCTCATTCCTCGAGTTGCAGAGCCTGGCGCCTAAGCTTCCTCAAGTGGCCACGCCGAATGCCGAAGGCCCGCCATCATTCTCCTTCTCAGTTGAGCCGCTCAAAAACTTCATTGTCCCCATTTACGACGATCCCTCGCGCCCCGGTAAATTGTTTCTGATGCCTTCAGGCAACCGGCGCAAGCCCGACTTTGCGGCGTATGCCAAGCGAGTGCTCAACTTCGACTGGGCGAGGTTTTATACGGAAAGAGACGGGGAACGCTTCTTTGAGTGGTTTCGACTCGAACTCGCTCGCGAATGGGATGTCGTGCTGATTGACAGCCGAACAGGTGTCACCGAACTTGGCGGCGTGTGTACGCATCATCTGGCAGATGCCGTGGTGAGCTTTGTCGCCACCAACCTGCAGAACCTCGAAGGCTCGGCGATGATGGCACGCAGCCTTGCAAACACGGGGCTCGTGAGCGAAGGGCGCAAGGGCCGCCCGCTGCAGCAGATCTTTGTGCCGTCGCGCGTGGAGTTGTCTGAAGAGGACAAGCACGATGAGTTTGCGACCCGCTTCAACAGCGAGTTTGCGCCTTACTTTCCTGCGGACCAGACCCCCGAGCAGAGCTGGTTTCTCGACCTCAGGCTGCTTTACGTTCCGGCATACTCTTACATGGAGCGTGTTGCGGTGCGGGAACCGGAACGCGCCAGCAAGGCAGACCTGATTCAGGCATATGGCAAGCTGGCTGCGCGCATGGCCAAGCTGGCCGGATCAGGTACTCTGTTTGAGGCATGGGTGCCGTCTTCGCGTACTCTTTCCAACCTGCCACCACGCAATCCCTACTTTGAGGGCCGAGACGACGAGCTCAAACGGATTCGCGCCATGCTGAGCTATGGCACCCCTGTGGCCATCTGCGGGCTGGGCGGCATGGGCAAGACGGCACTCGCCATAGAATACGCCTATCGTTTCCGCAGCGAGTACTCGGCTGTGTTGTTCTGCCCTGCGGGTTCTGAAGACGACCTGCTGCGCGGATGCGAGGAGCTGTGGCGACTGCTGTCGATCACCACGGCTGACATCAGTCCGCGCGATGCCCTGCGTGCATGGCTCGAGGGTAACGACAGATGGCTGCTCATCCTCGATGACGCAGTCGATCCGGCGCCGGTGCGCTCTCTGCTGCCGCAGAGCCTGCGGGGACAAGTGCTGATGACCACACGCACGCAGCAGGTGACCGCGCTGGGCGCACAGCCTGTCGTAATCGACAGCATCTCGAGCGACTCCAGCATGAGCTTCTTTGAGAAGCGCCTGGGCAAACACGAATGGACCGACGCGGAGCACACCGCGGCCGCCGAGCTTTCCGAGGAGGTGGGTGCGTTGCCTCTGGCACTCGAACAGGCGGCCGCATACATTGTCAATCGCGGCGCTCGCGTGCAGGATTATCTGGCGAGCTATCGTAAACGCAGGCTGGGACTGCTCGATCAGCAGATGGCCCTGAGCGCCGGCCGCGAGTTATCCGTGTCGGCGGCGCTAGAGCCTTCACTCGAAGAGATCGAGAAGCTTCCGGCATCATCCGATGTGCTGCGCGCGGCGGCTTTTCTTGCCTCCGACCCCATTCCTACTTTTCTGCTGGTGGCCTCAGCAAAGGAACTCGGCGGCCCAATCGCATCGGCGCTGGCATCGGCGGCCGACGATCCTCTCGCGATCGACGAAGTGCTCGATCCGCTGACGAAGTACTCGCTGATCAAACGCAATCGCGAGTCGCAGACATTTTCGGTGCATAATCTTGTCGCCGACCTGGTGCGAGCGCGGATCAGCGATCCTTCTGCCTGGCAGCAGCGCATGGCTGCTGCACTGGAAGCAGCCTTCCCGGAACCAACATGGGAGAATGTGGGCATCTGTGCTCCTTTGATTCCGCACGTTGTGGCTGTGCTGCCGTGGTCCATGCAGCCGGAACTGCGCTTTCGCGCCGCACAGTTCCTGCTGCTTCGCGGCGAGTATGTGCGCGCTGAGGAGTGCCTGCGCACAGCCGATATCGCCAGCGACAGCCTGGACGCCGTGAAGTCGAATCAACTGCTGGCCCGCATCTATTTCTTCCAGAGCCGTTATCAGGATGCGGCTGCCCTGCTGGAACGCAGTCTGACGCTTTGCGAAAAGCTTGGCATCAAAAATGAGCTGCATACCAATCTTTTGCTGAATCTCGCAGGCAACTGCGCAGGCGTGGGCGATATGGCCCGTGCCGAGACACTGTATGCCCGCGCTTTTGGAGAAGCGGAGTCGCGCGGCGACCTGCAGAGCGCCATCCTTTCACTCTGCGGACGCGCTGGAACACTAGTCGCCACCCGGCCCGGCGAAGCCATCGAGATGGCCACAAAGGCCGTCAGTTACGCGGAAAGAGCCGACCTGGAACAACAGGCCATGGCATATCAGACGCTTGCCAGCATGCTTATCGACGGTGGCAAAGCCATGGAGCCGCAGACAATGGACGTTCTGCAAAAGGCCCTCGCTGCCGCCGAGCGGGTCTATGGCCCGCAGCATCCCACTCTTGCCTTCTCGCTTCGCGTCTACGCGGTTCTGCTTCAGGGGCCCGGACGAGAATCCGAGGGTCAGGCCGTGTATCGCCGCGCCCAGGAGATCATTGACCGCGCTTTTGGACTGCAGTCTGCAACCGCCGAAAACTTCCGTACGGAATACCAGCGGATGCTTGCCGCAGTTGCAGAGCCGCCACAAGAAGCCGGGCAGCCGCAGACCCAGGCAACGCCAACGCCAGCCACATCACCAGCGGCGCAGACTTCAATTTCGAAACCTGAACAAGAAAAACCTCTAGAAATCGCTGCGCATATGAGCTCAGCGAGTGCGCTTGTGGGAGGGCTGCAAAGTCCGCAAAAAAAATCTCCACAATTGCTGATCCTGGGCGCAGCCGTGCTCGCACTGCTGCTTGCCATCTGGCTTTTTGTTCATCTTCGCAGCAAGCAGGCCGGCACCACACCGCAGACTACGCCAACGGGTGTGGCGAATGCGAATCCGGCGCCAGTGTCCGCAAATCCCAACGCGCAGGCTCCCATCGCGCCGAAATGGGGAGTGATTGTCTCACGGGATTCGACACTTGAACCGGTTTCCAGCGGCGGACCCAGCGCTGGATGGGAGCCTATGCTTGCCAAGCAGGCGGGATTTAATGACGCGGTACTCTTTCATCGCGGCGCCTACTTCTGGACTGTTATCTCTGAAGCTGACCGGCAGTCTGCCGATGCGCTCGTGAAACAGATTGGGCTCAGGCCTGCCTATCCGCATTGGAAAGGAGCATCGGCGGTGAATATCGGAGACTGGTGCCCTAACGCTCAGTTCAACCGCGCTGTGCAGGTTGGAGAATCCTCGACTCCTCTCTTTGAGTGCGGATCGAATATCCCCACTAGCCCTGTGCAGGGTAGTACACCTCGCGGCTCAACCAAGTGACAGTGCGGTGCCTGACTTCAATACTGCGGCAGAGTTGAGACAATCTGTTCGACGAGCCATTGCATGATCGCACCGTAAGGCGGAACGAACCGCTCACGCGGATCGGCGGTCAACGCCGGTGACCACCGGCTTTTCGCCGCCGACATCCACTCGTCTTCGATGCACCGGATGCCGGGGATTGCAGTTCTTTCCTCAAATAACGCAGCTGCGGCTCCTCCAGTCGCGCGCGCTGCATAGACGATCGGCTTCCACGCGCGCTTGCGATAGAGCGCTATCTCTTCGGCCACGCCATCCATGCCGCCTATAATCACCATTGCGACCGGACGCTGTTCGACGATCATCCGCTCTCTCATCTCAGTGAGGCTGAGCGGACATTTGCGGCTCGCCGGGTCTCCGGGTTCGTAATACTCGTTGCCCATCTTCCGGGACCAGACAAGATCGGCATAACCGAAACGGTACATGTCCCAAGTACGCTTCGGCAGCACCTTCTCAAAGGCCAGTGACTGATAAATGACGACCGGGCGCTCGGCCGCTTCCTGATCCGGCAGAAAATACTCCGCGGCAACCGAGGCAACCAGCGGCGAGATGCTGGGATGCGCTCCAAAGACAATGCGCCCGCCTTCAGCAAAGATCGCTCGGGCCAGCGCGACCACCGCCTGCTCGATCACGAACGGCGCATCGGGAACCCGCGTAAAGCCGCGGTCGCGCTCGGGCACACTGCCGGAAAGAAACACCGTCCGGCCTGTCAGCCGTTGCTCGGCCTCAAGGATTCTCACAGCTTGCCTGCCTTCATCAGTACTGCCGCTCCGGGCATGTCGTCCTGGTCAATGCACGCCATCTTGCAAAGCGTTTTGAGCCACACCAGCTTATCGATGCGTCCTGGCTCAAGCGCTGCCGTTGGCCCGACCACCACGCCTCGCGTGCCCGCGGGCGGTTGAAGCCGCCCATGCGTCGTGTAGAAGTCAACCATTTCAGGAGGCCGAGCCGTGAGCCACAGAGCATAGCTTACGCCTGGGGCATTCACACGCATCAATCCGTCGGTTCCCACTGCAGAAGGAAGAAGTCCCACATGTTGCAGGCTCGCCTCTACATTCGTACGGATGAACCTTCTTCTGCGGAACAGCGCCTGATCATGAACGGATTTGACGGCCAGCACCACCTCGCGCAGCTTCTCGTCAGTCAGCAGTCCCCACTGCGCGTAGGTTGGGGGCAGAGTGCCCTTCGTTTTGTATTCAGGATTGTCCACGGTATCTGGCGTCTGCTTCCTGAAGTGCTCCTTCTTGAGTTCGATGCGCTGATCGACGTCGATGGACTTGAGCGGCTCAGTGCGATCGGGCATGGTGAGCGCCAGGAGGCCCAGCTGGTAGCGCTTGGTGAACTGAATCTCGTGGTCGGTCCAGAGCGACTGCTCGATCTGTGCCGACTCAAGCAGCAGCACCATCGACTTGTCGGCAAGTTCCTGTGTGAGGCGTTGCTGAAAGTTGATGCCCGGATGGATGCTGAACCGGTCGAGGAAGACGTCGAGTCCTTCATGCGTGAGTGCGTCGAAGAGTTGCTCGGCGAGCGACTGCGTCTCAAGCCGGCGATAACTGATAAAGATGCGCTGGTCTTCAAGCGTTAGCCCGGAGAGCGAGAGAATCGCGGGCACCGCTTCTGTAACGGAGTCCTTCCAGAACTGAGCGTTGACGGCCTTAAGAGCATCGCTGGACAGGAGAGCGCTCGGATCCGCTCCGCTCTTAAATACGGTCAGAACGGCGCGATCGGACTTCGGCTGCAACCACTCTGCGAACCACGATTCATCATGCAGGGGGTCATCGATAACTAGGACAAGTAGCTTCTGGCGAATGGATTCAGCAAACGCAGCAAGTAGCGTCGGATCATATGCGGCTTCAGAACTGCGCGTACACGATGCCGTAGGCCCTGAGGCCAGCAGTACTGTTTCAAGCTCCGCGGCAAGCCGGGCTGCGTTGACGGAAGAAGCAGAACTGCCGGCATGGACAGCGATCAGTCCAGAAGCCATGGCCGGCACGCCGGTGAATGCGCCGAGACTATATGCGGCCCCGTTGTGCGAAGCGACAATGAAATCCACACTCATCGAGATCCGCTCTCATCTCCCGAAGTTGGTGAGCATCACGGTAAGGATGACCGCGATCATGGGCAGATGGAGGCCCGCGACAGACCAGCGCCAGGCGGCGGCAGCCCACAGGCCAGGGGTGAGTCTGGCGGGCTTGAGCGAGTAGGCCGCAGTGGCGCCGGTGTCGGCCGAGTCGTAGAGGTCGCGGTAGAGCCTTTCGAGGGCGAGGTAGTAGCCGTCAAGGAGCCAGAGAGCAAGCGACGGCACGACTGCGAGCGCCGCGGCGGTTGGATGCGAGTCTTTCGATGCGGCAAAGCCCACCGCCGCCGTCGCCAGCGCCACGTTCCAGCCCTTTATCTGAAAGGAATTACCGCCGAGGCGATTGATGATTCCTTCAATGAACTCGAGATGCTTTGGGTTGCCCGGCATTCCTGCCCCCGCTGGCTTTGGAAACTGGCGGCAGAATATCGCAGCAGATGGCTCTCCGCAAGCAGGCAAGCGTGAATTACTACAGAGAATCCAGCGGGCGGATTCCAATCCGCGAGCGATGAGCGAAGTTTCGATTTCTTCGAAACGCACTCCCAAGTGGCTTTTGCCTGCGTGGGTGCAAAGTAGGAGTTTGGGAGCCACACGCCGACTCGGGGATTTGGTTATGCCAGCCGGCTTTCGGTCAGATCCAGCTCGTGCTCCAGCGTGCGGTGCACGCTGTCGCCAATTCTCCCGTTGGCGCGGAGCAGGTTCAGTTCCTCACGCTCGCGGCGGATTGTTTCAAGTAGCAGCTGGTTCATGGTGATGCCGTGTGATTGCTTTACGGGCTCGCTGCCGGAAGGTCCGCACTCTGAAATTTCCGCGATCTTGTGTTCGTAATGGTGCAGAAGATCGTCGTAAAGATGCGTCTCACCATCAACCTCCGCAGACTTCCTGCGCTCATCAAGATAGTCGATGGCAGCCTGCAGGAGCAGATGGCGCGCTTCGCCTTCTTCACAGAACTGCGGGTTAAGCGTGACCAGTCCGAGGACGCGCACGAGCCATGGAAGTGATAGCCCCTGCAACACGAGCGTTACGAGAATAACCGAAAAGGTGAGAAAGATGATGAAGCTGCGTTGCGGAAACGGGCTGCCATCGTTCAGCGTGAGAGGCAGCGAGTTGGCAGCCGCCAGGGCGACGACTCCGCGCATGCCGGTCCATCCCACCACAAAGATCTGACTAGATTGCGGCTTTTCGTAGGTCTGCTTCGCAATGCGCGTCCGGACCCACCATGCGATCCGCGATGCCGGATACATCCAGAGCATGCGGAGCACGACCAGGATGGCGGAGAATCCCAGCCCGTACCAGAGCAGGCTCAACCTGCTTTGCCCGCGAATGCCGTCAAGCACATAAGGTAGTTGCAGACCGATGAGTACAAAGACCAGCCCGTTGAGCAGAAACTCCAACGCGTCCCAGACGGCAAACGCCTGCAGCCGCACGCCAGGCGAAAAGAATGTGGAGCTGCGCCTGCTCACATAGAGGCCACAGGCCACGACCGCAATGACGCCGGAACCCTTGACGGCCTCCGCCGTGAGATAGGCGGCGTAGGGCACGATGAGGGATAGTGCAAT
>DASZXD010000324.1:0-9841 GCA_035546015.1 Occallatibacter sp.
TGCTCGATTTCGGCGATGGCCTCTTCGCGGTGATCCATCTCATGATCGCCGGCCGCCTGCATTGGAAGCCGCCGCAGGCCAAACTCGCTGGCCGCAACGCGCTCCTCGCTCTCGATTTTCCCGGCGGCTCCCTCACGCTCACTGAAGCCGGCTCCAAGCGCCGCGCAGCTCTTCACGTTCTGCGAGGCGAAGAAGGCCTGCGCTCCATCGATCCCGGCGGCATTGAAGTCTTCGCGCCCGGCACAACGCTCGGAAGCTTTCGCGTCGCCCTGACCCTCGAAAACCGCACCCTCAAGCGCGCCCTCACTGATCCGCGCATCTTGAGCGGCATCGGCAACGCTTACTCTGACGAGATTCTGCACGCCGCGCAGCTCTCGCCAGTCGCGCTCACGCAGAAGCTCAAGCCCGAGGAGATAGAGCGGCTCTTCGCCACCACTCGCGCCACGCTCACACTCTGGATCGACCGGCTCGGAGCTGAGGCAAAGCAGAGCTTTCCGGAAAAGGTCACCGCGTTCCGCCCAGAGATGGCCGTGCACGGCAAGTTCGAGCAGCCCTGCCCGCGCTGCGGCGAGAAGGTACAGCGCATCCGTTACGCTGACAACGAAACCAACTATTGCGCGCGTTGCCAGACCGGCGGCAAAGTGCTGGCCGACCGCAGCCTCTCGCGCCTGCTCGGATCGGATTGGCCGCGCACACTGGAAGAACTTGAAGCGCTCAAACGACGCTGAAAGCCCACATCGGGACAGCCCGTCAATACCACCCGCTAATAACGCTAACAGGCATTAAATTAACACCTTAGAAGCATTACCTGCGTGTTGCCGAAGTAATCACATCGCAGTAATTTACCTTGACACCGATGTAACGTTCCCGCAGAGTGAGTGTGAGTCTCCCTGAATTGCAAGTTTTGTTCTATGCGTCCTCGATAGTCCGACCTGGGAGCCGGACAAAAATGTCGAGATGGAGGATTGTTTCGATGAGCTACTTTCATGTAAGTCTGCTGGCCGTGCTGATTGCGACGGTGATCCAGTGGCTCCTGGGTGCGCTTTGGTATGGCTATGTCTTCAAGGCCCGCTGGGCGGCCCTTGTGGGCATCGGAGAGGGCGAAAAGTCCACGAGCGCCTGGTTTGGCATGGTCACTTCGTTTATTGCCAACCTGATTCTTTCTTTTGTGCTGGGGCACATCGTCAACTGGGCCAATGGCCATTCGTTCCCTGATGGCGTGTGGCTCGGCGCTCTGTGCTGGCTAGGCTTCATGGCTCCGCCGCTGTTTACGCAGCACATCTTTGAGAAGCGGCCCGTCAAGCTCTTCGCCATCAACGCAGCCTATTGGCTGCTGGCCATGATGGTTGCCGGCGGCGTGCTGGCAAACCTCAACGTGAAGTAAGGCTGCGCACAAAACCTTCGGGCCCGCAGTGCTCCGGCATTTCTCCAGTTGCCTGAGAGCCAGGCCTCCGTACAAGTGCCTTTTCCTCTGGAAGGAAAAGGCGCTTTTTTCGCGTCGTGGACCCCACGAAATCAACCCGAAAAACCACTCTCGGAGCGGCAAACCTGCCCGCGATTCGGCTTGCAGTGATTCTCGAAACAGTCGGTACAGCCTTGATTGCGCGTACGTAAATTATCTATCTCTTAGATTTTAATAATCTTATAGGCATGAACACACACACACTTTGAAGTTACCATCAGCGGTCGTATGATCGAGCCAGCGTCAGCATGGATGCGCGCTGGCGCAATTCTGACTTTGCGGAGACCCGACGCAATGGATGGAAAACAAAATCGGCCCTCGTAGCGGTCGCACTGCTGCAATAGAAGGTCGATTTCCGAGGCAATTACATCACTTTCAGTGATCTGTTTCGATGCGCGAGCGTATAAGCGGCTGAGTGCGCATTCTGACAGCAACTCTTTTTGGCTCGTACAGGGGATGGAGTCTAGATGATGGAGCTCGAAGGGAATGTATCCGAAGCAGTAAATAGACTGCTTTATGGAAAGGATGAGATTGAGCTACTTGAGGCCGGTTGTGGATCCGCAACGCATTTGAAGCTCAATACTAAAGCGTATGTTGTCGGGATTGATATTTCAGGTGAGCAGTTGGAGAAGCATAAAAAGCTGGATGAACGTATCCAGGGAGATATTCAGGTTTATCCACTCCCTCCGAATCGGTTCGACGCAATTATCTGCTGGATGGTGCTTGAGCATGTGCAACGCCCCTTTAAGGCTCTGGAAAATTTCTCCAGGACCATCAAACCAGGCGGAATCATCATTCTAGGTTTTCCCAATCTTTATTCCATCAAGGGGATTGTGACCAAGTTTTCACCTCACTGGTTTCATAAGTTGTTCTATAAATTAATGAAATACAAGGTCTACCCATTTCCAACATATTTTTGTTTGGAGGTAGCTCCCCCGAGGCTGGTTGAGTACGCGAAGCACCTTGGCCTCACCGTTGAGTTTTTCAAGCTCCAGCCGAGCCAGGACACGAGGATATTTATGGAGCGCTTTGTGGTTGCACGCCTGCTCCTTTCCGCAGTCAACACCTTCACAAAGCTCATCTCAATGGGACGTCTGAATTCTCCTCTGGCAGACCAATGTGGAATTATCCTCTCCAAGCCAATTGGCACAGATCAGGAATTTCCCACACTTCAATCGGATCTTGCTACTGCAAAAAGCGCTTCGTAACACCTGAGGACAACAGCAAGAGAACCGCACTCATGCAGCCATCCGACTAGCTCTTCGGCTTGCGGTTACAATCGGGGATTATGAGCAAAGACGTGATTTCGACTGGAAGCGCTCCCGCCGCCATTGGACCTTACTCGCAGGCTATTCGTACCGGCAGCCTGCTCTTTACAGCCGGGCAGATTCCGCTCGATCCGGCCACTGGCCAGGTGGTTCCGGGCGGCATCTCCGAGCAGACTGCGCGTGTATTGGAAAATCTGAAGGCGATTCTGGAGGCAGCCGGAAGCAGCCTGGACCGTGCGGTAAAAGCCACGGTATTTCTCAAGGATTTCAATGACTTTATGGTCATGAACTCGGTCTATGGCAAGTATCTGGGCAGCGACGGTCAAGCTCCGGCCCGGACCACTGTCGAGGTCTCGCGGCTCCCTAAAGACGTGCTTATTGAGATCGAGCTGGTAGCCGAGGTCTGAGTTGACCGCAGCGGTGCTTTTCCACGTTCACCGCATCCAATGAGTGCAAGGTCTCTTTCTTTCCCTGACAGTGCGGGACCGGACTGGAAAATCACGTGGACAAGGCGTGGTTTTGCTTGAATGCATCAACATTGCCTACACCCATTCCTGACCGGTTAAGGAGGTACACCGTGAACGATATGACGGAAAAGGTGGTGCGCAGCGAGGCCGAGTGGCGCTCGCAGCTGACACCGGAGCAATACCATGTCCTGCGCGAAAAAGGCACCGAGCGGCCCTTCACCGGAGCGCTGACGCAAAACCACGCGACGGGCAACTACCACTGCGCCGGATGCGGGGCGCTGCTGTTCCTCAGTGGTGCAAAGTTCGACTCTGGCTGCGGATGGCCAAGCTTCATGATTCCCGCCGACTCCAAGGCCATCCAAGAACACGAAGACCTGAGCTATGGAATGCGGCGCATTGAGGTTACCTGCGCCCGCTGTGGAGGCCACCTTGGCCACGTCTTCCCTGACGGGCCACGGCCCACCGGCCTTCGCTACTGCATCAACTCGGCCTCACTCACCTTTTCCCACGCAGAGGAATAACGCAAGCTCCTAGACACAAGAAAACCCCGTCGTGAAGGACGGGGTTTTCTTTGCCTAAAATTAGGAGAAACAGCCGTTTAGGCCTTCTCGATCTTGCCGCTCTTGATGCAGCTGGTGCACACGCGGATGCGCTTGGGAGCGCCGTTCACCAAGGCCTTGACGGCCTGCAGATTCACGTTCCAGCGGCGGCGCGTGACGTTGTGCGCGTGAGAGATGTTGTTGCCGAACTGCGGACCTTTGCCGCAGATATCGCATGTCTGTGCCATGACGTAAACTCCAGAATCCTGAATGGTAACGGCGCCGGGGTGAGACGCGCAGGCGCACAATAAACCCTTCGGCATGCCGAACCTTAAGTATAGCAGAGATTGCGGTTCTTCGGGCTAAGAGCCGGTTTCAAGCGGAAACCGCTGCCGAACCTGATACTCCGAACCAGCCGGGGAGAGACGGCTCTCATACAGCAGAAACTCAGCGGCTGAAAAACGCGCAAACTTTGGGTCAGATGGAGCACGGGCCAGCAGCGTACGAAGCTCGCGGACTCGGTCCGGCCCCTTTCCTCGAGCCAGCGTGATGTGCGGATTGAAGGGCCGCAACTCGGGTTCGAACCCGCAAGTCGCAGCAGCCGCCATCACGCGCCGCTGCAGTGCAGTCAGTTCCGGTGTCTCCCCAACCTCCGCATAAAAGATGCCTGCCCGCTCGAAGATACCCAGCCGGCCAAGCCGGATCGGAACTGGCGCAGATCGGATTTTGCCCAACTGGCTAACGAGCTGCCGGTACTGGTCTTCCGTCGTATTGCCCAGAAACTGCAGCGTGATATGCCACGACGCCGGCGCAGACCAGCGGAAGCCCGCAATAGACCGAAGATGCTCCACGAGCCTGCTCAGTTCAGTATTGACTGATTCAGCCAGAGGTATTCCAACAAATAGGCGCACGGACTCAGTGTAGGACTCGCGGCAGCTTTCGCACCTGAAGTACCGCGTTCTATGCTGGCTTTTTCTTCTTCCTGGTTCCTGTGTACGCTTGATCTGGAGCACAAAGATATGGATGCGCTCTACAACGAAAAAGGCGTGACCTACGCCTGGATGCAGGCGAACGGCAATATCTATGGCCTTCAAGGTAAAGCCCTGGCCTTTGCCGACGACGACGGTGTTTACAACTGGGAAGGCGTACATATCGCCTGGTGGGCAGACGGGCATATCCGCGACAGGATCGGAGCAGTATGTCTCTTCACCAAGGCGGCAACGAAGACCCTCGTCGTCAAGCCCGTGGTCGAGCTGCATCGGCAGCGCCCGCTGCAGCTCGAAACTCCGACGCGCCCGCTGAAGTGGCCCAAGATGGCCAAGCCTCCAAAGCTCTGCATCTGGACAGTCGAGATGCCGTTCTGAGCAGCCTACAGTGCGTTCTCGTCAACGATGTCCACGATGTTGTAGCTGTCGGCCAGATCGCCATCGCTCAACTTGAGGTTGGTCGGTACGTAGGTCTGCGCATATTCGAGGCGCACTGAAACGCTGTTGGCGATCGAGGAGTCGTCTGCGATTGGCCGCTGGTACGGCGGGCCATACACCGGTGTCCACGATTCATTGATCGCGTCGAGTGCATATTTGGCCGGAAAGACTGAGTACGGCACGACAGCCGCCGGGTCGAAGGTCAGTCCCGCTGCCTTGGCCTGCGCGATCATCCACCCGAGCGTAATGTCGCAAAGCCGCGTACCGCTGTCTACCGGACCGCCTATCGGCGTTCCGCCTCCTACGTCGCCGTGACAACCCGAGAACCAGACCTGGTTGATGGTCTGCCCCGGCGCCGGCTTTGAGGTCCACAAAGTGGCCGGAAACTGCGCCCGATGCTCGTCGATTGCCAGGCACTGGCAGGCGATCTTCACGTCAGGATGCAGTCCGGTATCGAGAAAACCATACTCGGAGTCGTCTATCTGGCCAAAGATGGCCGGAATGCCAAGCGAGCCCACCGTGTCCCACACGCCGATCATCTGAATGCCCGTCTTCACCAGCCCGCATGCGCCCAGCCCTGCCAGCATGGTGGCTCTGACGGCCGGATTTCGATAAGCCGTGAAGGCCTGTGCGACGCAGTCATCGGTAAACGAGCCGGACGGCAATCCGCAGTTGGCAATCATGCCGGCCAGGCAGCGCACGGTATACGCGCCGCGACTGAACCCGAATAGGTAAATCTGATCTCCCGGCTCGAACACATGGGCAATCTGCTTGTAGCCATCCTGAATCTTCTGAAAGAGCCCCTGTCCGAAAGCGCCCTGCAGCACCCTGGCCAGCCCGGTCGCGTCTGCGCCAATGCCATCGTCATAGTAGGTCACCTGGTCGGCGCTCACCGTGAGCGCCTTGTAGATCCGGTAGACATTGGAGTTGGTCACGGGGCTGTTCCAGGTCCCATCGGCACAGAAAACGATTCGCTTTGACATTGAAGTCTCCGAGTGCAGCAGTCTTCCAGTTAGTGGCATAAAGGGCCGCTGCGTATCCACGATGAAAGGGGCGCCGGACATGGCGCCGGAGATGCACGCATTGGGAATGCTGCTTTAACTTAGCCACGTTGTATCACAACAAAGTATGAATGGCAGGGAAAAACTTGCACGGGACGGAAATTGACTCTTGACAGATTAGTTAATGGGGGTTTTCATTCAATCATGTTTAGCCGAAAGGATCGTGGAACCGCAACAGGAAGCCGTGTGCCTCTCCGCGTTGGCGCAGTTGTGCTTGCGGCCAGTCTGAGCCTGATGGCCACGGGCTGCGTTCCAAAGCAGCTTCCCAAGCAGGTTACGCTGCTCTCCAACGCAACCGCGCCCGTGATCGATCAGGCATCAGAGGCCTATCACACGGCTCAGGCCATTCATGCACAGCGGGTCAACTTCGATGCCGCCGCCGACTTCGACAAAACAAACGTCTTCATCCCCGACAGCATTCAGGAGTGGCCGCCCGACAAGGACATTCAGATTCGGCTCGATGTGCTCATGGCGTTTCAGCTTTACGTGAAACAACTGGCCGCCATCACGGACGCCACCGATTCCAAGCCACTCGACGATGCTTCCAAGTCGCTCGGCACAAACCTCACTTCGCTGGGCAACGCCCTGGCCCCGGCGGCAGAAAGCGCACTGGGCGTAACGCCTGCGCCAGCTTCTACAAGTGCCACCACAACGACAGCCACCGCCTCCACGCCGCCGCCCCTTATCTCGGCTACCGCGCAGGCTGGCATCAGCACGGCTTTCAATGCGCTGGGCAAATTCCTGATTTACCGGGCTGTCTCAAAGGATCTGCCGCCGCAGATTGAAGCCATGGATCCGCATGTGCAAAGTCTGTGTGAGCTGCTTGCCAAAGACATCGGCTACATCCAGTCCCAGGAAAAGCTCGACAGCGATGACATCATCGATAAGCAGACCGACTTCATCCGCAACTCGAAACTTGATCCCGAGGAGCGGCGCATCGAGTTCATGAAGCTGCCTGAGATGGCGCGCCGGCAACGCATCAATAACCAGAAGCTCACCGCGCTGCACGCCGCTATCGTTCACCTGGAACTGGCGCATCACGCACTTGCCGCTGCCGCACAAGGCAACAACCCTGAAACCTTCACGCAAAAACTCGGCGATCTGGTTGTTGTTGGAGAAGACCTGGGTAATTTCTACGCGTCACTGTCGTCGTCGAATTAGTTCTGCTTTTTGAGGAGGAAGTCCCTTGAGCACGCCCGGCAATCTTCCCGCCGTACCTACTATTCCGCTCAGCGACGACCTGCGAGCGGCCTACACCGATCTTTACAACAAGCTTGAGAACGAATATCAGAGCAATCCAGACGCCACGGCTCGTGAAGCCATTAGGCCGCAGCGGGACAACGTCAGCAACATCCTGACCAAAGACAACATGTACAAGTTCGATCAGGATACGGCGTTGTTTGAAGCATTGCAGAAGCAGATCAGCTCAACTACAGATGGCCTCAAAACGCTGCAAACGCAGATCGAAGCAACGGCCTCTCATTTCAAAACCGCCGCAGATATTCTTGGAGCCGTCACCAAGGTCTTCGGATTTCTGGGAGTGATTTGAAAACGCAGGCTGTCATTGCTTTTGCTTCTTGTGGAAAATATGCCGGTTCACATCCAGCCAGGACGTGCCGAAGAGTATTTGCCGGATTTTGTACTTTCCGATACATTTGAGTAGATGGTTACTTGTTTCAAAGGTCGGATGTGTTGTGCGTGCTGCTGCGCGCTTGCCGGCCTTGCAGTTAAGTAATCTCAAAGCTCCAGAAGATTACACTCCAGGCCGCGCTTCAGCACATTGCTGACGCGGTTTTCGTGTTTCTGGGGAAATTTTCCCGGTTACTTTCTTGAGCTGATTCCGCCCCATCGCAAAACCGCGAAAGGCTGCGGCTCAAAAATTCCCCACCGGACCTGAAGTAGATGAGCAGAGTGTTGCACCTTCTTCCTGATTCGCGGCGCATGATGCCTGCCTCCCGGCGGGCCTGCGGTTGCTGTTGTCGCTGCTGTTGCCGCTGATTTTCATTCCTATCCATTTCCAACTCTAATGTGCGCTGCGCCATGCGCACCGTATGCCACGGCAGGCACCGATCGCTGGTGCTCGCTGCAGGCAACAGCGGTTCAACTGAGACTTTCAAGGAGGCTCAAGTGATATTTCGGCAGTATAAACAATACATTTTTGCGGCCGTGGCAGCTTTCCTGCTGGCTGGCAGTGCGCTTGTTGCGCACGCGCAGGTAGTGGGCGCCACACTGAGCGGCACTGTGCGCGATTCGAGCGGCGCGGCGCTGAGCGGCGTAACCGTTCTGGTGCGGCAACTTGAAACTGGCGCTTCACGCAAGCTGACCACCGGCGCGGACGGCCGCTATGCCGCGCCCAGCGTGCCTGTAGGCAACTACACCGTGACGGCGGCGCACGATGGTTTTGCAGCGCAGGAACGCACCGGGATCTCGCTCGTCGTTGCACAGAGTCTCGAAGTGGACTTCCAGTTGAGCATTGACTCAGTGCGTACGGATGTTGTCGTCCAGGCCGAAGCTACGGGCGTTAACACAACCTCGCAGCAGACCTCGGGCCTCATTGACGAACGCGCTGTAAAAGAGCTGCCGCTCAATGGCCGCAGCTACGACGAATTGCTCACACTCAACCCGGCAACGGTGAACTATACCGGCCAGCGCTCCGGTGGCATCGGCAGCTCGAACTCGTCGGTAGGCAATATGTTCAGCGTGAGCGGCCACCGCCCGCAGGACAATCTCTTCCTGCTGAATGGCATCGAGTATACCGGCGCATCGCTCATCAATGTAACCCCAGGCGGCACCAGCGGCCAGTTGCTCGGTGTCGATGCCGTGCGCGAGTTCAATGTGGTTACAGACACCTACGGTGCGAGCTACGGCAAGCGCGACGGCGCGCAGATCAGCATCGTCACCACTTCAGGCACTAACCAGTTACACGGCGGCGCCTTCGAGTTCCTGCGCAACAGTGCGCTCGATGCACGCAATTACTTTGACCAGTCGACCATTCCCGAGTTCCAACGTAACCAGTTCGGCGGATCGCTCGGTGGCCCTATTAAAAAAGACAAGCTCTTTCTCTTCGGCAACTACGAAGGCTTTCGCCAGAACTGGGGCCTGAGCGCTGTTACGCTCGTACCCGACAACGAAGCACGCCAGGGCTACTTGCCCGACTCTTCGGGCAACGAAACGTACGTCGGGGTAAACTCTGCCGTCGTACCTCTTCTCAATCTATGGCCAGTTCAGAATGGCCCCGAACTCGGCAGCGGCATCGCCGAAGCCTTCAGCCATCCGCCTCAGCACATTCAGGAGGATTTCGGCACCACGCGCTTCGATGCGAATCTCACCAGCAAGGACCTGCTCTTCGCCGTCTACACGGTTGACGACAGCCGCGCCGATACACCGTCTGCTAACCCTTATAGCCTGATTAACGAAAGCCTGCGCGAACAGGTTGCCAGCGTGCAGGAACAACATGTCTTTTCACCTTCGCTGCTCAACACCGCTCGATTTGGCTACTCGCGCGCAAGCTTCTTTTTTACCGGCTACACACCCATTGAAGAAACAGGCTGGGTCACCGGCAAGCAGATCGGCGCCATCGTCATCAGCGGCAGCACGGCGTCAAATGGCGCCTCGCAGAT
>DASZXD010000325.1:0-7963 GCA_035546015.1 Occallatibacter sp.
GCTCCTGACCTGCACCTGGGCCACACCGTGCTGATGCGCAAGCTGCGCCACTTTCAGCAGCTCGGCCACACCGTGATTTTTCTGGTCGGCGACTTTACTTCGCTCATTGGCGACCCCACGGGCCGCAACGTGACCCGCAAGCCGCTCACCCGTGAGGAGATCGACCGCAACGCCGAGACCTACAAGGAGCAGGTCTTTAAAATCCTCGACGCGGGCAAAACTGAGGTCCGCTACAACTCGGAGTGGCTGGGCAAGTTGGGCTACGAGGGCACCATCCGGCTGGCGTCTCACTTCACGGTTTCGCAAATGCTGGAACGCGATGAGTTCCACAAACGCTTCCAGGCCGAGCAGCCCATAAGCCTGCATGAGCTCCTCTACCCCCTTATGCAGGCCTATGACTCCGTGGCTCTCGAATGCGATGTCGAGCTGGGCGGCACCGATCAGCGCTTTAACCTCGGTGCCGGCCGCGAGCTGCAGCGCCAATACGGGCAGAAGCCGCAGATCGTGCTGATGACGCCGATTCTCGAAGGCCTGGACGGCGTGCAGAAGATGAGCAAGTCGCTCAATAATGCCATCGGCATCAACGAGCCGCCCTCTGAGATGTACGGCAAGCTGATGAGCATCAACGACGAGCTGATGTGGAAGTACTGGGTCTTCCTCACCGATCTCAAGCAGTCGGAAATCGACGCGATGCGGGCCGATGTCGCGGCGGGCAAGCTCCATCCGATGGAGGCCAAGAAGAAACTGGCGCGGACGATCACCGCCGGCTTCCACGGCGAAGCCGCTGCGCTGAGTGCGGACGAGAACTGGGCGCGGATGTTCCAGCAAAAGGAGACGGCCGAGGATCTTGAAGAGGTGCAGGTGGCCTTCGCGGATGTAGCAGGACCGGAGCCGAATCAGGTTAGACTGCCCAAACTGCTGGTTGCGCTCGGGCTTGCTGCGAGCGGAGCAGAGGCAAACCGCAAGATTGCCGAAAAAGCGGTCAGGCTCGATGGAGAAACCGCGGAAGGCGCGTTTTTCTCGATCTCTTCTCTGCCGGCCAAGGTTGTCGTCCGGCTGGGTAAGCGGGCCAAGATCGCGATCATTCAGTAAATTTGGCGTCATAGAAATAGCCAAATGGCGTATACTGATTCCGGAGGGCGCGCCATGGCGGCACATTCTGTTCCCGATCTGCTTGGCGGAGAGCCGGTTCTGGGCCGGCCGGCGAACCAGGGCGGTGCTCTAGCAGAACTGGTGCGCGAAGGGCTGCCGGCCCAGTCGCTGTTTCTGCTGGCCAAACGGCTTGAACTGCCTCAGGCGCAGATCTCTGAAAAGATTGGCATTCCGCAGCGGACGCTGACGCGGCGGCTGCAGCGCCACTCGCGGCTGACGGCGGCCGAAAGCGACCGCACGGTGCGGCTGGCGCAGGTTTATACGGCAGCGGTGGACGCGCTGGGCAGCGAGGAAAAGGCGACGCAGTGGCTGAAGACGCCGAATCGCGTGCTGCGCGGCGGGCGGCCGCTCGACCAGCTCGACACCGACCCCGGCGTGCGCGAGGTGGAAGACGTGCTGGGCCGCATTGCCTACGGCGTATATTCCTAATGCTTGTCTGGCGGCTTTGCCGAGCGCTGCACGCAGCTACGGCATTCAGCGGAGAGGGCGCGCGGCGTTTCGGCGGGCGGTGGAACTCGCGCGGCGTGCCGATGGTCTATTGCTCGCCGTCACTGGCGCTGGCGGCCATCGAGATGTTTGTTCATCTCGAACCGGCGCAGGCGCCGGACGACCTGGTCGCCATCTCCGCCGCATTGCCTGAAGGCGAGCCGGGCCGGACGATAGAACCGGCAGAGCTTCCGGCTGAGTGGTGGGCCGACCCAGCCACAACCCGCGCAGTTGGCGATGCATGGATTCGCGAAGGCTCGTCGCTGGCGCTGCGGGTTCCCTCGGTGCCGATCCGCCCGGAGTGGAATGTGCTGCTCAATCCGCTGCATCCGCGCATGCGTGAAGTGCGCATCGATCAGCCGCAGCCGTTCGTCTTTGACGCGCGCATGTTCGAGCGCACGGCGAAGAAATAAGCGGCTCAGTCAGCTTCCATGTCCGGTTCGGACCACAGCAGAATGGCTTGCGGCAGCGTGAGAAAGAGCGTGAGCGCGATCATCGTCAGTCCGCAGAAGAGCTCGTCAGACGGCATGGTGAGCCAGTCGAAGACCTTCGGGCTGTCATTGCGAATGGATGCCAGCAGCCAGACAACAGCTAGTGCGCCGCCAAGCGTCTGATATGCGGCATAGTGCGCGTGGTCGCGCTGGCGCAATTCGCGTTCGTCGTTGCGATAAGGCTCTCCCTCTGCCGGCAGTGGCCGGTAGATCCGGAGCTTGAGCATCAGTAGTGGAGGAGCTTGCTCCGTGCGGCGCGGCGCTTTGTTGCTGAACGGCTTTACTAGTCCGCCGGCGTAATAGCCGCCCAGAAAGAACCGGCAGGCGAGCATGACAGCCCAGAAAGCCCAGATGCCCGATCCATGCCATTGTGTAAACCGCCACAGGCAGGCCATAAGCACGGCGAGTGCGGCGTAGATGGCAATAACAAGGATACGCCGGCGATGACGCTGAGCCATGTCTACGCGTTTGCCGAAGAAGACGAGTTCGGCATTCATTGGAGTTTCTCCATGTCGGGTTCGGTCCACTGCAGCATTGCCTGCGGCAGGGTGATGTAAAGGATGCCGGCTGCTCCGAGCAACATGAGTGGCAGTCGCGCAAGAAATTCCTGCAGGGTCTGAGGCAGCAGCGGGGAGATCGGATTGGGTCCCCTGAAATAGCTTGCGACGAGCGCACTCACGAGAAAATTTCCGAGAATGAAATAGGCCTTGAAGTATGCGTGCTCGCGGCGATGCATTTCGCGCTCATCGCCACGGCTGCGCATGTCGCCGGCGATACCTGTAAAAACGATCACGAGCGCCGCACCCAGAATCATGCACCCGGCAATGATCCATGCACCGGTGGCCTCTTTTAGGTTGGCGCTCGGGTTCATCTTCGGGCTAAGGAAACACCAGACCAAATCGGACACTGCAAATACGGCATAACAGAGAGCGACAAACCAGCGGTGGCGGCCGCGCGATTCGAAATGAATGCGAATGTTCCCCACGGCATATTCCGTATTCATGGTTACCCCTTTTCCGTAGACTGACTACCCGCATATACCTGCAGACTTAACGGCTTGAGCGGCTCAGTTGAAAAGATCGCCTCGATGGGCAGGCCGAAGTAGGCGGCAATGGCGAAGGCTAACTTGAGGCTCGGCCCGTAATCGCCGCGCTCGAGAAAGCCAATGGTCTGGTAGTTCACGCCAAGCGCATCGGCCAGCTCCTGCCGGCTGACTCCACGCTCGGCGCGCAGGACGGCGATGCGGTTGTAGAGGCCGCTTTCGCCTGGTGCCGTCGATCTCGAATTATTTTCCTGCACGACATAATATTGTGTATACACAATAAAATTGTCAAGTAGAAAACGAAATATTTATAAATACATCCGAAAGACGGCAGGAATCCGCTGCCACGGCCAACCGTAAGGCTGTATAGATGTGTTGCTAACTGGGTCTTTACTGGATGTTGTCGGCGAGCCAGAGGCCGTAAGCGCGGGGTTTGTTTTTGTCCATTGGCGACGGTGGAACCTGGCGGGTGATGACCTGTATGCCGGCGGCTGACGCGGCCTTGGCAATGGCCTCAGCGTCTGACTGGCTCTGGCTGTCGTTTGAGTAGTAATGAACCTGCGAGACTTTTACGCTCTGCGGCTTCATGTCGATGCCGGGAACGATATAGCCGGCGCTGCGCAGTGTGCGCGCCACCTCCTGTGCGCGGCTGTGCTGGTCCCGTGCGTGGATATGGATATAAACCCGGACAAGGAGTTTGGCGGCGCCGGGATTGGCGTCAAAGGCCTGGTCGAGTGCGGAGGTGACGGAGGCTGAAGCCGCGCCGCCTTGCGACTGCAGGTTTTCAACGGTGGTGCTCAGTACGGTCTTTGCAGTGGTGGCCTGCTCGTTGGCGGTAGTAGCCTGCTGCTGTGCCTCGTTGACTTGTGCTGTCTTGGTGGCGACTTCGGTGGTAAGGGTTTTATTTTTATTGATCTGGTTCATGCCCGACCAGACCAGGATGCACAATCCGCCCATGACCACCATGCCGCCAAGGAATCCGATGATGCCGGAACGGCGCGACTCGCGTGCCAGCCGCTCGGACATGGCTTTTACTTCAGCTTCCCATGCGGCGTTGTGCTCAGGGATCTCGGGGTCTGCCATTGGCCTGCCTCAACCCTTTGCTAGAGCTTGGTTCCGAAGACCGCGTTAAATACCACGCTCTGGATGCGCAGAATGCGGTAGCCGGTAACGGTGATGAGACCGCTGCAACTGGTAAGCGCGCCAATCTCCAGGCTGCCCGACTGTTTGTTCACCACGATCCAGACGAGCGCGGCGAGCACGCCGAGAGCCGCAAGTCCGGCAAAGGCCAGGTAGACATAGCGCTCCGGCCGGCAGCTCTGCAGCAGAGTATTGGCCACCCTGGCCCGCGCCTCATAGTCAGGCAGCGAGGCGGCTTCGGCTTTTGCTCGAGGTGACACGCCGCGATTATGCGAGCCTGTCCATTCGGTGTCAATGAAAACTTGTGCACCGGCCGGAGGGCTACGCAGTGAATCCCCCCGCGACTGGGCTAGTGTCGGGAGGAGTTGGATCGTTACAGAGGCAGCGCAGATGCGGCTGGCGCTACGCTTCGAAGTCGAGCTCGACGGGGTCGATGAGCGGAACGAGCCAGGAAAGCAGGGCCTGGTGGGCGGGATGAATGGTGTAGGCGTCGCAGGCGGCTTTGTCGGTGAACTTCATCAAGCCGGCGTAGGTGAATCCCTGGTTGCGCGGCGAGATGTTGGGGCCGACGTGGACTTCGAGCAGGCCGGGAATCGTATCGCGAAAGGCGAGAATGTCCTTTTCGGCGCGGGCCTTGTCGGCGTCCGTTGCTTCGGGCTTCCAGCGAAATCCAAAGATATGAATGAACATGTCGTCTCCGTGAATTAACCGTTCAGCGCAAAGGCGCGTGCCGATTCAAGCAGCTTCGCCACTGATTCTTTCGAGCATGACTCGGTATAAATGCGCATGAGCGGCTCGGTGCCGCTGGCGCGCAGCAGCAGCCAGGTTTCGGCGGCGTTCGGTTTGCTGGCAGCTTCGGGGTTGTCGAGGTAGAACTTCACGCCGTCGAGTGTTTCCACGCGCAGGATGGGCATACCGGCGAATGTCGTGTCGCCGGGCTGTAAGGCTTTGGCGCGTGCGATAGCAGCGTTCTTGATGTCGTCGGCAATATGCAGATCGATGCGGCCGTACTGATGCTCGCCATACTCTGCCTGCAGATCGGCGACGAGCTGGCCGAGAGTCTTGCCTTCCTCCGCCATCACGTTGGCCAGCAGCAGGCAGTTCAGCAGGCCATCGCGCTCGGGCAAGTGGCGCTGAAAGCCGATGCCGCCGGACTCCTCGCCGCCCATGACGATCTCGCGCTCGAGCATGTAGTCGCATACGAACTTGAAGCCGATGCCATGTTCGATGAGTTCGCGGCCATGCTTCTTCGCGATGCGGTCGAGCATTTTGGTGGTGTTGAAAGCGCGCGTCACCGCCCCCGGCCAGCCTTTGCGGCGCAGCACCCAGCTCAGCAGAACTGAATAAATCTTGTGCGGATCGACGAAGTTGCCGTGCTCGTCGGTTGCGCCCACGCGGTCGGCGTCGCCATCTGTGCACAAGCCGGCGTGGCAGCCGTTGGCCCTGGTCGTTTCGCCGAGAGCGCGGATGTGTGGCTCAATCGGCTCGGGGTTGATGCCGGGAAAGAGCGGGTCAGGATTGGCGCGAATCTGCACGTGCTCCACGCCGATGCGCGCGAAGATATCGGAGAGGATGGTGCTGCCCGCGCCGTACATCGAGTCAATACAAAACTTCATGCCGGACTTGGCGATGAGATCGAGATCGGCGAAGCTCTCGATGGCTTTGAGATACGTGGGCAGAAAGTCGACGATGGTGATGCGTGCGGGCTGTGCGGCTTTGGGAACCGGCTTGCCAAGATACGACTCGATGGCGGCGATGATCGACGGTTTGCCCGAGCCGCCATACCACGCTTTGTACTTCACGCCGTTCCACTGCGCGGGATTGTGCGACGAGGTGATCATGATGCCGCCCGCCGCGCCGCGCTCCCGCACGCCGTAGCTCAGTGCAGGCGTTGGCGTAACCGCTCCGGCCAGCATGACGGGAATGCCGGTGGCGGCAGCCACCTCGGCGCAGGCATGCGCAAAGGCCTTGGAGCCGAAGCGTGTGTCATAGCCAATGCAGAGACCTTTCACCGGAGATTCCTGCGCGTGGATGTAGGCGGCAATGGCTTCAGCCGCGGTGCGCACATTGGCGAAGGTGAAATCGTCGGCAATGACGCCGCGCCAGCCGTCAGTGCCGAATTTGATCTGAGGATGAGGCATGGTGGTACTCGGGCTTCCTCCTGTGGATGAGTGTATCGAATGGAGATGAGAACTCAGGGCGCAACGTGCAGGCTGTCGAATTGGATGCGGTTCCATCCTGTACCGAGCGCGAACATGCCGTGTGTGTGTGCCGTATCGTGAACCGCGGCCAGCGATGCGCCGTCGAGCAGAGCTTCGATCTGGTTGCCGTGGAAGCGCAGCTCGAGGTGGTGCCATTGCGTGCGGTCGATCTTTGCTGTGCCAGAGGCAAGCGTTACGGTGGGTCGTTTGTACTGCGCAGAGAGCAGTTGCCATACGCCGTCCGGCTTGAGGAGCAGAATGTAGCCGCTGGGCCAGAGCGCGCGGCCGTCCTGAAAAACATCTGACGAATCAATGCGGCCAATGACTGCAGCGGGAGCATCGCTCAGGAAGTGCGCATCGGCAGAAACGGCGTAATCGGTCCAGTTGGCATCTCCGGCCAGTGTGAAGGGATTGGGCTCCGGTCCCCATGGAACAGGAACTTCGGTGATGACCTGTTCGAGGCAGCGTCCGTTGCGGCCTTGGCAGGGATGCGCTTCAAATGCACCGTCCTGATCGGCGAGGTATTTCGGCGCACGGCCAATAGGCGTCTGCTCGAAGTCGTCGGCGTAGGGCATAGGGAAGGGCGCGGCCGGCGGCGGAACGGCGGTCCCTTTGCCCTGGCCGGTGGTGGTAGTGAGCGAGTAGAGCGAGTCGGGATCGAAGTTATAGTCGAATTTGCCATCGGTGGGCACGACATCGGCCACGTGATCGAAGGTATGTGTCTGGTTGGTTTCCCAGATGTGCACTTCGGTCGTGGCGAGTCCGCCGGTCAGCCGGAATGACACGGGCTGCGTTTTTTTCGCACCTATCGTTTCGAGAATCACGCTCCAGTTCCTGCCGTCGGCAGAACGCAACGACACATAGCTGCCGCTCTCTGGCAGATAGCCGGAGGCAGCATCGAGATATTGCCAGCCGGGCTGTGCAAACTGAGTTGTGTGCGCCGTGGCCCAGATAGCGCCCTGCACATCGTAGTGTCCGGACCATGGTGTGTTGGCGTACATCAGGCCGGAGTTGGGCGCGGCCAGATTGTCATAGTACGAAGTAATGGGGCTCCAGATCTCGGTGGAAGTAAGCGAGCCTTCGAGATAGTTCTGGTTGTAGAGGTGCGCAAGAATGCGCCCGCCAACGGGCCAGTCACGGCTGAGGAACGGTCCGCTGCCCGGGTTGGGCTGGTCTTCGCTTGACCAGAGCGGTTTACCGGTGCGGCGTGCCGCGTCGGTAGTGCGGATGTGGCCATCGACCAGCGGATAGTGAACGCCGATAACGGAGACCGCCTGTGCAAGCTCAGGGTCCTTAAGCATCTCGTCGGCAATGGACCACTGGCCGCGGCCCTCGCCAGGATACTCGTCGCAGCAGACGATCTTGGTGTCGAGATGGGCAGCTTGAATCTGGCGATAAAGCTCCTTTACGTAGGCCGAGTCGTAGACCTTCTCGTTCCATGGGCCGGCGTA
>DASZXD010000326.1:0-1689 GCA_035546015.1 Occallatibacter sp.
TGACCGATCCGCTTCCCAAAGGTGTCTGCCACGCTCTTAGGGTGAATAAGGGTGCGGGTCAGCCTTAAATACTGTTGGTTGTACTGGTCGATCTCTGAATTATTTGTTGGCAGAAGTTTAGCGGGCTGTATGTCCAGCGATGCCTGTCCAAAGGAAGGGTAGGTACAGGCAAATACAAAGACGCAACTGGTGATTTTGCGAAGGCGGCGAATCATGCCACACAACATATCACAAATTGCAACTGTTTCATCCTATAAATTTTATCACTAGTGTCCGGCTAACGACTGGGGCGGTCTGGGCAACCACCTGAAGGACGGCCACTTAGGGTGATTTTCTGTTGCCGCGATTTGAACGGCAATCAGACACCATGAGGCATGAACCTTGGCCGGACGGTGTTCTCGCAACTGATGTCTTTCCTGCCCGATCGCGAGTTTCGCCGCTGCGTGGCGCGCTACAGTGGCGACCGTCGATTACGTGGCTTCTCCTGCTGGGACCAGTTCCTGTGCATGGCCTTCGCGCAACTCACTTACCGCGAGAGCCTACGCGATATCGAAGCGTGCCTGCGCAGTTCTCCCGACAAGCTCTATCACATGGGCATTCGCGGACGCGTCTCCCGCTCCACTCTCGCCGACGCCAACGAGCGCCACGACTGGCGCATCTTCGCCGACTTCGCGCAGATCCTCATCGCCCGCGCCCGCCAGCTCTATGCTCACGAACCCTTCGGCGAGGACCTCCAGCACAGCGCTTACGCGCTCGACTCCACGACCATCGATCTGTGTCTGGCCTTGTTTCCGTGGGCTCGCTTCCGCGAACGCAAAGGGGCCGTGAAACTGCACACGCTGCTCGATCTGCACGGCAGCATCCCGGTATTCGTGCGCGTCACCGACGGCAAGGTGCATGATGTAAACCTCCTCGATCAGATCGCGCCCGAACCCGGCGCCTTCTATGTGATGGATCGCGGCTATCTCGACTTTGAGCGCCTCTATCGCCTGACACAGGCCGCTGCGTTCTTCGTCACGCGCGCCAAGGACAATGTCTTGCTTCAGCGCCGCTACTCCCACCAGGCAGATCCTGCCACCGGCATCCGCAGCGATCACACCGTCATCCCCGCCACGCCCGCTTCGGCCAAGCACTATCCGGCAGCTTTGCGCAGAGTGCGTTTCTTCGATGCCGAACGTCAGCGCTTCCTCGTGTTTCTGACCAACAACTTCGACCTGCCCGCGCTCACCATCGCCCATCTGTACAAGGCTCGTTGGCAGGTCGAACTGTTCTTCAAGTGGATCAAGCAACATCTGCGCATCAAGGCCTTCTACGGCCTCAGCCCCAACGCCGTGCGCACTCAGGTGTGGATCGCGATCGCGGTGTATGTGCTGGTGGCCATCGTCCGCAAGGAACTCGGCTTGTCTGCCAGTCTCTACCAGATTCTACAGGTCGCCAGCGTCTCGGTTTTTGAGCGAACCCCCATTTTACAGGCCTTCCAGGCAACTCATTCCGGAGAAAAATCAGCGCCATTTCCTATCCAGTTGAGCCTACTCGACTTATAGCCGGACACTACTGGAGTTGGATTTTCCTCCAGCTTCCGGCGTGAACGTCGTCACTGATGATGGCGGACCGATCACAATTCTGTTCGATACACCAGCGATGTCGTTCTCGGCCCACTTCACTTACGTTGTACCGATCACGATTGAA
>DASZXD010000327.1:0-6236 GCA_035546015.1 Occallatibacter sp.
ATCGGAAACCAAGCGCATCACCTGCAGAAGAACTGGAACCCATGGGACGGCTCGTCGCCCGGCGTACAGACATACGACCTGACAAAGAACCCGTTCTACCCCAAGTACTCGTATATGCAGGAGGTGAACAACATCGGCAACGGCAGCTTTAACGCGATGCTGGTGAAGTTCCAGCGGCAGTTCACCAAGGGTCTGAGCCTGGTGGCGAACTATACGTGGCAGAAGTCGCTGTCCGATGCGACCGAGGGCAGCAACGGCACGCTGAACCAGGACAAGAGCTGCTTCCGTTGCGACTGGGGCCCGACGACATCGAACGTTCCGCAGTCGCTGGTGGTGAGTGCAGTGGCCGATGTGCCGGTGGGCCGCGGACGCGCCGTGGGCCGCGACATGAACAAGGTTCTGGATGGCGTGGTGGGCGGCTGGAATGTGGATGCCATTGTGACCATGCAGAAGGGCAATCCGTTCTCAGTTTCTGCGCCGAACAACACGAACTGGTCGCCGGCAAACATCAAGGCAGACCGTTATTGCAACGGCAGAAGCGAGTTGCAGAACAAGAACCTGAAGTCGAATGGGATGTACTGGATCTATACGGGTACGGTGGCCTCGGTCAATTCGCAGTGCTTTGTGAATCCCGCGACTGACCCGCACAATACCAGCGGTTCGCAGTGGTACTTTGGCACGTCGGGCTTCGACATTCTGACCGGTCCCGGAGTGAATAACTGGGATATGGGCGTGCACAAGAACTTCCCCATTCACGAGTCGATGAGCTTTACGGTACGCGGCGAGTTCTTCAACGCCTGGAACCATCCGCAGTTTGCCAATCCTGCGAGCGGTGTGACATCAGGCAACTTCGGCAAAGTAACTGCGACCAATTCGGGCAACGGACGCATTGTGCAGGTTGGAGCCAACCTGTCGTTCTGACGGTGGCCTGAAAGCGCGAGCGCCGCAGCAAGTGTGATGGCTGCGGCGCTCGCGTGTTTATGACGGGCAATCGAGCTGTTGGATACGGCTCAGAAAAAAAGAGGAGTGGGATTCATGCAGGTGTTGCGGTGTGGATGGGTTGTAGCGAGCGCATTGCTGCTGGTAACCATGAGCGTGCATGCACAGATCACGGAGTCGCGGCCAATGCCGCAGGCAGTGACGGTGCACGTGAGCGCGCAGGGAACGGAGAAGATTCCGGCATCGATCTTCGGGAGCTTTCTCGAGCCCATCGGGCACTCGATCAACGGCGGCGTGGTGGCGGAGATTCTGACGAACGGAAGCCTCGAGGCCGGGCTGTGGAACCACACAAATCTCGAGGGCATGTTCACGGAGCGGCCTGAGCTGATTGAGTCGACGAATACGACTGGGATTCCATTGCCGTGGCAGCCGCTGAATACGGCAGCGGGCAATCGCTATGAGCTGCACGTGGGCGACGCGGCGAACAGCTGGCAGTCGCTGGAGATTATGGGCGCACCGAATCAGCAGACAGGCATTATGCAGAAGGCGTATCTGCCGGTGCAGCGCGAGCTGAAGTACAAGGTGTCACTGTACGCAAAGCACGTGAGCGGGCCCACGGGGCTGACGGTGCTGTTTCGCGACGTGGAGACGGGTAAGACACTGGCAGAGGCGCATGTGGATGCGCCGGCCGGCGAGTGGACGAAGTATACCACTGAGCTGGAACTGAAGCCGGGACAGGTGCGGCGGCTTGAGGCAGTGGACTTCGGCGTGGCGGTGGAAGGCACGGAGCGCGTGGATGTGGACGAGTTCTCTGTAATGCCCGAGGATGCCATCGGCGTGCTCGATCCGGATGAAGTGGCGATGACCAAAGCGATGCATCTGACGGAGCTGCGGCTGGGCGGCAACTACACGTCGACGTATCACTGGCGCGATGGAATCGGCCCGATCGACAAGAGGCCGACACTCGAAAACATTGCCTGGGGAATTCCGGAGTTCAACACGCTGGGCACGGATGAGTTTTTGCAACTGTGCGACCTGATTGGCGCGGTGCCGCAGTTCGACATCAACATGGGCAGCGGAACGCCGGAGGAAGCAGCAGAGTGGGTAAAGTATATCCGCGCGCATCGCAAGGGGCGCGTGATCTATGAGCTGGGCAACGAACTCTATGGGCACTGGCAGGTGGGCTACAAAACGGTGGACGAGATCGGGCCGGGCACGCTTGAGTTCAGCAGGGCAGTGAAGGCGGCCGATCCGGACGCGGAGATTATCGCCACGGGGCTGGGGCCGATGGCAGACGGAAAGTGGAACGCGGAGCAGCTCAAGAATCCGGCGGGAACGTTCGATTATCTTTCGGAGCACTTCATTCTGGGGACCAATCATCCTGCGTTGATGAATGCGACGCCGGACTTTACGGCTGCTGCGGCGTATGCGCTGCCGTACGCAGTGGGGCCTTACTTCGACAAGGTGCAGGCGCAGATCGATGCGAATCCTGAACTGAAGGGCAAGGTTCACCAGGCAGTGACGGAGTGGCTCTTCAACAGCAAGGGTTATGGCGAGCGCAACTTTACTGACGAGAGCCCGAGCTGGATGAATGAGGGCGGAGCAGTGATGGCGGGCGGATTTCTGAATACGGTGTTGCGGCACAGCGCAGAAATCAAGATCACCGACATGACCGGGAGCCAGGAGTTCGCGGGCATCTGGAAGAAGCGCGAGCAGGTGTATGCGGTGCCGGCGTATTACGTTTTCAGGATGTATACGGCGGTGGCCGGCGATACGATGCTGCCGGTAACGTCGGACTCGGGCAGCTATAACGTGGCGGGCGGCGACAGGCCGCTGGACCATGCAGAGGATATTCCGTATATCGACGTAGTGGCGACGCGCAGCGCGGATGGCAAGACGGTGACGCTGCTGTGCGTGAATCGCAGCCTGAATGCGGACGTGCCAACGAGGTTCGACCTGGGCGGGCTGAAAGCTACGGCGGCGGCGAAGGTGGAGACGATCAGCGCGGAGAGCCGCTATGAGCAGAACACGGAAGTGGAGCCGGAGCACATTGTCCCGGTGCCGGGAACGATTGCGGCGAGAGGCGCAGAGCCGCTCGAGATTACGCTGCCGCACGAGAGCGTGACGGTGATTCGCGTGCCGGTGCAATAAGAGCAAACACAGCGCGTAGAATGCCGAAAGTGAGCTTCCTTTCCGGCATGGAACCGATGACGGATGTACACGCGGCGGTGCGCAGCCGGCGCGTGGCCGCAGCCGTGGTGTGCTCGCTGGGCGGAACTGCGTTTGGCTACGACCTTGGCGCACTTTCCGGCGCGACGCGCGGGCTTGCGCATGCATATGTGCTGATGCCGGGCTCGCTGGGGCTTACTGTTTCCATTTCCCTGTGGGGTGCGGTGTGCGCGTCGCTGGCGGCGGGACGGCTTGCCGACATGCTGGGCCGCCGCCGGCTGATTGCCGGCTGCGCCTTCGTATATGCACTGGTGTCATTCGCGCTGGCTGCGCCGGTTGCGTTTCCGTGGGCGGCTGTGGCCGGGCTGCGGTTTGTGGCGGGAATGAGCATTGGCGGCTTTGTTGTTGGCTGCCCGCTTTACCTTGCCGAAATTGCGCCGCGGGCGCTGCGCGGGCGGTTCGTGGGGCTGTTTCAGCTGCAGATTGGCGCGGGTGTTTTGCTGGCCTTTGCGGTGAGCGCGATGGTGGCGCGCAGCGTGGCAGAGACGGCGGCGTGGAAGTGGTGTCTTGGGCTGGGTGCGGTGCCGGCGGCTTCTCTGCTTGCGCTGCTGCACTGGCTTCCGGAAGAACCGCACTGGCTGGCACGGCGCGGAAGGCAGCGAGATGCAAATGAGTCGGCAGAGCGGCTGGGCTTTGCGCCGGAAGAATGGACAGGCGAGAGTGGCGCGACGACAGCAGCGCCGACAGCAGCGCAGGAACGGCTGTTTCAGCGCAAGTACCTGAGGCTTGTGCTGCTGGCTACCAGCGTGGCGCTGTTCAATCAGCTTTGCGGAGTGACCATTCTGCGCGTTTATCTGCTCGATCTGCTCTCTGGCTCGGGGATGGGCCACCTGACGAGTCATGTGTGCGCGGTGGTGGTGAGCTGCCTGAACCTGGTAATGCTGGCGCTGGGCATGATGCTGGTGGATCGCGTGGGACGGAGGCCGCTGCTGATGTGGGGTTCAGCGGGGATGGCAGTTTGCCTGTGCGCGCTGGGGCTGGCAGCCGGGCGGCACGCGGGAGTGTGGTTTTATCTCGGCATTCTGGTGGCGTACAACACATTCTTCTCGTTTTCGCAGGGCGCAGCGGCGTGGGTGTATCTGTCAGAGCTGTTTCCGTTCGCGGTGCGCGGCAGAGGGCAGGGCTATGGAGCACTGGTGCACTGGGTGACGAATGCGGGGCTGGTCGGGATCTTTCCGGTGCTGCAGGCGGCGGCGCCGCGCGGGAGCTTCGAGCTGCTGGCAGTGTTGATGGGGGCGCAGGTGGCAATTGTGCTCCGGTGGTATCCGGAGACGAAAGGGACGCGGTTGGGAGAGATGGTAGAGGCTGCGCCGCTGGCGCCGCGTTGAAGGATACGCGTGCGATGTACTACTCTCAAAGATACGGAGAGGTGGCCGAGCGGTTTAAGGCAGCGGTCTTGAAAACCGCCGAGCCCGTAAGGGTTCCGTGAGTTCGAATCTCACCCTCTCCGCCATTCTGATTTTTCTTCTCAATCCAATCAGCTGATGCGGTTCTTGTTGCGCCTGCGCGTGCCGCCGCAAATATAAATTGCTCTTGAAATATGCATGGAAGCTGTGTTAACCGTTAGAAGAACATCCCCTCATGGGCACCATGCAGTGTCCGCTGTTTGATACACAGCAATCTTCCCCGCTCTCCGCTGAGCAATCTTGACATTGTTGCGAAGTATCTCTACGCGCCGCGGCCAGAACTGCGTGTGCGCATGATCTGGTACTGAATCAACCGGAAAGGAAAACTCATGGACTATGTCAGCCTCTCAGAGGTTGCGGGGACTTTTGTGTCGAACGGCGCCTTGAAACTGCGGTTGCCGGTGAGGCAGTTGTTGCTGCGCGGAATTCTGTCAGGATCGCTGCTCGGCTTTGCCACTACGGTTGCTTTCACTGCAAATGCACAGGGACTGCCGCCAGTTGTGGGCGCAGTGCTTTTTCCTGCCGGATTTGCCATGATCGTTCTCCTGAGCCTGGAGCTTGTGACCGGTAGCTTTGCCATGATTCCGGCGGCGTGGATTGCCGGTGAGGGGAGCGCGCTCAGGGCGATGGGCAATCTCGCGGCGGTGTTTGCCGGCAACCTGGCAGGCGGGCTTCTCTACGCGTGGATGTATGCGGCGGTGCAGACCCAGTTTCATCACGCCGCGCCCGCAGGCGCCGGCGCATTGATTGTTGCAGCCGCACAGGCAAAGACGCTGGGGTATCAGAAGCTCGGGCTCAGCGGCATCTGGCTCGCGATGCTGAAGGCCGCGCTCTGCAACTGGATGGTCTGCATGGGCGTGACGATGGGGCTGAGCTCGCGCTCGACGCTGGGCAAGATCGCTGCCTGCTGGTTGCCCATCTTCATGTTTTTCGCGCTCGGTTACGAACACTCGGTCGTGAATATGTTCGTCATTCCCGCGGGCATCTGGATGGGGGCGCCCATCTCGATTGCAGACTGGTGGCTGTGGAATCAGCTTCCAGTGACGATTGGCAATCTTGCCGGCGGCCTGGTTTTTGTAGGTCTGCCGATGCTCTGGCTGCGCGGCGAGAGCGAGGCAGGCGCATCGACGATGGAGACGGGCCCCGAGGCTCTGCCGCAGGCGGCGGAAGCGTGACGCCTGCTCACCGCATATCGGTTGAGCGCGATAAGAACAACGACCAAGGCTTTAGTAATTACGACAAGGAGAGCACGTGCGCAAATTTTTGTGGATTCATATCGTCATTTTTCTGTTGATCTCTGCAACGGGCGTTGCGCGGAGCCATGCCCAAACATCCTCTTCGAGCAACCTCCCATTCAGCGTGTTTGTCTCGGATCGAACCCGCGTCGATGCGTGGAAGTGGCCCGCGGCGCCTCCGGAGGCGAATAGCTACGGCTACGTGGAATCGCTGCTGCGGATTGGGATCGCGCAGCGTATTCATCGCTGGGACTGGGAGCTTGAAGTGTCACAGCCGGCAGTGCTCGATGTTCCCGCTAATGCTGTCTCGCCGGTCGCCGCGCAGGGGCAGTTGGGGCTGGGCGGCACGTATTATGCGGCCAACAACAATACTGAGCCTGCTGCTGCTTTTTTCAAGCAGGGCTATCTGCGCTACAGCGGAGAAAAC
>DASZXD010000328.1:0-19419 GCA_035546015.1 Occallatibacter sp.
CACGATCTTCCAGAACCGCGAAAAGTCCGGATAATTCGGCGCGCCCTCATACATCAGCACGGTAGCGCCATTCTGCAGCGGCCCATACACAACATACGAGTGCCCCGTCACCCATCCGATATCCGCCGTGCACCAGTAGATATCGTCATCGCGCAGATCGAAGACATACTTCGTCGTCAGATAGGTCTGCACTGCATAGCCGCCCGTCGTGTGCACCAGACCCTTTGGCTTGCCCGTCGTGCCTGAGGTGTACAGAATATAGAGCGGATCTTCAGAGTCGAGCGGCTCAGCCGGGCACTCCGCTTCAGCTTTCGCAACCAGATCGTGCCACCAGCAGTCGCGGCCCTCCACCATATTCACAGCCGAGCCCGTACGCTTGTAGACGACGGTATGCTTCACCGTCGGGCACGATGCCAGCGCCTCATCTACGGTTTGCTTTAACTTGATCTCGTTGCCGCGCCGGTAGCTCGAGTCCTGCGTCAGAATCGCCACGCAGCTCGAGTCGTTCACGCGGTCCGAGATAGCGTTGGCCGCAAATCCGCCAAAGATCACCGAGTGCACCGCGCCAATGCGCGCGCAGGCCAGCAGGGCAATCGCCAGTTCCGGCGTCATGCCCATGTAAACGGCCACGCGGTCACCTTTCTTGATACCCAGCCCTTTCAGCGCATTCGCAAACTTCTGCACCTCCGCATGCAGCTCCGCATAGGTTAGCCGGCGAATCTCGCCCGGCTCGCCCTCCCAGATCAGCGCAGTCTTCTGCGCTCGCTCCCCCAGCGCATGCCGATCCACGCAGTTGTAGCTCAGGTTGGTCTTTCCGCCCACAAACCACTTCGCCCATGGCAGATTCCAGTCCAGCACTTTGTCCCACGGCTTAAACCAGTGCAACTCCTGCGCAATGCCGGCCCAGAAGGCCTCGGGATCTTCAATCGACTTTTTATAAAGCGCTTCATACTCTTCCAGGTTCTTGATGTGAGCCTGCGTGCTGAACTCCGCCGGCGGCGCAAAGACGCGATTTTCGCGGAGAGTCGAGTCGATATCCTGCTGCATTGTGGTGGAAGAGATGGGCGTTGCAGACATAAGAATTCCTTCTTCAAAGCGGGCTATAAATGGTTTTCGCGGGGCGAAACGGCGCTTGTGCGCACGCTGTCACTTTATCGGGCCGGATGCATGTGCGGCAAGTCATTGTTGCCACCGCAACAGCGGCAAAAGGCTCGAATAATCGTCGGTCCACAGCCGTAATCCGGGCTTGATCACCGCAGGCCGCGCCGCAGCCGCAACCTCAGGCTGTGCGAAAAACGCCGCGTTGTCGCTCACCAGCACCCAGCTTGCACTGAACTCGCCGCGATCCTCATCTGCAAGGCTCGACACGCGCATCGCCTTCATTCCCGCATTCTGCGCCAGCAGCGCAATTGCGGGCCCCAGGTTCACGTGCTGGTTCGAGATATGAAAGGCCACAATCCCGCCCGGCCCCAGATGCTTCCGATACAGCGCGAGAGCCTCTGCTGTGAGCAGATGCAATGGGATCGCATCTCCGGAAAACGCATCGACCACAAGCACATCGAACCCCTGCGGCGGCTCGCGCTTGAGTGAAGTCCGCGCATCGCCGTGCACAACATCGATCTGCGCGCCCGACTCGCGGATATAGGTGAATACATTCCGCGCAATCGGTTCCACGGCCGGATTGATCTCGTAAAACCGGATGTGGTCGCCCGGCTGCCCATACGCTGCAAGCGTTCCCGCGCCCAGTCCTATCACGCCAATATTCCGTGCTCGCCCCGTGCAACACAGTCGCAGCGCAAGTCCCACGCCTGAATCCGTCGCGTAATAAGTCGTCGGCATCTTGCGCTGCTCGTCCGTGCCGAATATCTGCGTCCCGTGCTGAATAGTGCCGTTTGTCAGCGTGCGCAGTGTCGCGCCCGGAAAGCCGAAGTTCTGCTTCACGCGCAGCGCCGCGTAAAAGTTGCGCACTGCCACCATCGTGCTCCGCTGGTAGGCCACATGCAGCCAGAAGACCAGCACCAGCATCATCGCGCTCGCGGCGGCCCACAGCAGGCGCTGACCCCAGTTCGAATTCCACGTGGCCGCAAGGGCCAGCAGCGCCGTTACTGCAAAGCTGATGGCCAGGTCGTAGTTGAACGAGAACACCAGCGGCGACCCGATGCCAATCAGGAACGAACCCAGCGCGCCACCGGCAGCAAATAACAGATAGAAGACCGTGGATTCGGATGCCCGCCTTGGCCTGAGCGCATATGCCTCGCTGTGGCAGAACAGGCACGCGACAAATAGCTCAAAGAGAAAGAAGCCGATGCCAATCCATATGCGCACTGAGACATCCACCTGTGAAAGCATGTAGCCCAGCGCTCCGAGCATCACCGCCAGAAGCCGCACCACTATGCCGCGCGGCAGCATCCGTGGAAATTCAAAAGCCAGGATGATTGTGATGAGATACGCCGCAAGCGGCAGAATCCAGAGCAGAGGAATTGGCGCAATATTCGCCGTGATGTAGCTCGTCACCGCGCACAACTGCATGGAAGCGCCCATGGGCAACAGCAGCCACAAAAACTTCTGCCATAGCGTCGCCATCGGCAAAGCCACTTCATTCTCTGCGTTATGCTGCCCTTCTCCACCTGCAGCCGAGCGCGTGCGCATCGTCAGCATCGCCGCAATCAGCGTGAACACCGCAAAACCGCAACACCACGTCACGCGCTGCGCATGCAGCGTGAGATACGGCTCAACCAGCGTCGGATACGCCGCCAGCGCCAGCAGTGAAGCAAGATTTGAGAGCGCGAACAGTCGGTATGGAATGCCCGTGCCCTCTACTCGCGACCACCACACCTGCAGCAGCGGGCTCGTCGCACCCAGCGCGAGGAAGGGAACTCCGATCCATACGCTAAGTGCAAGAAAGATCGTCGTTACCGGATGCTCTGGGCCGCTCGAAAGATCGAGCCCGCCAAAAGCCCAGAAGATCGCCAGACCGAGGGCCGCTGCAAGCAACACAAAATGCAGCACCCATACAGGATGCCGCGCCAGCCAGTGCGCATAGAGATACGCAAGCAGCAGCGCAGTCTGAAAGAACACCAGGCACGTGATCCATACTGCCGCCGACCCGCCAAGGAAGGGAAGCAGTTGCTTGGCTGCGATGGGTTCCACAAGAAAAAGCAGAAAAGAGGCGAGAAAGACCGCACATTCGAACAGCAATCGCGAACGCGCCACGCTCAACCTCAACGTCTGCACAATAGTCGCAGGCAAGAGCCGATGCTATCACAGCGGAAGATCGCGCGTCGCTTGACTGCTCATCAGTGCCGCATCTACACTGCCGTTGCGTTAAACGGTATACACCCATTCATCATTGCCGCAGCGAGCGTGGACAAACGAGTACACTGTGCTGCTTCACTCATTTCCGGAGCCCGTCATGAAAAAGCTCTTGCCCCTGGTTCTCGTGCTCGTTTGTGCGCCTGTGTTCTCGCTCGGCCTGCAATCATCTGCCGGCTCTTCTGACGTCGCCACTGTACGTGCACGCTATGTAATCTCAATCCTGCCGCCCCAGTCTGCTTACTCGTATCTGCATGAAGAAGCCCATAAGTATGCTGCATCGCTGCGTACTGACGGAAGCTGGCCCGACATCGACTACGCTGCATCCGCGCGTTCTGTCTGGGTTACGGCTGATCATCTTGAGCGCGTGCTTTCCATGGCCAAGTCTGCGCGAATCGATCGCGATGCGGGCCATCCCGACGTCGCTCTCGAAGGCCAGATCCTCATTGCAATCAAATGGTGGGACGATCATGACTATCGCAACCCCAACTGGTGGTGGAATGAGATCGGCGTGCCGCAGCTGATGGGTGAGATTGGCAATCTCATGCTCGACCAGATTCCGCCTGCCGAACTCGCGCGCATGGTCACGATTATGAGGCGCAGCGACTGGCGCCGCGTTCCATGGACCGGTGCCAACCTTACCTGGGGCGTAGGCATCGAGATTGCCCGCGGCTGCATGCAGAACGATTCCGTCGCGCTTGAAGAAGGCTTCAGCCGCATGTATGAGGAGATCAAAATCGTCACCCAGCCTGAAGACGGCATCCAGCAGGACTACTCCTTTCATCAGCACGGCCAGCAGCTTTACAACGGTGGCTATGGCCTCGACTTCTCCAACGATGTCTCGCGCTTCATCTCTTACTCCTGGGGCACGCGGTTCCAGATTCCCGCCGATCGCATGACCATCTTCAGTGCGTATCTGCTCGATGGTCAGCAGTGGATGATCCGCGGCGATGGCTTCGACTACGCAGCCATAGGCCGCGAGATCACGCGAGCTGCACTCGTGCCCGGCCCTAAAGACCAGACTGGCGGCCCCATATCGCCCGTCGGATTCGCTTATCGCATGGGCCACGTCCTCGGCCTGCTCGCCGCAGAGCCAACGCCGCGGCAAAAAGAGCTCGCGGCCTTTGCCGCGCGCGTGCAGGGCCAGCCCGGCGCTATGCCCCTCACCGGCAACAAGCAGTTCTGGGACTCGGACTACATGGCGCACCGTCGCGCGGGCTACTTTACTTCAGTCAAAATGATGTCCACCCGCATGCTCTCGAGCGAACTGGTGAACTCTGAAGGCAAAAAGTCCGTGCACCTCTCCGACGGCGCCAACTATCTCTATCGCTCCGGCGACGAGTACCGCAACATCTTCCCCGTGTGGGACTGGACAAAGATTCCCGGCACCACCGCAATCCAGGGCACGCTCGATACGGGCGAAAAAGATCCCATCCACATGCACGGCACAACCACCTTCGACGGCGGCGTCTCCGACGGCGTCTATGGCATGGCCGCAATGGATCTGCATCGCGGCAATCTCACTGCGAAGAAAGCGTGGTTCTTCTTCGACTCAAGCTATGCCGCGCTGGGCGCCGGCATTACGCTCACCGGCGATACTGAGCACGCTGTTGCCACCGATGTAAATCAGCCGCTGCTCAAAGGCGATGTGCGCACCAGCGAAGCCGGCGGCTCGGTGACAGGTGCGCACAACTACGATACATCGCACCGTATCTGGATCGAGCACGATGACGTTGGCTATGTCTTCGCGCCGCATACAAAGATCAATCTCACCGCAGGCCCGCAAACCGGCGCATGGTCTGACATTGGCACCGGCTCAAGCAATCCAGTCACCGAGCAGGTCTTCAATCTGTGGATCGATCATGGCGCCGCGCCGCAAAACGCCAGCTATGAGTACTTCATACTTCCCGGCGCTTCCGTTGAAGACACCACCCGCTTTGCCAAACACCCTGACCTCGAAGTGCTGGCCAACACCGCCAGCCTGCAGGCCGTTTACAGTCGCAGCCTCAACCTCGCGGAAATTGCTTTTCGTGATGCAGGTTCGCTCGCCACGCCTCTCGGCCAAGTGGAAGCCGATCACTCCTGCCTGCTGCTTGTGAAGAAGACCAATGCAGGATGGAAGCTGACCGCCTCGAACCCCGAGAATCAGCCGCTCACGCTGCACGTGGTAATCAAAGATAAGAAGGCCGCCATCGACTTGCCCGGCGGCAACTTTGCAGGCTCAAGCATATCAGTGGATGTACGGTGAATAAAAAAGCCCTGCTCATCGAGCAGGGCTTTTCGCCAGTAGTGAAAGAGCGTTCTTACTTTGCGTTGGCTGAAGCAATCTTTGCATCGGCCTCGGCGATCACGCGTAAAGCCTCCTCATAAGCCTCTCCGTTTTCGCCGGCTTCGAGCCACATCTTCTGGCCCCGTTCCAGCTGCTGCTCGGCGCGCTGCACATCAATCTCCTCCGGTCGCAACGCATCGCTGGCCAGAATGGTTACGCGGTCGGGCAGCACTTCCACAAAGCCCCAGTTGACGTTATAGCGGAAAGTGTCGAGGCTGCCTGGCCCGGGCCCGCCATCCGCGTGCACTGTCACGTCGCCCGCTCCGAGCTCAGCCAGCAGCGGCGCGTGGCCATAGAGCACTTCGAAGTATCCGGTCTTTGAAGGCAGCTCCACCGCCGTCGCCTTCTGCTCGAACAACGTGCGCTCCGGCGTCACCAGCCGCACCCGCAGTTGATTGGTTTCGTCAGCCATAGCCATAGACACATTACTCCAAGCTTTCAGCCTTCAGCTCTCAGCTCTCAGCCCTCAGCTCGGTCGATCACGAGCTGAAAGCTGAGAGCTGAAGGCTAAGAGCTGTTCTTACGCCGTTGCCTTCAACTGCTCGGCCTTCGCCAGCACGTCTTCAATCGAGCCCTGCATATAGAACGCCTGCTCGGGAATGTCGTCGTATTTGCCTTCGATCAATTCCTTGAAGCTGCGCACAGTGTCGGCAATCTTTACATACTTGCCCGGAATGCCGGTGAACTGTTCGGCCACGTGGAAGGGCTGCGACAGGAACTTCTGCACCTTGCGGGCCCGAGCCACGGTGAGCTTGTCGTCTTCCGAAAGCTCGTCGATGCCCAGAATGGCGATGATGTCCTGCAGATCCTTATAGCGCTGCAGAATGCGCTTCACGCCCTGCGCCACATCGTAATGTTCCTGGCCAACCACGCGCGCCGTAAGGATACGCGAGGTAGAAGCCAGCGGGTCGACGGCCGGATAGATGCCCAGCTCCGACAACGGACGGCTCAACACGGTCGTTGCATCCAGGTGAGCAAAGGTGGTGGCCGGCGCGGGATCGGTAAGGTCGTCGGCGGGTACATAGACGGCCTGCACAGAGGTGACCGAGCCCTTGCTCGTCGAAGTAATGCGCTCCTGCAGCTCGCCCATCTCAGTGGCCAGGTTGGGCTGGTAGCCCACGGCCGAGGGCATGCGGCCCAGCAGCGTGGAAACCTCAGAGCCGGCCTGCGTAAAGCGGAAGATGTTGTCAATGAAGAGCAGCGTGTCTGAGCCCTCCACGTCGCGGAAGTACTCGGCCACGGTGAGCGCGCTGAGAGCCACGCGCAGGCGCGCTCCGGGCGGCTCGGTCATCTGGCCGTACACCAGCGCGCACTTTGAATTGGCAAAGTCGCCGGGCTTGATAACGCCGGACTCGGTCATCTCGGTCCAAAGATCATTGCCTTCGCGTGTACGCTCGCCCACGCCCGCAAACACCGAGAAGCCGCCGTGGTTTTTGGCCACGTTGTTGATGAGTTCCATGATGACGACCGTCTTGCCTACGCCTGCGCCGCCGAAGAGGCCGATTTTGCCGCCCTTCAAAAAGGGCTGGATGAGATCGATGACCTTGATGCCGGTCTCGAACATCTCTTCGTGGGTGGACTGCTCGTCGAACAGCGGAGCGGGGCGATGAATGGGCATGCGCGACTTTGCTCCGACGGGGCCCAGTTCGTCGACCGGCTCGCCAATCACGTTGAGGACGCGGCCCAGCGTCTCCTTGCCCACCGGTACGCTGATGGGGCCGCCGAGGTCGATGGCCTTCATGCCGCGGACCATGCCTTCGGTGCCTTCCATGGCTACGGTGCGCACGCGGCCCTCGCCCAGGTGCTGCTGGACTTCGAGGATGACGTTGATGGGGGTGGGGACGGTGAAGCCGTCGCTGACCACGCGCAGCGCCTGATAGATAGGCGGCATGGTGGCTTCTTCAAATTGAACGTCTACGGCGGGGCCGGAGACCTGGATTACTTTACCGATGTTTTCTGCCATTTCAAACAGCTCCTAGCTTCTAGCTCCTGGCTTCTAGCTTTTTCTTCCAACCCCAACTCTGTCTTTTTCCCGAGGTGCAATCCGGCACAAAGAGCTGGAGGGTAGAAACTAACGGCTAGAAGCTGCGTTTACAGCGCCGCAGCGCCTGAAACAATCTCGATAATCTCCTTGGTGATGGCCGCCTGGCGCACGCGGTTCATATACAGCGTGAGCGAGTCGATCATCTCCGAGGCGTTGTTGGTTGCCGAGTCCATCGCCGTCATGCGGGCCGCGTGCTCCGCGGCAACTGACTCCGTCATGGCGTGGTACAGCACTGAAAAGATGTACTGCGGCAGCAGGCCTGCAAAAAGCTCCTCGGCCGGCTGCTCGTAGATGTAGTCCACATTGGCGGTGCCGAACTTCTTGGCTTCTTCCTCTGACTCCGCCGTGTCGGCCGGTTCCAGCTCGATGCCCGCCGAAAGCGCCGCCTGTCCCGCGCGCTCCCGCTCCGCAACCGTGGGCTCCACAGCGCCGGCAATCTGTGGGCTTCCTATGTCGAGCAGAGGCAACAGCTTTTCCACTACCAGCCGCTGTTGGATCACTGACTTGAACTCGTTGTAAACGATGTAGGCCGCGTCGATCTCCTCGTGCACATAGCGCGCAATGATGCTCTGCGCCAGTTGCATCACGCGATCGGTCTCAAGGTTCAACAGCATGCCGGGATGATCGCCCGTCACTTCAACCGCGCCCTTGCGCGCATCGCGTACCGTCGTCTTGCCGCCATGCTCATCGGTCTTTTCCGTATAAGCTGCGACCGGGTAGCGCCGGCGCATCAGGTCGCGTGCTTTGCGGCCCACGGCCTCGATGTCGATCTCCTTATCGCTGTTGCCGGCAATAAACTGGAACGCGATCTTCATGATGTTCGAATTGAACGCGCCGGCAAAGCCTTTGTCGCCGCTCACCACCACCATCAGCACGCGCTTCTCAGGCCTCGTAATAAACAGCGGATGGCGCAGGTTGCCGGTGGACTCGTCGTAGATGTCCACGCGGCCCACGAGCGACTGCAGAACGCTCGAGATCATGCGCGCATAGGGCCGCGCCGCCAGTGCACGCTCCTGCGCGCGGCGCAGCTTGGCTGCAGACACCATCTTCATGGCCTTGGTGATCTGTCGCGTATTCTTCACGCTGCGGATGCGGCGGCGTAAATCCAGTACGTTTGCCATTCGTTTTAGCTCTCAGCTCTTAGAAGCTCACGCGGTGACGGCAGTGCGCTCCGCCTTGAAATTCGCCACATACTCCTTCAGCGCGGCATGCAGGCGGTTGCGAAGATCGTCGTCGAGTTGCTTCTTCTTGGTCAGATCGTCCATGAAAGCAGTCTGCGTTGAGGCAAAGAACTTGTGCAGCCCGTCTTCAAACGCACGAATCTCGCTGATCTGCAGATCGTCCAGGTAGCCCTGCGTTCCGGCAAAGAGCACCACCGTCTGCTGCTGCCAGGTGAGCGGCTGGAACTGCGGCTGCTTCAGGAGTTCGGTCAAGCGCTGGCCGCGATTGAGCTGTTTCTGCGTCAGCGGATCGAGGTCCGAGCCGAACTGCGCAAAGGCCGCCAGCTCGCGATATTGCGCCAGATCCAGCTTCAGCGTCGAGCCCACCTGCTTCACTGCCTTGATGGCCGCAGAGAAGCCCACACGCGAAACCGACAGTCCCACGTTCACCGCCGGTCGCACGCCGGAGTTGAACAGGTCGGTCTCAAGAAAGATCTGACCGTCGGTAATCGAGATCACGTTCGTCGGAATATAGGCCGAAACGTCGCCGGCCTGGGTCTCGATCACTGGCAGCGCCGTCAGCGAACCGCCGCCCTTCTTGTTGCTCATCTTTGACGAGCGCTCCAGCAGCCGCGAGTGGAGGTAAAACACATCGCCCGGATACGCCTCGCGGCCCGGCGGACGGCGCAGCAGCAGCGAGATCTCGCGATAGGCCATGGCGTGCTTCGAGAGATCGTCGTACATCACCAGCGCATGCTTGCCGTTGTCGCGGAAGTACTCGCCAAGCGCAGTCGCGGCGTAAGGCGCGAGGTAAAGCATCGGCGCGGGCTCTGATGCCGATGCGGCCACAATGATCGTGTGGCCCATCGCGCCGGCTTCAGTCAGTGTCTGCACCACCTGCGCAATCGACGAGCGCTTCTGCCCGATGGCGCAGTAAATGCAGATCAGGTCGTTCTTGGCGTTGTTGATGATCGTGTCCAGCAGAACTGCAGTCTTGCCGGTCTGGCGGTCGCCGATAATCAGCTCGCGCTGGCCGCGGCCGATCGGAATCATGGCGTCGATGGCCTTGAGACCTGTGGCCATGGGCTCGCGCACGCCCTGGCGGTCAATAATGCCGGGCGCCAGCCGCTCAACGGGCAGGGTGGCCGTGGTGGCGATGGGGCCCTTGTCGTCGATGGGCATGCCCAGCGCGTTTACCACGCGGCCAATCATCGCTTCGCCCACCGGCACGCTCAAAATCTTGCCGGTGCGCTTCACTTCCTGACCCTCTTTGAGCTCGGTGTACTCGCCCAGAATTACGGCGCCCACCTGGTCCTCTTCGAGCGAGAGCGCCAGGCCGGCAATGCCGTGCGGAAAGCTCAGCAGCTCGCCGGCCATCACCTTGTCCAGTCCGTGCAGGCGCGCAATGCCGTCGCCCAGCGATGTGATGGTCCCAACCTCGTCGACCTGGACCTTCGAGTCGTAGTTCGCGATCTGCTCGCGAAGTAGCTGTGTAATCTCGTCTGCTTTGATCTGAGCCATTGTTGCTCTTCCTGTTCTCTCTTTCGCCTATCCGGCGATCAATGATTCCTTAAGCCTTTCAAGCCGTCCGCGCACCGAGCCGTCATACACAGTGGAGCCGATACGCACCACCGTCCCGCCCAGAATCGCAGGATCGAGCTTGAAGCTGGCATCGATACGTGCCCCGGCCAGTTTGCCTACTTCGCCCGCCAGCTTGTCCTGCTCTGCTTTGCTCAGCTCCCGCGCCGTCGTTATCTCTGCCGGCTTGATGCCGAGCTGCTCCTGCAAAAGCTTCCGGTATGCAGCCGCCACTTCGCTCACGCTGCCGATACGGTCGTTGTTGATCAGCACCGCAATCAGGTTGCGCAGCTCGCGCTGCATGCCGAGCTTTGCATTAAGCTTGTCCAGCACCGTAACTTTCTGCGTGCTCGGCACCGCGGGATTCGCAAAGAACTCGCGCAGTTCGCTGCTGCCGTCCCACGTGGCCATAAAGTCGGTCAACTGCCGGTCGAGCGCACTCGTGTCAAGGTGCGCGGCGGTTACAACTTCTAGAAAAGCTGTGGCATAGCGTCCAACAAAGGCGGCCATCTACTTCGATCCTCCTTTGCTCGCGCCGTTCCCGGTTGCTCCGGCAATAAACTCGTCGATCACCGCGCGGTCGACCTCAGGCGTCAGCACAAGCTGCTTTTCGGCCTGCGCAATTGCCAGGTCGGCGGCAAAGTGGCGCAGCCCGCGCCGTGCCTGCGCAGCGGCCTGGGCAATCTCCTGCTCGGCTGAAGCGACGATGCGCGTGCTCTCTTCCTCGATGCTGGCTTTGATCCGCTTCTCGTCTTCCAGGCTCTCCTGTTCGATCTGTGTGCGGAACTTCTGAATCTCCGCATCCAGTCCGGCCAGCTTCGCCTCCACGGCGCTCAGCCGTGCATTGGCATCTGCTGTGGCCTCGCGCGCTGTCTTGATGTCGTGATTCAGCGTCTCGGAACGCTTGCGCAGCACCTTTGGCAGAATGCGCAAAACCGGAATCACAATGGCGAGGAAGATGATGAGGAAGTTGACCGCTTCAAAGGCCTTGGCCGTCGTCTCCGTGCTCATGCCCAGCTTGTGGCCGATCGTCTGCACAATCGAGGCATGGCGATAGACATCCAGCTCTTTCCGCTCGTCGCTCTGCGCCGCCTGTGCACCCTCGTTTTCGGCAGAAGAGGCGGCAGGCGTAGCAGCGGGTTCTTGCGCCGCAACCGGCCTGGAAGATGCAAATCCGGCTGCGAAGAGTGTGGCGATCAGCAGCAGAAACGAAAAGGCCCAGCGAAAACCGCGGGCAAATGGCGCTTTCATTCTCAACGGGTACCCCCGGCGGCCACCGGCAGAACGGCGCGCACAGCCTGGCTGGCCAGTTCGGCGGATGAGGCTTCGATCGACCGCCTCGCGCTTGTAGCCTCGGCTTCTACCTCGGCCCTTGCCTTGCTCACCTTGTCTTTGGCAGCGTTGCGTGCCGCATCCAGAGCGGCGTCGCGTTCCACGGTCCACTGCTTCACCCGCTGCTCGCGGATCTTGTAAGCCTCGGCCCGCGCCTGGCGCAGTTTTTCGGCGTATTCAGCGGTGCGCGTCTCGGCTTTTTCAATCGCTTTGCGCGCATCGTCCATGGCGCCCACGGTCAAAGCACGGCGCTTTTTCAGCGTCTCAGTCAACGGCCCCTGCACCAGCAGCTGGTAGGCCAGAACTACGACAATGAACAAGGCAGCGGTAGGCATGGCTCCCACCAGGTATGCCCCGACTTGTTGAAGAATCACTTCCATGGCTTGAGGGGATTAACTCCGGCTCATCAGGCGAGTATGCGTGGATGGAACACACCTTTTTTATCAGGCGCCAAACACGCTAGTCAACGCGGAACAGTCCTGTCGTACCGGCAGCTGTGACGAGAGTCACGAGGGATAATATTTCCCGAAAAAACAGCTTGCTTTTACTGAAAACAGGCCTACACTAAAGATACCACCTAGACCCGGTCCAGGGTCCAGCGGGCAGCCGGTTTTGGGAACTCCTTCCACTCCCATTACCGGAGGCCCGCTTCTTAATTTTTGGAGCAATTTTGAGAACTACGGCTTCGTCTGCACAGCCGTCAGCAGCCCTTTTCCCCGCAGCCAGTTCTCCAGCAGATTCGGCCATTGATCCAGCGCCGGATCGCCCTTACCCAGCCCGCTGCCATGGCTGCCGTGGTCGAAGATGTGCATCTCGGAGTCGACTCCGGCCTTTACCAGCGCCTCATAAAACCGCAGCGCCTGTTCCACGGGAACCGTCTGGTCGGTAAACGTGTGGTAGATAAACGTGGGTGGCGTCTCTTTTGTAACGAAGAGGTCGGGGGAGTACGCAGCACGAAGTGCTTCGCACTGGTCCATCACATTGAAAAGCTTGCAGTAACTCAGGTGCGAGGTATCGCTCGAAATCGCCCCGATCCACGGATAGCCCAGCACCAGGTAGTCCGGACGGCTCGATACCCGGTCAATCGGGTCTTCCGCATCGGGATTACCCGCCACCGGCTGCACGCCCGATAGCGCCGCCAGATGCCCGCCCGCCGAAAAGCCAATCACTACGATCCGGTCCGGCGCAATGTGATAGTCCATCGCCCGTGCCCTCACCGTCTGGATAGCGCGCCGCGCGTCGATCAGCGGCACCGGCAGCAGGTAACCGTTCTGCGAAAGCCGGTAGCTCAGGATGAATGCCCGGAAACCGCGCGCCGTGAACCAGTCCGCAATCTGCCGGCCCTCCAGATTGCCCGCCAGATGCGCATACGCACCGCCCGGAAAGATGATCGCCGCTGACCCATTTGCCGTTCCCGGATGCGGATCGAAGATGGTCAGCGTCGGGATGTCATTGCAGGTGTCTCCCTTGGCCTGCGGAGCCGTCCCCGGCCACAGCCTGATGGTTTGGATACCAAGAAAACCATTGTTCGTATCGGGAACAGCGCACGGTGAAAGCTGCGCATACGCCGTCGACGCTGCAAACAACCCCGCAGCCAGAAAAGCCATGAACTGTTTCATGAATACCCTCGCAAAGATTCGCGAGGATTATAGCCAAATGGCCGTATGTCCCGGACAGGTATTCGCCGCCTGCTGTGCCAGCGTCTCGGCCAGCTCCAGCCCATAACGCGCAAAATAGAACGCGGCGCCGTGCACCCGCTCCTGCATCACGCCGCCCGGAAACAATGCCTGCGCAATCGCATTCGCGTGGCGCGTCAGCGTCGCCTCACGCTGCAGCTGGAAGTTCGCCGCCAGCGTGCGCAGCCGGTCCATCTGGTAGCGCATCTTGCTCGCTGCCGTCTCTGCTGACTGCCCCAGCCCCTTGTCCTGTGACTGCATCCATGTCACGAGCGTATTCAACTCTTCGTCGAGCGCGTTGCCTGCGGCAGCCAGCCTGCGCTTTGTCTCAATCGGCATAGCTCGCGCCGCCAGCAGCCTCGCCAGCGATTCGGCGCTCTCCGCAAATACACGATCCAGCCCCAGCTCATGCTTCCGCAGCAGCTCGCCGACTTGCGGCTCGATCAGCGAGCCCGAAAACCGCGGCGCGGCCGGCGTCTGCCTGCCAAGAATCCGCTCGTAGAGCACCGCCGACTGCGCAAAGTATGCAATCTCCGCCGGCCCGCCAATAATCTGCGAAGTCGAAAATAGGAAATCCTGAAACACCGGCCGCAGCAGCGCAGAAGGCGAAATCCGCTCCGGCTCCGATTCCAGAATCCCGGCCAGCTCCGCAGTCGAATAACTCTGCCGTCCCGCATGCCACAGTCCGTCCGGCTCGCTTGCTGTCGCTGTCGTTCGCCTCAGCGCTACCCGGGCGCCCGTCTCGCGATCGATCAAAAACAACAGGCTCGATTGGTCTGTGACCGCCACCTGTGCGTGATATCCGGCTGCTTCCAGCTCCCGATTGCGCTCAGCCAGCGCCGCATGCAGTTCGTCCGCACGCTCCAGCGCTGCGCGCAGCACAGGCGCGCCCAGACGGTGAAAGTCCCGTCCGCTCGCATCCACAATCAGCAGTCCCTGCGCCGCAAAGACCTTACGGTAGAAATCCGCAAACGCCTGCGCAAAAGTCCGCCCTGGCTTGTAGGCCTCGGCCAGCGCATCCATCGTGTCCGATGTGCCCAGAATCTCCCACGCCCGATCAATGAGCGGCGAGACCGACTCGTCCATCACCACGCCACCCACCGGCACGGCCGCTGCCGGAGCCGCTGCGTAGCTGAGCTTCGCCATCTCCTTTCCCGCCGGAAAAGTCACATGGTCGATCTCGGCAAAGTCATGATCTTCTGCAGCAAGCCAAAACACCGCCACATGTGGATGTCCCGCGGTCGTGGCCTGGCGCGCCCTGGCAATCGCCGTAGCTGCTTTGAACGGCGTGAACAGCGGTCCGCCAAAAAGTGAAACCTGCTGCCCGGTCACCACTGTCCCTGCGCCTTGTTCGAGCGCCGTCACCGCGTCTGCCTGCGTCGGCAGCGAATTCTGCGCCGCCACCAGTCGCACCAGCTCCGGCCAGTGCGCCGTACCCGCAGGTCTCAGTTGCCAGTCTTCCGTCTCAGCTGAGACGCAAAACTTAAGCGCGGCTGCCTCGGCAGCGCAAAAGTCCACATACAGCCGGCTCAGCCCCGGCGACAGGGTCACAGGATAACAATCTACGGTCAGCGATTCGGTCACTTGCAACTCTTTGGTCTTTTTCCGGGAAGCGTGGGATTTAGGCTCCAGTTAAGGATGCCATGCCGGGCCTATTCGATGCAGAACCAGTAACGCTGGCACGGCAACCCGCGCCCAGTGCGTATACTCTTTTTCAACTGAGTGTGTTTGCAAGAGGTGAAGATGGCAAAGAAGGTAAAGGCAAAGGCCGAGCAGGCCTCAAAGGAAACGAAAGCAGGCAAGGTCAAGGCAGCGAAACAGAAGAAAGCCGCCAGCAAGCCCGGCAAAGCCTCCAAAGCTGCCGTCGTCGAGCGTGCGCAGATACTCAGTTCTGAGGTCGTTTACACTGGCCCGCTCTTCCGGGTGCTGCATGACAAGCTCATCGAGCCTGACGGCCACCAGAACGAGCGCGACGTGATCCGCCACAACGGCAGCGTCGTAATCCTGGCCATCGACAACTCCAAAAGCAGGAAAAATCCCTGGATCGTCATCGAGAGGCAGTATCGCCACGCGGCCAATCAGTATCTTTGGGAACTGCCCGCCGGCAAGCTCGATCCCGGCGAGGACGCTTTGACTGGTGCTAAACGCGAGCTGGCTGAAGAAACCGGCTACAGCGCCAAAAAGTGGAAGCCACTGGTCGAGTACTATGCCAGCCCCGGATTCCTGGGTGAATCGATGAAGGTCTTTGTGGCTGAAGGTCTTCAGGCTGGCGATGCGCATCCTGAGGATGACGAAAAGATTGAGTTCCGCCTCGTCAAACTCTCCGATGTGATCAGGATGATTGAAAAAGGAGCCATTCTCGACGGCAAGACCCTCACCAGCGTGCTGCTTTACGCGCGCATGAAAGGCGTTTGAATTCGTATACTCCGCGGGTCCGCAACCACACCTATTTCTATTCCTTACCCTTAATTCAGTCGCGATATCCACAGGCGTCTTTTCACGGGCCGGGCATAACTCCCGGCCCATTTCAGTCTGTGAAATTTTTCCTGAATTACCTCAATCAACCTTTCTCGAATTTTTTACGTCTTAGCAAGTATCGGTGTGAGAATCCCCCTCGATCACCTAGATTCCGCAAGACCCCAAAAAGGAAGGCAGGAACCTGTGGCTCAGTACAAGGGTAAGGTTAAGTGGTTCAACAACGCCAAGGGCTACGGATTCATCGGACGCGAAGACGGGCCGGATGTATTCGTTCATTATTCCGCAATCCAACTGGACGGATACAAGACGCTGAAAGAGGGCGACGAAGTCGAGTTCGATATTGTCGAGGGCCAGAAAGGACCGCAGGCGGATGCCGTAGTCCGCTTCCGGGATAGTGCCCACAGCGCCGCCTGACCGCGTCAGTGGCCGGGCAATTCATGGTCGGCCGCATAGCGCTAGGTTTGCGCAAAGTGCGCCCCGATTGACCTTCCCCCAGTCATATCTGTGAGCGTTAAGGCAGAGTGCGTCTGCAGTTCTGTGCGTGTATCGGTGGCTTGGCCTGACGCACATGTTCGATACTGTCTCTGAACATCGAACTTGTGTCTGGAAACCATAGCCATGGATAACCGTACGATTGCACGACTTCTCGAAGAAACTGCCGATCTGCTTGAGATCGACGGCGCAGACAGCTTCCGAGTGCGCAGTTACCGCCGCGCGGCAGAGGCTGCTGAGCAGACCACCGTTGATCTTGTGTCTGCTTCATCTGACCCTGCGCACCTGCTGGAGATTCCTGGCATCGGCAAGAGCATGGCCGCGCACCTCAAGGCCATCGTCGATACCGGTGCTCTGGAGCAGCGCGACCAGCTGCTCGCCCGTTACGGCTCTGGCATCCTCGAGCTGCTCAAGCTTCCAGGCATGGGGCCCAAGACCGTCGCGCTCTTTTGGGATGCTGCCAAAATCTCTTCCATTGATCAGCTTGCTGAAGCCATCGAGGCTGGCCGTCTCACCGGCCTTCCGCGCATGGGCCCCAAACAGATTGAGAAGCTGAAAAAGGGCATCGAAGACTATCGCCGCTCCGCCGGCCGTTTTCGCATCGACGTAGCCGACGAGTTCGCAAAGCAGATATCCGAGTACCTGCTCAAGTTTCCCGGCATCGACCGTGTCACGCCTGCCGGCTCGCTGCGCCGTGGCCGCGAGACCGCTGGCGATCTCGACCTGCTGGCTACAGGCCCCGGTTGCGCAACCGGACAGACTGAAGCTGCCGTCGAATACGTCGCCTCCTACCCCGGCATTCACGACATCATCGCCAAAGGCGAAAACAAGGTGAGCTTCAACGTGCAGCAGGGCCTCCAGGTAGACGTGCGCCTGCTGCCTACCGAGTCTTACGGCGCTGCGCTCCAGTACTTCACAGGCTCCAAGGCGCATAACGTCTCGCTACGCCAGCGCGCGCTCAAGATGGGTTATACGCTCAACGAGTGGGCTCTCGCGCGCCTCGACGACGGCACGCCCGTCGCCACAAAAACTGAAGAAGAGATATACGCCGCGCTCGGCATGGACTGGATGGAACCAGAGATGCGCGAGAACCTCGGCGAGATCGAAGCCGCTGCACGTCATGAATTGCCGCACATCATCGGCGAAAAGGACATCCGCGGCGACGTACACATGCATACCACCGCGAGCGATGGTCGCAACTCCATCCGTGAGATGGCCGATGCGGCTCTGGCCTGTGGCTACAAGTACATCGCCATCACTGACCACTCCAAAAACCTCGCCATGACCAACGGCCTCGACGAGAAGCGCGCACTCGAGCACATCAAGCGAATACATGAAGTGGACCGCGAGATGGAAGGCAAGATTCGCGTCTTTGCCGGCATCGAGGTCGACATTCTTGCCGACGGCGCGCTCGATCTCGACAACGAAGTCCTCGCCCGGATGGAAGTGGTCATCGCCAGCGTGCACACCCGCTTTGAGCAGAGCCGCGACGAGATGACCGCCCGCGTCATCCGTGCCATCGAAAACCCATACACGCGCATACTCGGTCATCCAACAGGACGTCTGCTGTTGCGCCGCGAACCCTTCGCGCTCGATACCGGAGCTGTGCTCAAGCGCGCCGCCGAGCTGGGTGTAGCCGTCGAGCACAACGCCGCTCCCGAGCGCCTCGACCTGAACGATCGCGACCTGCGCCTGGCCAGGGAACTCGGCTGCAGGATCGTCATGAGCTCTGACTCCCACGACGCCCGCAACCTGGGAAAGATGGGCTACGGACTGCGCCAGCTCAAGCGCGCCTGGCTCACCGCCGCCGACGTGCTCAATACTCTCAGCGCTCAGAAATTTCTGGCTGCACTCCGCCCCAGGCCTTAAGGCGCGAGTTTAAGGCTCAGCAGAAACATCTTCCGCTGTTGGACGAATTTATCGGATAACGAACGATCTGAACGGCCTTCGCTGTTCAATCTCTGATAAACACTTTCTCCGCCATTGGGAGTGGCGCTCAGTGTTTCCAGCGAGACTGCGGCATCCGGAATACGGGCACCGAACCAGTGTGGATCCTCGCGCTCGTGCCAGGTGACAAGTGCAAGCTTTGCGCCAGCCGGTAGTTCTGTTCCCGTATGCGGCGTATGCCCGGCAAGGACGCTGGCGGCGGCGTAGTTGCCAAATAACACAGAGATCGTGAGCGTCTTTCGGTCGGTGAAGATCGTGAGAGGCCTCAGGGAAAGTGGCAGCAGTTTGTCACCGATCATAGCTGCACTGTTATTAACCGCCGCGTCATCCTGCGTAGCGCTTCGAGTGATCGGCAGAGTGTAGACGTAATCGTTCCCGTGTAGCGGCTTGTGGCAGCCTGTGCATTCACCCACAAATCCCGAATCATTTCCATATCGTTGCAGATGCAGTCCACGCCACCGGCCCCAACCCCAGCCTTCGTTTGCCTTGTAACGGCTGGCATCCTTCACCATAAGCTCAACCTGGACGAAGTTTCCCGGCATGGTCAGTCCTTCGTTGCCTGGCGCCTGTTGCCAGGTGACCTTGGCTAACTTCGTTCCATCCGGCCACGGAGAAATATTGTGTGATGCAAGTGCCTTCATCGCAACGTCGTTGCCCAGGACGAACCGGAATGTGTTGTTGTCACCTCGATCAGTCACGCTGAGCAGCGACCAGTTCAATAGATCCGGCTCGAAGGCCACGCCATTCCACTCCGCCTTTACACTGCCGAGGTTGGTGGCAACGTAACGCTCGGGTGGAGATTGCTGCGCCAGTGGTCCCCATGGAGCCAAATAATTCTTCAGTATCGTCAGCTCTTCCGGTGTCATCTTTGCACCGGGATGCCGTTGTACATACTTCGGCAGCGGCATAACCCCAAACTGGACCATGTTTACCGCCTCAAACAGCGTCGCACGTTGCTCGTCAGCCGTCTTGAATCCTAGCTTGGAAAAATTCAGATGTTGACGCGCGATTGATCCATCGTGCCACGTCTGCCAGTAGACCGGCTTAAACCATGCGAACCAGCGCTTATCT
>DASZXD010000329.1:0-5205 GCA_035546015.1 Occallatibacter sp.
CTAGATCCGACAGGAAGAGATTCGTTATTTAGCTACTATAAGTCGTTGGAGTACAAGCTTCTTCCGGTTGTTGCTCGGGCCGCAGCGATCCGAGCTTGGGTCGCCACTGGAGTTTGCCTGATACTTAATGTGTTTTCTGCAATAGAAGCGGAAACGCATAGCTCTGATCCGATTCCACCTGACTGGACATTAGCATGTGTTGGCTATTCGGCTCTTGAATGGGCGAATGCAGGGCAGGCAATCTGGGCAAATGCAATGAGTGGAAGGAGCTATTAGCCATCGGAGGGCGGCTATTTCGTAGACAAACGAATGGTTCGGCGAAGAGCCTGACTTAATATTCTTCCGTAGGGAGGCAATCGATGAGAGAATTCTATGCCGGAATTAGCCTCACGCTTTTTTTAGGCGCGTGTGTTTTGATCTCCAATCAGCATTACTTATTCTTTGGTTTTGTTTCAAGGGACCGGACCCCCGCGCTATATTTTGGAGCTTTGATTCTTTTGGGAGTCTTACAAGTTATTGCGGCTCATGTTGTGATGAAAGCGCTACATGTAGCTATGCCTCAGATTGTAATTCTCGAAGCGATGTTGGTTGTTGGAATCGCCGCTGCTATACTGCTAAAACTAGCTGCCAATATACACGGACTCTTGGCGATCGGAATTTACTTCCTTCCTCAAATCTGGGTTGCGCTGGTCATAATGAGAATTCGATCTTCTCGGTTCAACGCCGTATGACCAGTGTCGCCGGCAACCTCACCGACAGCTACGAATATGACGCCTTCGGAAACTCGTGGACCGTTAGCGGTACGACGCCCAACGAGATGATGTACCGGGGCGAGCAGTACGACACGGACCTCGGCCTCTACTACCTGAGAGCAAGGTATTACAACCCGCTCACCGGACGGTTCCTCAGCCGCGATCCGGAAACCGGAAAACTCAAAGTTCCCGCTTCTCTTCACAAGTACCTATATGCAGATGGTGATCCAATCAACGGTGTTGATCCGTCTGGGCGCCTAGACCTTATTCAATTCGCGAAAGATCTCGTACGAGTAGTAATTACGGCCCCCCCGGCAGCTGGCTTGGTTGTCGAATTCGTAGCCTGTGGACTTGCGATAGCGGATGCTCAGATAACCGCCGACAAAGGAGGTAGTCTCAGCGGCCCTGGAACGGCAGGGCTTTTCCTTTCCTGTGGCCTCGCAGAGCTCCATTACATCTTGTACTGGACTGTTCCCTAATTCCATCGAAGGGCAGACGAGAGAATATGAGAATGACTGAAAGGTTGAAGGCAAGGCTAGGGCCACTTCTCGTTTCGCTAATTGTGGCGTCAATGACCGGGTATCACTTTTTCTATTATTTGGGTAAAGGCACCACGTCGTCCCTAGCCTACGGGGTGCTATTTGCCCTTTCGCTTCTATTGGCTGCAGCATCCTTGTTGATCAAGGGCAGGGCACGTGGCCCAGGTGCCGGAGGAGTGAAATGAGTCGCCGCACAAATAATCGGTGCTAAGTGCTCGCTTTTGGGCACTTGGGATAGCGTTACGACGCGGCATCTATGTCTATGACGGCCTCTGAAATTTGTTCCCCCGACGAGTCTCCGAGCCTCCGGAGCGTCATAGACAGCTACGAATATGACGCTTACGGTAACGAGTTCACAGTCAGCGGCTCGACGCCCAACGAGATGATGTACCGGGGCGAGCAGTACGACTCCGATCTCGGCCTCTACTACCTGAGGGCGAGGTACTACAACCCGTTCACCGGAAGGTTCATGAGCAGGGACCCGGAGAGCGGAAATCAGTTCGATCCAACGACCCTACATAAGTACCTCTATGCAGGCGGTGATCCCGTAAATCTAATCGATCCGACTGGACGCGACGAGTTGTTCGAGACTGCTTTAGTTGTCGGAGGATCGGCACTTGGTCCGGCTGAAGTGTTCCTTGCGGCCACAGGTGAAGCATTCACGACCTGGCTAGAGAGCGGTCCTGTAAGCTATGCGGCCGCTCGAATCCCGGACCTTATACGCTGGGTTTACGCTTCTGAAAGCCTACGTTGGGTGTTCAAACAGGTTGCATGCCTTGTCATTGCGGGTGCGGCAGAGGCAACGCTCAGCCACGTTCCAGAAAATGAGCTTCGTCACTGGGAGGCAGAAAAGTTTGCGCTCGTTACTGCGATTGACAGAGTCTGCATTGAAGCGGTGGATTAATTTGGTTCTTTGACATTCACGACGATAGCTTACATTTTAGCCAAGAAAGCGCAAAAGAGTAGGGCGGGAAAACTGTACAGAGGTCCTAGCTGGAGAAGAGGAAAACCGATGACGCAATTAACTAAGTTTCGGGCCTATCCCTACAAGGAGCGTCTGTCCTATGCTGCGCTGATGCTTTGCGTAACAGTATGGATGTTCTGGGGGCATTGGCCGCGAACACTAGTCGATTTGACTCTAATAGCCGCAGTAATCTTGACATTCTTTTGCGGACCTAAGGGGCGACCTTTTTGGTTTCTTTGGGGCGTTGTAGTTGGTGTCATACTGACAGCCCTGACAATTACGCACTCTGGGAGACTCTGGTAGCCATTTGGCAGGGGTGACCCAGGTCTCGCTTCTGAGACCTGTCCCTCGCCAAAACTCCATCCGGGTACAAAACGGCCTGTGTTTAACCGTTAAGACCAGGGAACGAACCGCTGATGGGACTCCTAAGGAGGAGAGTTCGAAGAGGTGGGATGATGATCGCACGCCAAAACGCTCCATCAGTTGCGTTACCGCAAGCAAGTGAGCACACTTCTAGGCCGGGCTTTCGATGAACCTGGAAATGGGCGACCGTAGAGTTTCAGGCAGCGATGTTGTATCGATGATGCAAGCCGCCGAGCCTCGGCATGGAAACGACTTTTGCATCCAGTGCTGTGTTCTTCTCGGACTTGCGCCCACCCGGAGTGTGTTTTCTCAACCCGAGATGCGTTCGATCTTCGTGGTAATAGCGGATGTATTCGTTCATCAAGCGTTTCAAATGGCGCTCATTAAGAACGATGACATGATCGAGCAGATCGCGGCGGCAATTTCCGACGAATCGTTCGGCAACGCCGTTTTGCCAGGGGCTTTGAAAACTGTTTCGCTTGGGCTCGATGCCAAAGCTCTTGATCGTTTCTACGACCTCTTTATTGAAGTTGGCACCGCGGTCGAAGATCAGGTAGGCGGGCGGCCCAAGTGCCGGGAGAACGAAGTGAATCCTCCCACAAATGATGGGTGCCTCCGGTCCCTCGCCTTTGCGTACCTGGGATAACACAAGTCCAACCCGGCCCGTCTCAACTCAGCACGAAAGCGGGTGCCCGGGTCCGTCCGCCCTGGCGGAGGACCTGGGAAACCACGTCGCTTTACATGCCTCTGCTCACCCCGCCGACTCAAGCTCCGCGACGTACTCCACCACCGCTTCGCTCCAGCCGTCGATGTGTGTCCACTCGCCGTAGCCCACGCCGTTGCGGTTCGAAGCTACGTTGATCACGTATCCCTTCCCGCTCGGCGCGTGAACCGTGTCGTGCGACTGCTCATCGGTGATTACGACCATGCGGTCATAACCCTCGCGGCACTCGCGCTCCACCTGCTTCAGAGCAGCACCCAGAAACGTACCTGAGTGCGGCTGGCTCTTGTCGAGCGCATCGCGCAGAGCCATGCCGCGACGCGCAGCAACCCGCTTCGCCTCATCCGAGAAGGTATAGATCGTCACCTTCTCAGCAATCTCGCGCAGCAGAATCGCCAGTCCGTATGCGGCATCCGTACGCCGCATATCCGACCGGTTCGACAGCGGCGATTCCATCGAGCCCGACACGTCCACCAGCAGCACCGTGTGCCCGGCGAGCCGTGCCGCGCGCCCATCAAGTCCGCGCCCCTCAATCGAGCGGAACATCGCCGTCTCCAGCGCCTCCTCCCACTGCGGAGCCACGCGCGCAGCCGCCAGAAAACGGAACGGCAGCACGCGCTCGGTCTTCATCGCCGCCAGCGCCGCGAGCACCATCTCCTCGCGCACGCCCGCCTCATGCAGATTACGCAGATTGCGCAGCAGTGCCAGCGCGCCCAGCTTGCGCTCTGCAAGCAGACGCTCCCACACCGCGCGCTTTTCCACGCCCTCCGCGCGTCCGGCCGCCGAGAGCGCAACCTCCCACGTATCCGGCGTAGCCAGCTCGTTCTGCGCAAGCCGCTTCCACAGTGCAGCCTGCGCCTCATCCACCGGCCGCGCATGCGCCAGGAACAGCACGTCGCGCAGACGCACCGCGGCCGCACGGTCATACTTGGCCAGCGCGTACTCGTCGAACTTGCCAAACGCCCCCGCAAGTCCCTTCTTCACCTGCGCCGAAAGCGGCTGACGCCCATCGGCCCAGTAGATCGCGACGAACTCGCTCAACTCGTCTGCACGCTGCACTACGCGCGCCAGCGTCTCAGCCACCAGCCCGCGATGCGTTGCATGGCGTGCCATCTCGCGTACCACAAGCAGCGGCGCATGACGCAGCTTCATCCGCTCGCGCGCCTCCACTGCCAGCGCAGCCACCTTCTCCGCAGGCACCTGCGGCACCAATTCGCGTATGCGGCCTGCAATCTGCACGCCGTCCTCGTAGAACTCGCCCTCCCACAACATGCACGATAGAACCGAACGCCTCAGTGCCTGCTCCGGCGAAATCACCGCAGCCGGCGCGCCCTCATGCGTCCGCGGACGCGCAGGCGTATTCAACTTCAGAATGTTCAGACGCATCATGCGCCTCCTTTCGTAAAAATCCGCCGGGGAATAATCGGGCGCGGAACGTGAAACGAGCTACGTTGAGACAAAGCCTCCACGGCAGGACTCGAACCTGCACCTCCGCTTTCGCGGCGCTCTGCCATTGGATGTAACCGCTCCCTGCGCCACCGGCAGTCTTTTGATTTTTCGCCATTGCGATCGGGCAAGAAGATGGGGCTCCCACCCCCACGGCGTTTCTGTCTTTGCCGCCAGCGTGCGAAAGCATCACCCCAAACCGCTGACCCGCTAACTCGCCGACTCGCTAGTTCGTGCCGCCTCTTCGTCCTCGTCCTCAATCGGCACCGTCACCGGACGAGCCTCCGTCACCGAGCTGAATCCTTTGGTTCGCGAAGACACACGCACCGGCTGGATATCAATTGCCAGCTTCTGCATCTGGTTCCAGTCCGGACGGAACTTGTCATCGAAGCCTGTGCACTCGAGCACAACAAACGGAAC
>DASZXD010000330.1:0-25507 GCA_035546015.1 Occallatibacter sp.
GCTGCAGCGCGATTGCCGCCCGCAACTGCGCAGCCGCGCCGTGCAGATCACCGGACTCAGCCAGTGCCATGGCCAGGTTAATGTGCGCCTCCGTCATCTTAGGATCGAGCGCAACCGCCTGTTCAAAGGCTTTGCGTGCAGCATCAAACTCCGCGAATCGGTTCAATGCCGTTCCCAGCATGTTGTAAGCCTCGGCAGAATTCGGCTCGATCTCTATAGTCCGCGTAAGTTCCTTGATCGCCTCCGAGCGCCGGCCTTGAAGCGCAAAAATCTGGCCCAGCAGCAGATGAGCATCGGCATCCTGCGGATGCGCTTTGAGATCCGTCTGCAGCACTTGCGAAGCGCGCTCGTAAGAGCCCGCATGGAACAGCCGCCGCGCATCCTCAAGCAGGTTGTTCTGCGCCTCCGCTCTTGCAGCCAGCGGCATAGATGCCAGCAGCGAAAGTGTTATGACGTGCAATAACACACACTGCGCGCGCCAAAACCATGCATAGCTCGCAAGAAAATTGAGGTTTCTCATCGCCACGGTTTCTGAAGCCGCGCCGCGATCAGTTCGCAGCATACGGACCTTCAAGATTATCGTGGAATTCGAACGCAAGGTAAACCATGTTCAGGCTCTAATACGTATGCGCCCACCGCTCTATCAGCGAACGGTGGGCGCAATGTGTGAAGAGGTATTTCCTTCTGGACCGGTTTAGAAGTTCATCATCAGCGTGAATTGCAATTCGCGCGGCGGATTGCCGGGCAGCAACGATGAGACCCTGCCGAATCCAGATCCGTTGACAGTATTGGCCGGCGAGGCATAGTTGATGATATTCAGCACATTGAATGCCTCTGCGCGGAATTCAAGATACGTACCCTCCCTGACGATCGGGATTCGCTTGAACATCGACATGTCAAACTGCGTCACATGATCGCTCGAGAGGCTGTTACGTGGCGAGTTTCCATAGCTGTACGAAGGTACAGCATAAGCAGACGTGTTGAACCACTCCGATTTCGTGGGATGCGAGACATGTGGATTGCCCACAAGGTTGGCCCGGGCATATCCGATGCCGAACACCGTGCCGCCGACATTCGCTACGTCGCCATTCACCAGAACGCTGAAAGGCTGGCCGGAGCGAATGCTGAAGATCGAGTTGGCCTGCCACCCACCCAGCAACCAGGACGCTGGCCCTGATTGCACGTAATGCCGTCCCGGTCCGAACGGCAGTTGGTAGATCATGCTGCTCGAAAGAAACTGCGGCACGTTGAAGGCTGACGGCCCTATGTTGCGATCCGGATGGTAGTAGTCCTGAATGCCCGCGCCGCCACCGCCAGGACCGTTCTCTGACGCCAGGAATCCGCTGGCGCCGTTGTCGATCGACTTGGACCACGTGTACGAGACCAGGAACTGCAGCCCGTCAGTCATGCGCTGGTTGGCGCTCAACTGCAATCCGTTGTAGCTGGACTTGCCGATGCTGCGTCCGAAGTACACATTGCCCTGCCCCGGCCATGGGCGCAAAGCATTCACTTGAGCGGCGGTGCCAGTGCTCGGCGTGATTGCCTGGTTGCCCGGACCGGTGTAATCCAGGTGGTGGCTCGTGCTGCCGACATATCCTGCAGTGACTGTCAGCGTCCGGGTCACCTCGCGCTGAATCTCCAGATTCCACTGATTCGAGAGAGGTGTCTGCTTCTTGGGATCGGCATTCCAGAAGAGCGTACCCCACGGCGCGGCCGTCGGCAGCGGCGAAGCGCTCAGGTTTTGCAGGCTGCCGATATACGTGAGCGGCGCGCCCACCGTACCGTTAAGTGACTGGAAGACCGTCTGCGCTGCCGGCCAGTTGCCAACATGGTCAGCCATATCCTGAATGAACCCTGCGAACTCGTCGTAAACCAGCCCGTATCCACCGCGAATGACTGTCTTGTCGTTCCACGAGTATGCAAGTCCAAGATGCGGCCCCAGGTTGTAGTTGATCGGGCAGCGATATGAAGCACAGGGCGCAAGCGCAATGTGATTTCCTTCTGGAATCGTATTGAGCGCGCCGGGCAGGCACGGTGCTGCATGGGTGCTTGCGCACTGCCCCGGCAGCGCCTTCCCGCTGATATCGTAGTAGCCAGTGTTCACGTCGAACCCGCCGAAGATGGTGCCGTTCAGGTTTCCAATCGGCTCCAGTTTGTCGTAGCGCAGGCCCACGTTCACCGTCAGCTTCGGGGTTGCCTTCCACTGATCCTGGAAGAACCCGCCGAATTCGTTGAAGGACTCAGTCCAGTTCTGGCCGATGTACGTTTGCCCTACCGGAATGCCAAGCAAAGCCGACGCCAGCGAAGCTCCGGTCTTGCCCACGTTGTTCGGGTCCTGCGTGGTCGAATTGTTGAAGGCATAGAACTGCTGGTTATATGCCGGTGTTGCATAGTACTGGTGAATCCACTGGAAACCGCCGGAGAAGAAGTGTTTGCCCTTCAACCAGGAGATCGTTTCCGCGGTCTGGTACACATGATCCTGCTGATTGATGGCCGCGCCGCCTACGCCGCCCTGGTTCTGCGATCCGCTGGGATTGCCCCACGGCGTCTGCAGCTCCAACGCCGGCACTCCATACGACGGAATGCCAGCAAATCCCTCAGACGATGCTGCCGTGGAACCGGTCGAGAACGCTGTCGTCTCGAGATAAGGCGTGCGAGAGTAGCCGAATTTGAAGTCGGAAACGATACTCTGTGAAAACTGGTGTGTCCAATCGCCGCCCATATTCGCGCGTGGCCGGTCTACGTGCGTTCCGAGAATCTTGGTGATCGGGTCCACATCGAGTGTGTGAAAGTGCGTAAACCGTCCTGAGATTGAGTCCTTGGCTCCCAGAGTCTCGTCCACTTTGATCTGATAGGTGTTGCTGTTGTCAGTCTTCGGCTGAATATTCTGCGCGTTGTACTGTGGCAGGGCCGGGTTGGAGTAGTTGGGCCGGTCCCAGTACGCCTGAAAGAACGACGAAGTCATCTGGTTAATGCGGCCAGGCGGAATTACATTCGCAACGTTGTTGTATGAGAACTGCTGCGCCGTATATCCGCTTGGCGAGGATGGATCCGCCGTAAGCGTAGAAGGATCGTAAATATTCTGGTTGACGATTGAGTGCGAAAAGTCGCCTGAGAGTTCAGCTGCTGTCGGAACATAGTAGAAGGTCTGCTGCGGCTGGCTGTAGCGCCAACCTTCGTAGGCGAAGTAGAAGAAGGTCCGCTTGCGGCCGTCATACACTTTTGGCACAAAGACGGGCCCGCCGACACCCACGCCGAACTCGTTCTGGTGATACGGAGCCGGACCGGTGTTCAGCGCGTCTTTGAATGGGTCGCGCGCATCGAAAAAGTTGTTGCGCACGTCTTCCCATGCCTCGCCGTGCAGGCTTGCGGTGCCGCTCTTTGAAACCAGGTTGATGGTGCCGCCCATCGAGCCGCCATACTGCGCATCATCGTTGTGCGACTCCACCTTGAATTCCTGCACCGCCTCGATGATTGGCGTAATGGCATAACCGCTGGCTACATTCGTCGAGTTCCAGATGCCGTCGAGGTAGTAGAGGTTCGAGCGGTTCCACTGGCCGTTGACATTGGGCCTGAAGGTCGGCGTATTCGGAATGCTCACGTCCTGCTGATAGCTCGAGCCGCTGTTAGCGCCCTGCTCGTTCTGCACCGGCGTTACGCCAGGCGTGAGCGTAAGAAGCTGCGTGAAGTTGTGCCCGTTCAGCGGCAGATCATTCGCTGCAACGGTGTCGATCACGGTTCCCAGACTTGAACCTGAAGTCTGCAAAGCCTCGGACTCGGCGGCCACCTCGACCTTCTGCTGCACATTGCCCACCGCCAGTCTGTAGTCGAGAGCGACAATCTGATTCACCTGCACCGTGATGCCGCTCTGTTCCACGTTCTGGAATCCTGGAGCAGACACGTCAACTGTGTACGCGCCCGACGTCGACACGTTTGTGAAGTTAAAGCGCCCGTCCTGGTTGGTCACGGTTACGCGTTTGACGCCCGTGGCATTATTCGTCAATGTCACACTGGCATTTGCAATGTAAGCGCCGCCCGGATCGGCCACGCTTCCGTTTACAGCGCCTGTGGACGTCTGCGCCGGCATCAAAACTGAACCGGCAAACAGAACTGCAATCCCAAGCAGGATCGATTTCCACGTAGTCCTCGTCTTCATCGTGCAGCCTCCTGATGCGTGTTCCCGCCATCCAGCCGGCTTGTGTGCTCCGGCAGATGGTCACACTACTTGCCTGTGCGCACGTTCGCCAGGCGTTTCACCGCTCAATTCACAATGCTTCAGGTTCCAGTCGATTTGGGCAGGTATTGAACACCGCGAATCCCCGATTCGCGGCCGAAGCACACCGTACCCATGCATGCTCCTGCGGGGAATCGTGCAGGAGAGACAGCCGGCACACAGCTCCTCCAGCACGGCACACAGTGTTACTAACCAGAAAAACGATAGCCAATACAAAAATGTGCGACAGCATATAAATTCTTGCTGTTTTTTCAAATCGGCTATGATTGCTCCGCGAGGTCATTCGCCCGACAGGCTGCCCGCAGATTCACGACTGGAGAAATCCATGCGCGCCAGAACCAGGCTCCCCTTCGACCCCAGGGCAGTTCGATTCGAAGAGGAAACAAAAACCTTCGAAGAAGCCATCTTTCACTTCCTCTCACTTGAAGACCGCCGCCGCTGGATGCAGCCCGATCTATTCACCGATCTCACGGTCTTTCAGGTTGGCTACTTCAAGAAAGCGCATGGTCACGCCGTCGAGCGCAAAAGCCTCGATGAAGGCATCCTGATTTATTGCGTTGCCGGCAAAGGCGAGTATTCGCAGCGCAACACTACATGGACCGTATTGCCCGGCGATCTGCTCTATTGCGCACCCAAGACGCACCACATCTACAAGTCCGACGAAAAAGACCCCTGGACCATCCACTGGATGCATGTCTCCGGTCCGCGCATGGCGCTCTACCGCAAGCTCATCGGCTTTACGCAGACTGCACCCATCGTCAAACTCGGCATGCATATTGACATCATCGAGCTCTTTCGCTCGCTCTACGATCTCTATACGCCCATCAACGACGAAACGCACCTGGCCGCCATCTACGCCTGCGCACAGCATATTCTGGCCGCGATGGCGCTAGCCCAGCGGCCTTCGAGCACGAGTCCGCAATGGGAGCGTGAGATCCAGACTGTCATTGGCTTCATGGAGCAGTCCGTGGACAAAAAGATGTGCCTCGACGATTTCTCTGACTATCTTGGTCTCTCGCGCTTCCACTTCTCCCGGCGATTTCGCACTATCACCGGCATGCCGCCGATGAAGTACTTTATGCACCTCAAGATCAAAAAAGCCTGCTTTCTGCTGCAATCAACGTCGCTCAAAGTCAAAGCCATCTCGCGCGATCTTGGATTTGAAAACGAGTATTACTTTTCGCGCTGCTTCAAGACCTGCGTCGGCTGTTCGCCTCAGCAATACTGCAAAGTTCCTTGAGATGGCGCCGCCCACCGTGAGAAAAATAATTTTCATTTTTTGTCTTTTGTTAAAAAATTGCTCTGTGCGTCTAAAATTTTGCTCTTGCTCGAACGACAGGTCACACATGCTGCCGCATGCGAGTAAACGCACTAAATTGCTGTTCCAGCTGCATGAAATCGAATCCCAAAGCTCTCGGCACTCGTCCGCATGCACTTGAAGAAGCGCGAACCATGCTGCACGCACAGCCATGCACGTTGTTGACTGCGAAAACAAGCGCCCCTATAGTAGCGAATTGTCGCGAAGCCCCTCGCAAAGAAGGTACCCTCTTGAGAAGCATTCCTCCAGCTATCTGCAAAACCCTTGCCTGTACTGCTGCGCTCCTTGGCGCAGCATCGATTGTTGCCGCGCAGCAGGCTGACTCTCTGCATATCACACATCAGTACGCCGACGTCGATGCACGCAGCATGATTGGACTGCCGATGGGCAACCATAAGACCATCGTCACCCAAGACGGGCAGCTCGAATGGTCGCAGTGGAGCCTGGCTCGCAAGGGCCGCGCGGTTCTGTTCGGTTTTAGCGAGCAGCTTGACGGTGCGCTCGGCATTCACCTGAGCGAACTCGACGGCGGCACAGCGAAGCCGCTCAAGGCTAAAGGTCAGCGGCTCGACCAGATGCGCTTTCCGTTCGTAATCACCGATTGGAAAGGCGATTCGCTTAGCGCGCAAGAGACGGCCTTCGCCAGCTCAGCCGGACAGGGGCTCGATGTGGTGCTGCTCACGGTTGCAAACAGCAGTAATCAGCCGCGCACCATGGAACTGCGCCTCAACGGCAAGCAGCGCAACCTGCCGGCATTTGCCAGCGGCGCACAACTGGCTACACGGGACGGCAATCTTCTGGCTGCCGTCGAGCCTGCCAATGGCGTTTCCTCGCAATCCACGGCCGATGATGGACTCACTCTCGTGCAACAGCGCACTGTTCCCGCGAATGGATCCATCAGTTTCTGGATTAAGCTTCCCTATGAGCAGCCTGATTCAGAAAAACAACCTGTCACAGCCGCCGATGCACCCACGCTACTCGCAGATGCGCGAAGCGCATGGCAGAAGCTCTGGGGCGAGGGTACGCAGATCGAGTTGCCCGCACACGAAAGAGAGCTGTCCGACTTCTATCAGGCTTCTGTTGCGTACATCCTCATGCTTACCGAACGCGATGAAAACGGCGAGCTGTGGACGCTCGATGGGCCTGCTCTCTATCGCGAGTTCTGGGGCCGCGGCGAATACTTTCAGGGCCGGTCGATCGAGTTTGCGGGCTATCTAGGCATTGGACAGGACACAGTAAAGCACACCTTCAGCCTGCAGAAGGACGATGGCGAGTGGGATTGGCCGGTCACCAGCGGCTGGCCGGCATGGGACAACATCGGCGGCAACGCCGCTTCAGTGTGGGACTACTATCTGCTCACGCGCGATAAGCAATGGCTCGCCAGCTCTTATCCTCATCTGGCCGCTGCCGCGGACTGGATCAATCTGCATCGCGAAGAGAGCATGGTACCCGAGGATGCGCCCGACGCAACGCGGCCCATTCATCGCCAGATTCCGTGGAGTTGCACACCCGAGACTTCGCCATCGCTGAAGCCTGGCGAAAAGCCTTACTGGTATGGTCTTCTGCCCTGGAGCTATGGCGACAGCGGCCTGCCTGAGGGCCATCCGTTCCCGCACAATACCTGGGGACTATATGCAATAAAAATCGCGGAGAATGCTGCAAACATCCTCGGCAAACCTGAAGACGCAGCCCGTTTCGCGGCAAACTACGCCGACTACAAGAAGGCTTATTTCACCGCGATGCAGCGCTCTATCGGACTTGAGAAAGGCGACCCCGATGCACCGTATCTGCCGGCAATGCCCACTGAGCCCGGCGCAGACGTGTCACAGAGCCTCATCGCTGTTTATCCAACCGACCTGCTCAAACCAGACAATCTCTGGGTGACCAACCTGCTCAGCCGCATGCGCCGCGACGAACTCGAAGGATTGCCCACGCACATGGCGTGGATGGGTGCGGGGGGCGTGTGGCCGAGCGAGTCAATGAACGTTGCGGAGACCTATCTGCGCCTTGGCAACATCGAGAAGACCGTGAGCCTGCTCATGGCCACGCTTAACCACACATACACCACGGACACTTTCCGCGAAGAGATCAAGGTGGACAAAACCAAGCCGCTCGCCTGCGCCTCCGGGCAATCAAAGGATGTGCCCAATGGCTATGGGACCGGCGACATGCCGGAAGCATGGGGCCCGGCCAATTTGATTCTTCTGCTGCGCGACATGCTCTTCTATGAAGATGGCGGCTCGCTGCACATCCTCTCGGGCATTCCCTCGGACTGGATTCACCCCGGCGAGAAGCTCGCTATCTCCTCCGCTCCCACGACACTCGGCGGCAAAGTATCACTGGCCCTCGATTATCCGCAGGCTGGCCGCATGCGCTTGCACATTGCGCCGTCTGTCAATGTGCCCGAAGCCATCGTTCGCTTCCCGCTGACCGCTGGAGCGACACTGCGCTCTGTAACCGCGAACGGCCAGCCCGTCACCGGCTTCACGGGAGACTCTGTAACGCTGAAGAACATCACTGGGCCGGTCGACCTCGAAGCGCAGTTTTAAGCGTGCTTGGTCCACAACCAGCAGAGTGCAGCTCGAACACATCGTTCGGGCTGCATTCGCAGCCGTATCGATAATCCACAGGCCCCCAGGTCTTGCCACGACCGAAAGTAACCAGCCAGAATAGCCGTATCTTATTGATTAAAAGCCCCATAGAAACCTTGGTGCCGAGGCGATGGTGACTCTCCGTGCACCCACGTGCCACGAAAGGTGCATTGGGCTTTCTCGCTCATCTGGGTAGCATACGGCGAAAGGGTGTATCCGGTTTTTCATTCATAAAAATAGAGCGACAAACCGGCTGTCCTCCAGCATGGGCGGCCAGGATGGGCAGTTTTAGAGAGTACAAGCATGATGTTTCGAGTGAAGGCTCTTGTGTGCTTCGTGGCGGCCGGCTCTGTTGCCAGCCTTTGCTCCTCGTATGGGCACGTTGCTGCACAGTGGCCGCACTTCTCTGTTTATCTCGCGGCAATTCTTCTCAGCGCACGCCTGCGGGTAAGCACGCCCAGAACGGAGGAGTCACTGCCACTCAGCTTTCCGCTGGTTTTGCTGGGCATTCTCGAACTCTCGCCGTTGCAGGCCATCATACTCGCCGTGGCCGGGTTTCTTCCCCTTTACCGCTTCTGGACTAACAAACCTTCCTCGCCCATCCGGATACTCTTTGACATCTGCAGTGTCGTCACTGCCACGGTTCTCACATGGCATGCCTATTTCCTCTTGCTTCAGCCCTTGAGCAATGAGGTCGCACCGGCTCTCGCCATCGCTGCGACTGTCTTCTTCATTGCCAGCTCGCTTCCAGCCGCCATCTGGGATGTGCTTGAGTCGCGAACTGTGCCCTTTTCCAAGTGGCGCCGCGAGCTTCACTGGTACGTACCTTTTTATCTTGTCAGCGCAATGGTGGCAGCGGCCGCAAATTCGATTGGCCACTTATTCGGCTGGATGACTTCACTGCTGCTCATTCCGGTGGTCTATACCGCACATCGCATCTACAAAACGCAGGTAGAAATTGTCCGCGATCGCGAGCGGTACATTCAGGAAACAGAGGCGCTGCATCTCCGCACCATTGAAGGCCTTGCCATGGCCGTCGAAGCCAAGGACCAGAACACGCACCGCCACCTGATGCGCGTGCGTCTCTACGTGTCTGAACTCGGCAAGGCCATGGGACTGAGCAAGCCCGAGATGCAGGCTCTTGCTACCGCTTCATTCCTGCACGACATCGGCAAGCTCGCCATTCCCGAGCACATCATCAACAAGCCCGGCAAGCTCACCCACGAAGAGTTCGAAAAGATGAAGATTCATCCGGTGGTGGGCGCCAATATCCTCGAACGGGTTCATTTTCCTTATCCCGTGGTACCCATTGTGCGCTCACATCATGAGGCGTGGGACGGAAGCGGTTATCCCGATGGCCTCAAGGGCGAAGATATCCCCATCGGCGCACGCATCCTCACAGCTGTCGACTGCTTTGACGCGCTTGCCTCCGAGCGACCCTATCGCCGCGCGATGCCGCTTGATGAAGCAATGGCATTCATCAAGAGTAAGGCCGGCTCGCAGTTCGATCCCAATGTAGTGCGCCTGCTTGAAGAGCGCTATGTCGATCTCGATGAAATGGCGCGCCGCCAGATTCAGGAGATGGAACCTCTGGAGACCGATCTGTTCATCCAGCGAGGCGAGGCTCCCGGCGCTGGCTTCGAACCTGAACAGGATGCTCCTACACCCGGATCGCTCGATCGCATTCTGCGGGCTGAGAATGCCGACGTGCTTGCCGCAGAATCACTGAACCTGATTGCCGCCGCCAGCCGCGAGGCCAAGGCAGTGCTTGAACTGAGCCAGATGCTCGGCACCTCACTCAGCATGCGCGAAACCAGCGCTATGATGTCCAAGCGCCTGCAGCCACTCATCCCGTTCGACTGCTTCGCTGTTTACGTCAAATCTGAGGAGTCAGTAAAGGCACAGTTTATCGATGGAGCTCTGGCGCACGCGTTTTCATCGCAGCATATTCCGCTCGGCGAGGGTCTCTCGGGCTGGGTGGCTCAGAACGAGCGGCCTATCGTTAATGGCAACCCGACCATGGAAACCAATTATGTGGTCGAAAGCGGCATGTTCACCGAGAACAGCTCCGCGCTTTCTATCCCTCTCTTTGACTCATCCAGCGCGGTTTTCGGCGTTCTCACGGTCTACTCCTCACAGCACGCAGCCTTCTCAAAGGATCATCTCCGCATCCTCGAGGCCATTCAGCCCAAGTTTGCACTCTCGATCGAAAACGCGGTCCGCTTCCGTAATGCCGAAACCGATGCGCGCATCGATCACCTCACGCAGCTCGTGAACATGCGCTACTTCTCGCAGCAGATCAGTGCGCAGGTTGAAAAAGCGCGCGCGATTGGAAGCCGCTTTGCCGTCGGTGTCTGCGACCTGAACTCCTTCAAGGCCGTCAATGATCGCCACGGCCACCTGAAAGGCAACGAGTTACTTCGCGCCATCGCTGAAGGCTTCCGCTCATGCTCTGGCCCTGCAGACATCGTAGCCCGAATGGGCGGCGACGAGTTTGCCTTCCTCTTCCCAACCATGGATGAGTCGCTCACCGGCAGTCAGTTGAAGAAACTTGACGAAGCAGTGCAGAGGGCGTGCATCGGGCTTCGCATCGAGGCGTCCATCTCCTCCAGTATCGGCATTGCCTACTACCCTGATGACGGCGAGACCGCCGAGGAGCTTCTTGGTAAAGCTGACCGCGAGATGTACATGAGCAAGCAGAGCTTCTATCGCCAGCGCCGCCGCAGCGAGACCAGCCTCTTTCTCGTCGGCTCAGGCGGCCGCTAAATAGAATCGACCTTGAGGAGCGGAATGTTTACCGCGCCTTCGCAAGGCCGATTCACACCAGCCGCAGCCCGAGCGTTTCAGAATGTAAACCGCGAAGCGAACTGGAACTGCCGTGGCGAATTCACTGTTGAAGTCACCTGACCGAAGGTTGCCGCCACTGATGGCTGCGTCTGGACATCTGTAATGCTGGGCACATTGGGCATGCCAAGCTGTGCATGGTTGGATACGTTATAGGACGAGATTTCAAAGCGGAGCTCGCGTGACTCTCCAAATGAAATCACCTTGTAGAGCGAGAGGTCGAGGTTCTTTGCGCCCATTGTACGCACATTGGCCAGATAAGCAGGCGCAGAACCTGGCACAAACGAGCTCGACGGAATCGCGAAGCAGTTGTAGTTAAACCAAGTCGCCGCTGTGTGCGGCGCTCCCGCAGAAGGATCGCAGGTGAGGTTCGGCCGCTGATTGAAATATGACGTGCCCGCGCCCACAACGGGCGAAGCAATCGGAACGCCGCTGCTCAGATACAGAATTCCGTTTACAGTCCATCCGCCAACCAGAGTATTACTTACGCCGGACAGGTTCACTGCACGTCCCTTGCCCATGGGCAAGTCATAGGATGCTTGCCCCGTGAACTGCATTTTGATGTCCTGCGGGCTCACCGAGTGCTCATACTGCATGTTCTTCCAATCCTGAGGTGCGCCGAGGTGCGAACCGACGAAGCCGAGCGGTGGATTGCCATCGTCTGTCATCAATTTGGCCCATGTGAGCCCGGCGAGCATGGTGAAGTGATTCGTCAGCCTCTTTTGCACCTTCGTTTGCAGCGAACTGTACTCGGAGTCGCCGCCCGGGTAGCCATGCACGATTACACCGTTGCCGTCGCCATAATTGCCATTGCCAAACTGTGGAAACGACTGCAGCGCCACCCATTGCGGCACTGTGTCCGAGCCGTAATTCGCATTTGTCGGATCATCGATCGCTTCCCACTCATTTGGCACTTCGTTGCTCAACAATCCATCCTGATATTTAGCGATGGTGTCCAGATCCAGATCATTCAGGTCTGCCGACCCCAGCGGCAAAAACAGTCCGCGGCTACCCGCATAGCCCACGCTCAGTACAACCTGTCTGGGAAACTCGTACTCCCATCCGAAGTTAAAGTTGTAGGCCGTGGTGGTGCGCTGCGAACGCAGCATCGTGTTCAGTGTTGTACCCAAATTATTGCCCAGCCCCTTGGGCGAGGTGATCGTCTGCACCACACCGTTCGGAAATGGATTGCTCAACGAATTCACCATCACAGTATTCCCTTGTCCGTCGCATACGCCCGCGTTCTCACAGTCATACGCAATGGTGTTGGGGTCCTCGTTCCAGTCTGTCGCGTTCCACGTCGTATACGAGGCATAGCCATCGCTGTTGAGCGAGGCACTGCCTACCATCTGCACACTGGGCCCGAAGTTGATGCCGCCTCCGCCGCGAATCACGAGATGATTCGCAGCTTGCCACGAGAAACCAAGCCGCGGTCCAAGGTTTGTCAGGTTAGTTGTGAATGGCGACCGGCCACTGCCGTTGCCTACATATACCTCGGCCCCGGTATATGAGACCCCGTTTACAGTATTTTGTGCCGTCGGATTGAAGTACTCCAGCCGATTGTGCCGTTCCGTGCGGCCACCAAAGATATCCCATCGCAGACCCGCGGTCACTGACAAGCTGCTTGTTGGCCGCCATGTGTCCTGCACAAAAGCCGCGTAATAAGGACTCGCCTCCGCCGCAAACATATCCTTTGAAAAGTTAGGATAGTCGTTCGACTCTGTGCCGGGCACAGTTCCCATTCCAATCATGAACGAAGCAAAGTCACTGCCTCCTGCGCCTGAATTTGTCGTCTGATCCGTAGCCGAGTTATCGAACGCGTACGAGCCTGACGGCGCCACCGGCTGGCCAACATTCAACAGCCGCTTCATATACTCAAATCCACCGGCGATTTCGTGCTTGCCCATGACCTTCGTCAACGTGGCACTTGCATCGTTGTTTTCGCTGGCAAATACAAATGTGTTGTAGTTGGCTGTGCCGCCCACGCCGCCGCCCACATCGTTGAAGATCACAAACGGCAGCAACTTGTACACCTCTTGCGCGGCCAGCGACGATGGAAACCCGAGCGTGGTGATGTCGTATCCCACCTGTCCCGGATCGCCACCCTGGTTCTCATAGTGGCGCGTGAACGAGTAGCGCAATTGCAGCACAGTGGTGGGATTGATTGTGTAATCATCTGCGAGCACCACATTGCGCCCGTTGGTCACGTTCTGGGCATAGTTCAAATCCCACATGTTGTGGAATGCATTGAACGTAGAGAGAAAGAGCCGGTCGAATGAGAATCGCCCAAAGATGTGCTGCGCCTGGCTCTTTGCCCAGTCCACGCGCACATCAAACTTGTGCGCCGTGGTTGGATCGAGCCCGGGCGCATAGAAGTTGTTTAGTGTTCCGTTCGTATCCGTGTCGCATGTGCCCGGGTTCACGTTGCACTTTGGCATCTCGGACAGAAACTTGACGGCAATCGGATTCGGGTTTGCGATCTTGTTATTCGGAAACGGCTGACGTGTCCCGTCGGGCATATCCGGCTGCGTTGGATCGTAGATCGTAAAGCTGTCGGCGGAGAAATCACCTGTACGCTCGGCGCTTGTGGGCACGGTAAAGACATTGGAGCCATCGAACAGTTGCTGCTGCGTGGCCTCGTAATCGCCAAAGAAGAAAAACTTCTTGTTATGCGTGATCGGTCCGCCTATCGCACCACCCTCCTGATAGCGATGGAATGATTGTGGTGTATTCGAAAGGCCGCTCGTAAGCTGATATTGCTTGTTAAAGTACTCGTTGGCCGCCAGAATGTCGGGGCGAAACACACCAAACACATCGCCATGAAAGTTAGCCGTACCGGACTTGGTGGCCACACTGATCACGCCCGCTCCGCCGCTCTGATAGCTGGCCGGCGTGTTCTGCGTCTCCACACGCACTTCGTCTACCGCATCTTCGGGCAGGTCCATCGCCGGGATGACTGCCGCAGCGTTGTTCTCTGCAATTCCCAGCGGGCTGCCATCAACCATGTAATAAACCGAACCTTCGATTGCACCGTTGATGGTGTAGGACGATACATCCACTCCCGGCCGTCCGCTCGAAATGTTCTGGATGGCAAATGAGCTTGAGGAATTCGGAGCTCCATTCGCCGGTGTCACGCCCGCACTCAGCTGGATCAGATCGTAGACATTGCGCGTCAACAGAGGAACCCTGTCAATTGTCTGCGCATTAATGAGCTGGCCAACGGTTGAATTGCTCGTATCCAGCAGATCGGTCGTCGCCGTTACCGTAACCACTTCGCTGGCCGAGCCCACATGCAGGACAAGATTTACCGTGGTCACCTGGTCAAGCGTAACAACGATATTCTTACGCACCAGCGTCTCAAATCCCTGATCTGTGGCGCTGACCTCATAAGAGCCAGGCGCCAGCGACACGAAGGAATAAAGGCCAGCGCCGGTGCTCACGGTCGAAAACTGCGCTCCCGTTGCTGTATTCTTCGCCGTCACCGTCGCACCGGAGATGATAGCCCCGGTCGAGTCGGAGACGATTCCGCTAATGCCGCCGCGGCCCGCCTGCCCCATAGCGCTCCACGCGTAGACAGCCAACAGGATCACAACCGGTAAATTTCGTGCTTTCGAAAAGGCCTCAAAAAATTTTCTTCTCATGGCCAACTCCCGGGAGTATATTGATTCAAACGTTTGAATAGCGTTGACTGAATATAAGATTCAGTATCCTCAGTGTCAAGAAAAAACTGTATTGGGGCAGATTCCCGGGTACCGGAACGGGCGATAAAGGAAAGCAAGGAGACGCGGTGGGTCAACGAAAATCCGGTCACGTCACGCTGCTCGATATTGCGCGAGCCAGCGGGTTCTCCGTGTCGACGGTCTCGATCGTCCTGAGCGAAGCGCCGTTGTCGAAGAATGTTGCGGTTACCACGCGTGCTCGCATTCGTACAATTGCGCGCCAGCTTGGCTATCACCCTGACGCTTATGCGCGTTCATTGCGCCGCCGCAGCACGCAGACCATTGGCATCCTTGCCTTCGATCTGTCTGATCCCTTTTGCATCCCCATCATGCGCGGCATCCAGGACGGCCTGCATGCCGCGGGCTACCTTCCACTGGTGATGGATGCGCAGACCGAGCGCAAGCTATTCGATAACTATCTCCACATGTCGCTGGAGCGGCGAGCCGAAGGCGTGATCGTTATCGCGAGCTGGGTCTTTGAAGAGACCAATCTGCTCGGCGACATTCGCAAGAACAACGTGCCTGTGCTCATTGTCGGCAGAGACCTGGCTGCGCGCGGCATCAGTTCTATTCTCGTCGATAACGAAGCTGGCGGCGCACTTGCCATACAGCATCTCGCAGAGCTTGGCCATCGCCGTGTCGCTGTCATTCGCGGCCCGCAGGAGATGTGCGACAGCGAACCCCGATGGAACGGCATTCGAATGGCCGCGGCACAAACCGGCATCCAGATTGACGATCGCCTCGTCTTTCAACTCCCCGGGCTATCCGATCCAATGTCCGGCTTTGAAGGCGGAGAACGTATTGCAAAGTCGATGCTTGCTACCGGCCTTCCCTTTACTGCAGTCATCGGCTTTGATGACATGACCGCACTCGGTGTCATCCGTGGGCTCTGCGAGTCCGGAATACGTGTCCCGGAAGAATGCTCCGTTGTCGGCTTTGATGATGTGCTGCCGGCAGAGGTAGCTACGCCGGCCATGACTACTATCCGCCAGCCGCTTCGCGCCATGGGGCTTGAAGCGGCGCGGCGCGTTCTGGAAGAGATTGGGAAGACGCCTCGCCGACGCGGGGACTCGATTCTGCACCAGACGAGTCCTGAGCTGGTAGTCCGCATGTCCACGGTTCCACCACCAGCGGAACGTCGCGCAGCAAGGTCTGCCGGGCTCCGCAAACGTAGCAATACGGCATAAGTACGAACATCGATTCAAACGTTTGAATGAGTGAGTTGATGACTAAAGAAAGCGGAAAAGCGATGTCGAAAGGATTTTGCGGCATGAATCGAAAGAGCATCTTGTGCCTGCTGGCCGTGCTGATGCTTCCCGTGGCCGCTAAAGCTGGAGAGACCACCGCGCTGCACGATGGCTGGCGTCTTGCCTCTGCGTGCACGATCCATGCCGACGGCACCACCATCTCGGCACCAGCTTTCGCGACAAACGACTGGCTCAAGACCTCCGTGCCCAGCACAGTGCTTGCTGCGCAGGCCGCGAACAAGATATTCCCTGATCCTTACTTTGGAACGAACCTGCGCAATATTCCGGGCGGAAATTATCCAATCGGACAGGACTTCTCCAATCTGCCAATGCCGCAGGACAGCCCCTATCGCTGTGGCTGGTGGTATCGCACGGAATTCACCGCGGCTGTAGCGACCGGCCACGGCCACCGCTACTGGCTGCATTTTGGCGGAATTAACTACAGCGGCGAGATATGGGTTAACGGTCATCGTATCGCGGACAAATCCGTAATCGCTGGCGCGTATCGCACGTACGATTTCGATGCCACCGATTTCCTGAAGGCAGGCACAAACGTGCTCGCCGTAGAAACATTCGCACCGACAGAAAAGGATCTTGGCATCAACTGGGTCGACTGGAACCCCTGCCCTCCGGATAAAGACATGGGCCTCTGGGGTGATGTCAGTCTCGTCGAGACAGGTAACGTTACGCTGCGCTCGCCGATGGCTGTCACGCACTTCACTGACTCTTCATTGGCAACAGCCGATCTCACTCTCTACGCCGAACTGCACAACAGCGCAGACCACACGGTCAAAGGCATCGTGCGAGGAACGGCTGCTGGCATCCATTTCGAGCAATCGGTCGAACTCGCGGCCAATGAAGACAGGACCATCGTCTTTACACCCAACCAGTTCCCAGCGCTGCATGTGCACAATCCCAAGCCATGGTGGCCGTATCAGATGGGTGAACCGCACCTCGAACGCCTGACCATGAGCTTTTCCGACGCGGACGGAGTTACAGATGAGCAGAGTGTCGACTTCGGCTTCCGCGAGATGACCTCCGAACTCACGGCGTCCGGTGCCCGCATGTTTCGAGTCAACGGCAAGCCCATTCTCATCCGCGGAGCCGGATGGTCGCAGGACATGCTGCTACGCACTGACGACAATCGTCTGCGAGACCAGATTCGTATGGTCCGCGACATGCACCTCAACACAATCCGGCTTGAAGGCAAGCTCGAAACCGAGGAGTTCTTCCATCTTGCCGACCAGCAAGGCATCCTGGTGATGCTTGGCTGGTGCTGCTGCGATCACTGGGAGCGCTGGAACACCTGGACACCCGATGATCTGAAGATTGCCACCGAATCTCTACGCGCGCAGTTGCTCCGCCTGCGTCATCACGCAAGCCTGCTTGTGTGGCTCAACGGTAGCGATAATGCTCCACCAGCTGACGTTGAGAGCGCCTATCTCAAAGTTGAGGCCGGAACTCACTGGCCCAATCCAACGCTTTCATCCGCATCGGCAACGAATACTGTAGTTGCCGGCCCGAGTGGCGTAAAAATGTCTGGCCCGTATGACTATGTTGAGCCGAGCTACTGGTATGTAGATCGGCATAATGGCGGTGGCTTCGGTTTCAACACAGAAACCAGCCCCGGTCCTGCAATTCCATCGTTCGCAAGCCGCGAGAAGTTTTTGTCCGATCCGAATGCATGGCCGCCAGGTCCTGACTGGGACTATCACAACGGCGGTGGCGAATTCACGAATCGAAAAGTATTTGATGAGGCTATGAATGCCGTCTATGCGCAGCCTCACTCCGCAGCCGACTACGAACGCACTGCATCGACCATGGAATACGACTCCGAGCGAGCCATGTTCGAGTCGTACAGCAGGAATAAATATGTCTCCACAGGCATCATCCAGTGGATGCTGAACAATGCATGGCCTTCAATGATCTGGCACCTGTACGATTACTATCTCGATGCGGGCGCCGGATACTTCGCCACGAAGAAGGCCTGTGAACCCCTCCATATCCAGTATTCATACGACAGCGGCTCCATCATTGTGGTCAACAGCACCTATAGCTCAGTCCAGGGCCTGCAAGCGAGCGTGGATGTGCACGGTCTTGGCTGGAAAGAACTTTATAGTGCGAGAGCAAACGTAAGTGCAGCACCTGACAGTTCCCAGCAAGTTTTCCTTATCCCGGAAAAGCTCTATAGCAGCCCCGAACGCATCTTCTTCATCGACCTGAAGCTGACTGATGCCGCCGGCCATCTCGTAAGCCGTAACTTTTACTGGGTGCCAACTACGCTCACCACCTTCGACTGGTCACGCACCGAGTACACGCACACACCAGCAATGCGCTATGAGGATTTGACAGCGCTGACGAATCTGCCCACTGCACATGTAAGCGCAAGTGCAGAAATCGAACAGACATCGCAAGGTCCCGAGGTGCACCTCACTCTCACGAATAAGTCAGATTCGCTTGCATTTCAGCTTCAGGCCGCGGCGCGGACTAACACCGGCGCTCTCATCGCTCCGGTGTTCTGGTCAGACAACTGGATCGAACTCACACCCGGTGAATCCGCCACACTCACGGCGTTGCTGCCGGCAAGCACAGCAATGCCTGTGATCCACGTTGACGGCTGGAATATCGAACCTCTTACGCTCTCACCAAAGGCTACACCAGTGCAGGCCACAGGAAACTGATTCACCTCTACCTTTACCATTGAAAAAAGGGAGGTGTGCGCAAAAAATACGCACCTCTCTTTCCCTCTGCACACCGAATGTGATTGGATGTTTCCCGTAGCAAAGTCTAACGCTGACATGCAGGGAAATCTCCATGAAATTCTTTTCAGGTTCTTCCAGTAAGACAGGCGAATCCATCTCACGGCGTGACGCGCTCAAATGTCTCGGCGGAGCGCTTGCGGCATCGGCTGTATCTGCTCCGGCTGCAGCATCGGCCACACCTTCGCAGATGCCGGCGCATATCTCGCCCGGCGTGCCACCCAAGCGGCCCAACATTCTTTGGATTACCGGCGAAGGCGTGCCACAGCACGCACTGAGCTGCTACGGCAGCCGACTCATTGAAACGCCAAACATCGATCGTATTGCAAAAGAAGGCGTGCGCTTTGAGAACGCGTTCACGACCAATGGCCTCTGTGCGCCGAGCCGGGCGACACTGCTTACCGGCACCTATACCCACATTAACGGGATGATCGGCAATCCGGATGTTGGCGATATTCCGCCTGATGAGAAGCCGCATTTCGATCCCGCACAGGAAACATTCCCGAAGATTCTCAAGCGTAACGGCTATCAGACAGGAATGGTCGGCAAGTGGCATCTGCCCGTCAATCCCGCACAAACGGGCTTCGATTACTTTATCTACAAAAATGGTGCCGGCGGCCCCTACTATGATCCAACCGGCTATCTGGGCAATTCTCGCCTTGGAAGCGATGAGATTCAGGAATTCCGGCATGAAGGCTACGAGACCGATGTCATGACTGACTTGGCCATCAAGGGAATGCAGCAGTTTACGCAGCCATTTCTGATGATGGTGCAATATTTCAACGCGCACCGCCCATTCGATCCTCCGCACAAGTACGAGCACCTGTACGACGACGTGCGCATTCCCGAGCCCGGCACCTTCTGGGATGACTATTCGCATCGCGCAAGCCCTGCACGGGTAGCACGCATGCGCATCGAAGACATGCCCGACTTCAATCCGCCAGCCGATTTGACCGGCCGCCAGCGCAAGCAGTGGAACTATCAACGATTCATGGAACATTTCCTCGGTACACTGCGCTCGCAGGATGACAACATTGGCCGCTTATTCGAGTTTCTTGAGAAAAACGGACTGGCAGAAAACACCATCATCGTCTATACAACCGATCACGGATTCTTTCTGGGCGACCATGGATGGTTCGATAAGCGATTCATGTACGAGCAGGCCATTCGCGTCCCATGGATGATTCGCTGCCCCGGATTGGGCAACCCCGGCACCGTGCGCAGCGACTGGGTCATCAATATCGACAATGCCCCGACGGCGCTGAATCTGGCGGGTCTTCCTGTTCCGCCTGAGATGCAGGGCAGGAGCATCGTACCTATTCTGCAGGGCAAGACTACGGAGGAAAGCGATCCCGCGTTTTACTATCACTATTACGAGTTCGGTTCCCCACATTGGGCTGCACCGCATTACGGCATCCGCACGAAGCGATTCAAGCTGATCAGCTACTACGATCGGAATGAATGGGAGTTTTTCGATCTCGAAAAGGATCCTGATGAGATGGAAAACCTGTTCATCGACAATGGCCGCCGCATTCAGCCTGGCTATGAGTCGATTGTGCAGGAGATGGTAGCCTGGCTCAAACGGATACGCGAGCAGTACAAAGACAATACCGGCAGACCAGTCAATCTTGAGTTGCTGGGCGACTGACCATGTGATCGAGTGGCGAATCCGCTCTTTGTCACTCGAGATCCTGCAGTGCACGCCAGCTATGCTTCGAAGTCCACAGCTACGACTTCGTGCACATCGATGGCTGGCACCTCGATCAGCACCGCACCGGCCTCTTCCCGATGATTCAATGTGACGCCTGTTGTAAGCAGGCGTACTTTAGCTGCGCGCCGGCCTTCAGGTATGCGGATGAGCAGCTTCTGGCTTGAGAGCGGAATGACCTCTCGTACCGGACCTTTCATCATCATCGGGTTAGTCATGTTTACGAGGTGGACAGTCATCGAGTTCTTTTGCCCCCAAATGGCGACGTCCACGACTCCCTTGCCTTCGACAGTGACGGGCATTGACTCATTTGCGGCCCACAACACCGCGTTGCGCAGCAATTTTGCGTGATCTACATCCATCACTTCCCAGAAGGTGCTGTCGATGTCCCACGGGAAATACACTACGCGGCCATGCCCAACCTCACGCAGAAATACGCCGGCATCCTGGCTCGTTGCTGCCCGCGGAAATACCTCTTCCATGGGCAGATCGGGATAAGTAGGAATCACTCTGAGCGGTGAATCGACTCGTGTTTCGACCCCATTCACATGAACCCGGTGAACGCCGTTGATAATGCGGCCTGCATCTTCAAGGCCCGCCAGCAGCGGATGAAACTGTCCGGTAGCCGGGTCGCGCTCGAGCTCAAGATATGAATTCAGCATTGGTCCTTCTTTGCTGCCCGCATACGACGCACCAAACAACTCCGCCAGCCCGAAGTCTGAACGCGGGGCGCCCCATTCGTCATAGAGCGAAGTTTCGTATGTGGCAACGATACTTCCGCCGCGATGCACAAAATCCCGAATCTGTACGCACTGATCGGATGAAAGCGCTGCAATATTCGGAAGAATCAACGTCGAATACTCCTGCAGGCGTTCGCGGTCAAGCAGTTTATCGTGCACCATGTCGAACGGAATGCGAGCTTCGACCAATGCCTGATAGAACCCAAGTCCGGGATTCTCTACCTTCGCAACAGCATCGGGCCCTCCGTAAAATGCGGCCGTCTGCTGCGAATACACCATCCCAACGCGCGCGTACGATCGTTCATTGCGCAGATATTCCGCATTCTCGTAGTGCCACTGAAATACTTCTTCCACGACTGGAAACCAGCGTTTGTCGAAAGGACGAGCATTGAATTTTGTGAATGCGGGACGGAATCCCTGCGCGATGCCATCGGCCATCCACAGGCGAATCTCTTCCCCGTTCTGCACGGAGTCCTTCCAGCGGTATTTGTCTTCGAGGCCTACGCTGGTAATCGCCGGCACGGCCTTATTGCCCATCGTGGCACGGAATTCCTTCGCACTTTTCCCGCTCATCCACGCAGGCATTGCACCTGATCGTCCCTGCCTGTCTGCGACCAGTGTCGGCGCCAGTTCGCCAACGGTCTTCATATCCAGTTCGCTCAGCGCGCCACCACCGGTGTTAGGAATAAAACTGGCACTCGGATTGATCTCCTGAATTTTCGTATTCCACAGCCTCCACAAGTCGAACAGCCGCTGCTGATGCCACGCCAGATACTGGCGCCGCGCGGCGTTCTGCGGGTCCTGCGTGCGCGGGAGATCCATGCCAGAGAACGTGCGAAAGTTCTCACGGCAATGTTCGCAATAGCACATGCCAGAACCGGACCAGCGATTGGTAAAGATTCCATCCACCTTATACCGGGTCATGATCTCCTGATGAACCTGCGTCATGAACTCGAAGTTATAGGGCCCAAGCGCACACGTGATCCAGAAGTCACGGTCTGAAGTGTGCCTGCGCTTGTTTCCACTCTCATCTACTGCAATCCAGTCGGGATGCGCATCATAGACATCCCGATGACACGCATGCGCATCGGTGCGCGCCACCACATTCATGCCCAGTTTGCGACAACCGGAGGCAATATCGCCGAAGGCATCCATATTGCCAAGCCACTTGCTGCGGTAGTGCATCGGAATCTGGGTTGGATAAAACGCCACACAGCCTCCCGCATTCAGGATGGCGGCCTCGGCATGAACGCGCTTGAAATAGTTAAGCCAAAAGCCCAGATCGTAGTTGCCAGGATCGTTTTCTACAAAACTCAACTGGGCCCACCGCATCGGGCGGCTGTACCAACCCGCTTCATTGGCCGTCACGCTGCCCTCTGCGCTCTTGAGCAGAGCCGCTTTCAGTTGTTTGTCGGTCCCGATCAGGCTGACAGCAGACACAACTGCCGTCTGTTTCAGAAATATTCTTCTGCTGCTTTCCATGCACAGCTCCGCACCGATTGACTCGGAAAGAATCGCTGCGCGTATTCAGGCTTGCCAGAAAAGATCGGCCACGCGCGCGGCCCAAGGATATCACCACGCACACCTGCCGGGCCTGCTGCGAAAGATTACTCAGATTGAGAAACGATTCCGGCCAGAAAGACCGTGGAGATACATTTTTATCTATAACTCGTCTTCATCCGAGAAGACGCTTTTCAGAATTACTATCCAGCTCAGCAGCACTACAATGGCACATCCAGTGAGTCCAGTGAAGAACAGGACCTCGACGACATGCATGGTCCAGACCGCGAAGTTGAAAGCCATTGCTGTGTCCCATCAGAACCTGCAGTCCACACATCGCATTTCACAAACACACAACACGCGACGGCACTGTAGATCGAAGTTAATCTATGAGCTTGTGAAGGGCGCGTCAATCTATACGAAGGTATAGTTGTTTACTCCCTGTCATTGAAGTTCAGTTGCAGTCATTGATGCATAGACCGCAGCTGTTGTTGTTGACGCAATGACGCGCAACTCAACACAGATGGTCTTGCGCCCGCGAACCCACCCCGCACTCTGGGCAATAGCTCGTCCGCACTTACCGGTGTGCGCTTCACGAACCGAACTGCAATCTTTTCGCGAAGACCAGGACAATTCCGAACAAAGGAGCTACACGATGAAGTCAATTGTGCGGCGAGGGGAATCCCTGTCCCTTGCACAGAAGCTTTCCAGGTTGGCCGTTCGCCTGCGCGACCCGGAGTGGAGACGCTACGGAGCCGCACTTCTCACCGGCAAGGTGCTTGGCGTTGCTTCGACGCTACTCATCATGGCCGCCGTCACAGGTATCTTCTCTACCAGGGTTCTGGCCGCTGACGGCACCGTCAAAGCTGCTGACATCGTCAATCCAGTCAACACTGTCTGGACACTGGTCGCCGCCTTCCTCGTCTTTGGCATGCAGGTTGGCTTCACCATGCTTGAGGCCGGCTTCTGCCGCTCCCGTGAAACCGTCAACGTGCTCATGGAGTGCATCGTAGACACCTGTCTATGCGGCATCCTGTTCTACGCTGTCGGCTTTGCTTTCATGTTCAGCCACGGCAACGGATTCATTGGCTACCACTGGTTCTTCCTGCAGGGCGCACCAGAAACCTATGAGTCCACAGGCGTTGCGTTCCTGGCCGTCTGGATCTTCCAGTTTGCTTTCGCCGATACCTGCTCCACCATTACCTCGGGCGCAATGATCGGCCGCACCGGTTTCATCGGCGACCTGCTCTACTCCGTCGGCGTCTCGGGCTTCATCTATCCCATCATCGGCCACTGGGCCTGGGTCCTGACAGCTTTCTGGCAACGATGGGTTCAAGCAGCTACTTTCTGCCTTCGCTCGGCCAGAGCTTCCATGACTTCGCCGGCTCTACTGTGGTTCACACTATCGGCGGCTTTATCGCTCTTGCTGGTTCGATCGTGCTTGGACCGCGCGTTGGCCGCAAGTTCAAGCGCGACGGCGGCTGCCCCATGCTTCCGCACGATCTGACGAGTGCTGCTTCCGGCGGCCTGCTTCTCTGGTTCGGCTGGTACGGCTTCAGCCCCGGCTCCACGCTCTAAGCCATGGACCTCACAGGCATTGGCCGCATTGCAGCCAACACCACGCTGGCAGCTTGCGCCGCCGGCCTCACAGCCATGGTCTACGCTTACATCATCAGCAAGAAGTGGGACGTAGGCTTCACCGTCAACGGCTTCCTGGCCGGGCTGGTCGCCATCACCTGCCCCTGCTACTGGGTCAGCCCGACCGGCTCGATCACCCTGGGCGGCATCGCCGGCGTGATTGTCTGCCTGGGCGTCGAGCTGCTCGAGTGGCTGCGCATTGACGATCCAATCGGCGCAGTTCCCGTGCACGGCTTCTGCGGCATCTGGGTCACATGGTCGCTCGGCTTGTTCGCCTGCGGTATATATGGCGCTACCTGCCCCACCGGTCCAGACAACTCCGCTCCACTGACTGGCCCGGCGGCTTCACACTGCTCAAGGCCCAAATCTTCGGCAACGGGCATCATCACGCTGTCCACCTTCGGCTCACGCCACACTCCAGGCCCTGCGCGATGCAATTGATGTGCGCGCTCTGCAATTTCGCACGCTTCGCGATGTTGAAACGGCATATTTGCAGATTTACAGGGAAACGCATAACAAAGGGAAAGAGCTGATCATTGCCGGCGACACGCAGCGAAACGACAACCTGGCCTATGGAGTGCATTCGCTCGTGATGCGCGCAAGGTCCTTGGTTTCCGCTTCCGGCTTGATGATGATGTGCTCTGCGCTCTGTCTGGCCGCGACCAGGCCGCTTCTGCAGCTAATTTTTAGACCGGGCCAGGAATTTACGCGGGCATTCCGCAATGTGAAAGGTGCGGTTTCCTTAAGAAAAACAGTACTAGAGAGCATCAACTCCACTTCACCAATTCCTAGTCCGGTATAAGTGGATTTTGCCAATTGGAAAGCCCGCAACCGTTCTGATGCGGCGGTTGCGGGCTCTCCCTTTTTATGACCTTTCAGTCTCTCCGCGTTGCGGCGTCTTTACCCGCTCGCACATCTTCACCAGATCTGCGAGCGAGTTAGCATGCATCTTTTCCATTACCTTGCGCCGATGCAGTTTGACCGTAATCTCACTCACTTCGAGGTCGGCGGCGATCTGCTTATTCAAGAAGCCGGCGGTTACCAGTCCCATCACCTCGCGCTCACGTTCGCTCAAAGAGTCCATGCGTGCATGGATCGCATCCAGTTCCTCCGCCTCCTGCCTGCGTGCACGGTCGTAGTCAAACGCCTGTTCAACTGCGTGAATGAGCTCTTCTTTCTGAAAAGGCTTGGTCAAAAATTCTACGGCGC
>DASZXD010000331.1:0-23255 GCA_035546015.1 Occallatibacter sp.
GCCAGCTCGCGCTGCTTCTTGCGGTGGAACTCCTTCTCGAGTTCGTCGATCGTCGTCGAAGGCTGACGAGTCGGAATCGCAATCTCGCGCGGCGCCGATGCAATCTGAGATTCCTCGGCGCTGGCCACCGGCGGGGCCTTCGGCACCGGACGGTTCGGCCGCGGCGGCGCAGCGCTCAATGGCTGCCCATCCGGCCCCAGAATCTGCATCCGGAACAGATACCGGACCGTGTCCTCCTGGAACTTCATCATCATCGCTTCGAACAGGTCGAACGATTCTTTTTTGTAGGCCACCAGCGGGTCCTGCTGCGCATAGCCGCGCAGGTTGATGCCCTCTTTCAGGTGATCCATCGAGAGCAGGTGATCCTTCCACAGCCCGTCGATCACGCTCAGCATCACCATCCGCTCGTGGTAGCGCATGGTCTCCGCGCCCAGAATCTTTTCCTTGCCCTCGTACTGTTCGGTGAGCTTGGCAAAGATCTCTTCGCCGATCTCGTGCCGCGTCAGATCCTTCAGCTCGACGCCCGCGGCAGAAATGCTTAACCCGAACTGGTCATAGACCTTCTCTTCCAGCGTCTTCAGGTCCCACTGATCCTCGCGCATCTTCTCGTCGGCGAACTCATCCAGCAGCCCCGAAAGAATGCCCCCAACATAATCCTCAAGAATCAGCTCACGCTGGTCGACGCCCTCAAGCAGTTGCCGCCGCAATCCATACACGGCCTCGCGTTGCTTGTTCATCACGTCGTCGTACTCGAGCAGGTGCTTGCGCATCTCGAAGTTCTGCGACTCCACATTCTTCTGCGCTGTCTCGATCTGCCGCGTGATCATCTTCGATTCGATGGCCACGTCTTCTTCCATGATCTTCTGCATCATGGTGTTCGCAAATCCGCGCGCAAAGATGCGCATCAGGTCGTCTTCCAGCGAGAGATAGAACCGCGATGCTCCGGGATCTCCCTGCCGGCCCGCGCGTCCGCGCAGCTGGTTGTCGATGCGCCGCGACTCGTGCCGCTCTGTGCCCAGAATGAACAGTCCGCCGCAATCGATAACCTTGTCGTGCTCTGCCTTCGCCGCGTCGGCATAGACCTTGTATGTTGCCGCCCAATCCGGCTCGGCCACTTCGAACTCCTGGCCCTGGTAATAGAAGCGCAGAAATCCTGCCGGCGCCATCGGGTTGATCGCACCTTCGGCCACGCTGATCGCGCGCGCCCGTCCCCCTTTCACCAGCTCCTGCCGCGCCATGAACTCGGCATTGCCGCCCAGCAGGATATCGGTGCCGCGGCCGGCCATATTCGTTGCGATGGTCACCATTCCCGGCCGGCCCGCCTGCGCAACATACTCGGCTTCTCGCTCGTGCTGCTTGGCGTTGAGCACCACGTGCTTCACGCCCTTGCGCTGCAAAATAGCCGACAGCCGCTCCGACTTCTCAATCGATGTAGTGCCCACCAGCACTGGCTGATTCTGCTCGTGCAGCCGCGCAATCTCTTCTGAGACGGCCTTGTATTTTTCCTTCTCCGTGCGGTACACCACATCCGGATTCTCGATCCTCAGCAGCGGCTTGTTTGTCGGAATCACCACAATGTCGAGCTTGTAGATCTTCTCGAACTCCGCCGCCTCGGTCTCGGCCGTGCCCGTCATCCCGCTCAGCTTCTGATACAGGCGGAAATAATTCTGGAAAGTGATCGTCGCCAGCGTCTGGTCTTCCTTGCGGATCGTCACGCCTTCCTTGGCCTCGATCGACTGGTGCAGCCCGTCGCTCCACCGCCGCCCCGGCATCAGGCGTCCGGTGAACGTGTCGACGATGATCACCTCGCCATCCTTCACCACGTAGTCCACATCGCGCTTGTAGAGCGCATGCGCCTTGATGGCCGTCTCCACGTAGTGCTTCAGTTCCCAGTTCTCCGCGTCGGCAATGTTGCCAATCCCCAGCAGCTTCTCGATCGTCTCCCAGCCAGTGTCGGTCACGCCGATCGTCCGCTGCTTTTCGTCCACAATGTAGTCGCCGCTCAGGTACTTCTCGCCCTCGCTCAACCGGATCCCCAGCTCTTCCTGCCGCTGGTGATCCATCCACTCCACCTCTTCACCCTTCTCGAGCTGAGGAATGATCTTGCGTACCCGCGCATACTTGTCCGTCGTCTGGTCCGTCGGGCCTGAGATGATCAGTGGAGTTCGCGCCTCGTCAATGAGAATCGAGTCCACCTCGTCCACAATCGAGTAGTAGTGTCCGCGCTGCACGCAGTCCTTGATATCGAACTTCATGTTGTCGCGCAGATAATCGAACCCGAACTCGTTGTTGGTGCCGTAGGTGATGTCGGCTCCATAAGCTTCGCGCCGCTGATTGTCGTCCAGGTCGTGCACAATCACGCCAACGGTGAGCCCCAGGAACTCGTAGATCTTGCCCATCCACTCGGCGTCGCGTTTGGCCAGGTAGTCGTTCACCGTCACCACGTGCACGCCGCGCCCCGCCAGGGCATTCAGATAGCAGGAGAGCGTCGCCACCAGCGTCTTGCCTTCGCCGGTCTTCATCTCGGCAATCTTGCCCTGATGCAGCACCATGCCGCCAATCAGCTGCACATCGAAGTGGCGCATCTGCACACTGCGCCAGCCCGCCTCGCGCACCACGGCAAAGGCCTCGGGCAAAATCTCGTCCAGCACTTCCCGCTCGGCCTTCTTGATCTCCTCGGCATCCGTCATGCCGTTGATCCGCGCCGCAATCCGTTCCTTGAACTCTGCCGTCTTCGCGCGCAGCTGTTCGTCCGACAGCTGCTTCATCGCCGGCTCGAGCGCACCAATCTGCGCCACCACCGGCAGCAACTTCTTAACGGCCCGCTCGTTGGCCGTGCCAAAAATCGTCGCTAAAACCTTGTCAACAACCACAGCTTTCTCCGTATATCAGTGTAAATGGTGCCAGGTTCAAACCCGGTTAAGGGCCGGCTGAGGAGATCGAATCACCGGCTACAGCCGCAGGACAAGCCTTTCCAGCACCTCGCCACGTCGAATCTGCCTCAGTTGCCGGTTCAGATGTCGGGTTGCCGTCGCCGGCTCGCCCGCATCGTCTTCGTCGGCATCCGCCAGCTGCCGCACCTCCACAATGTGCGCGATGGAAGGCCGGTAAAACATCTGCGCAAACAGCAGGATCGTTCCTAGAACCGCCGTTGACGAATAGAAAACCGGGCTCCCAGTGTGCCCTTTTTTGCTGCGCTTCAGCCGCGCGCGGCGAAAGCCGCAGGAAACGAGCATAGAGGCAATAGCCAGAAACGGAGAGATAAACGCAAGGTCACCTGCAATGAAAAGGCCTGAAGTCATCGGCCATCCTCCCGGCTGCGAAAAGACCTCAAAAGACAAAGCGGCGTGTGGCAGCCGACGCTGCCTCTGAAAAACCGCACAATCTGCACAGGATTTATACGAGCCGGAAAGGCGGAGGACGCTGAAAGGAAATCCGCTGGAAAGGAGATTCAAGAGCACGGCCCGAGAACAGGTCTTCCATGCACCGTGGTGTGCTCAGCGGAAAGAGCAGCCCGATAAAGAAAATAGGCAGGACTGCAGACCACGCAGATCCATTGCCCGAATGCACCTGCGGAACAAACAGCAGAAGCAGAACAGCGACAATTGCGATCGCCGCAATCAGGAGCCATACACGTCGCTGCCGGATTCCGCTCATGTCCCAGACGCTCTTGAATAGCAGTATAGCCAAAAACAAAGAATCGGGGCCTGCCGAAGCAAGCCCCGATTTTTTCGAGCTGTTTTCAAAGAGATCAGTTGCTGTAAAGCAGTATTCCTGCCGCCTTTTCTTCCGTCTCGTCCGCGCTTACCGGCCGATAGAAGAGCTGGTTCGCGTCCAGATAGACTTCCAGGAACGCTGGTCGGTCGGGAATCTGCCCTGCAATCAGCGCTTCTGAGAGCGGGTCCTCTACGTAGCGCTGCAGTGCCCTGCGCAGCGGACGCGCACCGTAGCTGCGGTCGCCCAGCGTCTTTTCGAGAATCCACTTCTTCGCTTCCTCGGTTACCGAAATCGTTATCGCCTTCTGCGCCAGGTTGGCGTTCAGCTGCTGCACCAGCAACTCCACAATCTGGATCAGGTCGGCATCCGAGAGCGACTGGAACAGGATGACCTCGTCAAGCCGGTTCAGGAACTCGGGGTTGAACGTCTTCTTGACTTCGTTCTTCACCAGCTCCTCAACCTTTTCGGTCACCAGGTCTTCGCGCTCGCTCTGGAAGCCCAGCCCTTGCTTCTTCTGCAGGTGCCGCGCCCCGATATTCGAGGTCATGATGATGATCGTGTTCTTGAAGTCGACCGTGTTGCCCAAACCATCCGTCAACTGGCCGTCTTCAAACACCTGCAGCAGGATGTTGAACACATCCGGATGCGCCTTCTCGATCTCATCCAGCAGAACCACAGAGTAAGGAGACCGCTTCACGCGCTCCGTAAGCTGTCCGCCCTCCTCGTAGCCCACATATCCCGGAGGCGAGCCTATCAGCTTCGACACCGAGTGCTTCTCCATGAACTCCGACATATCGAACCGGATCAGCGCTTTGTCTGAGCCGAACAGGAACTGCGCCAGCGTACGCGCCATCTCTGTCTTTCCAACACCGGTAGGTCCAAGGAAAAGGAAGGAGCCAATCGGCCGGTGCGGCGACTTCAGGCCCGCTCTCGACCGCCGGATCGCCCGCGCCAGCGCCGAGATCGCCTTCTCCTGCGAGATCACGCGCTTGTGCAGCTCTTCTTCAACCCGCAGCAGCTTCTGCGTCTCTTCTTCCTTGATGCTGGTCACCGGAACCCCCGTCCACCGGCTCACCACATCTTCGATGTCCTCACGGCCCACTATCCCGGCCGCCGAGTCATCCAGGTGATACTTGTCGCGCAGTGCGCGCAGGTTCTCACGCTCCTTGCGCTCCTCATCGGAGTAGAACCGAGCCTTCTCGAACTCGTGGTTCGCAATCGCCGAATCCATCCGGTGCACAATGAACTTGATCCGCTTCTGCACCTCGGTGATCTCTTCAGGCAGCGAGGTCTGGCGCAGCTTCACGCGCGCACCCGCCTCATCGATCAGGTCGATTGCCTTATCAGGCAGGAACCGGTCCGGAATATAGCGATTCGAATGCGAAACGGCAAACTCGACCGCCGCATCCGTATAGCTCACCGCGTGGAACTTCTCGTAGCGGTCCTTGATGCCCATGATGATCTTGATCGCGTCCGTCTCGCTTGGTGGCGGCACCTTCACGGCCTGGAAGCGCCGCTCCAGCGACCGGTCTTTCTCGATCGACTTGCGGTACTCGCCCGGCGTCGTCGCGCCAATGCACTGAATCTCCCCGCGTGACAGTGCCGGCTTCAGAATGTTCGCTGCATCCAGTGAACCCTCCGCTGAGCCCGCGCCCACCAGCGTGTGCAGCTCGTCAATGAAGACAATGGAGTTCTGATTCTCCATCAGCTCCTTCATGATCGTCTTCAGCCGCTCCTCAAACTGGCCGCGGTACTTGGTTCCCGCCACAATCAGCGAAAGATCCAGCCCCAGCACGCGCTTGTCCGCAAGAAAGCTCGGCACCTCGCCGTCGGCAATCCGCTGCGCCAGCCCTTCGACAATCGCTGTCTTGCCCACGCCCGGCTCGCCGATCAGTACCGGATTGTTCTTCGTCCTCCGGCACAGAATCTGGATCACGCGCTCCAGCTCGCCATCCCGGCCCACCAGCGGGTCAAGCTGCCCGTCCATCGCGGCCTGGGTCAGATCGCGGCTGAACTCCGCCAGCAGGCTCGACTCTCTCTGCCGCTGTTGCGGAGGCGCCTTCTCCTGCGTCGCCCGCGCCAGCTCATCGCGAATCTGCGCCAGCTTCAGCCCCCGTTCCTGCAGAATCTCTGAGGCAAAGCACTTCTCTTCGCGCAGCAATCCCAGCAGCAGATGCTCCGTGCCAATGTGCTTATGTCCCAGCCGCTCGGCCTCTTCGGCCGCATAGGCCAGCACCCGCTTGCACTCGTTGGAAAGCGGTAGATCCACGCTCGTCGAAACCTTTTCGCGGATCGTCGTATGCGCCTCAATTTGCTTCCGGATCGACTCCACCGAGGCGTGCGAACGCAGGAAGCGGTTGGTTAACGCCTTGTCCTCGCGCAATAGGCCCAGCAGCAGATGTTCGGTCTCAATGTAAGGTGAACCAAACTGGCTGGCTTCATAACGCGCGAAGAAGATCACGCGACGTGCCTTCTCCGTATAGCGTTCGAACATGGTGCTCTCCCTTGATGGAAGCTATCGGCTGCAGTGACCGTCCGGTTCAACTCTCCGGCCTCGACCCTGCCTGCGCGTGCCCCTTTTTATACTTCGCCGTCGGCAGACTGCATGAAAATGCTGGCCCTGCCCCCGAACGGCTGTCCCGGATGGTCCCGGAGTTCTTTTCAACCCCATCGTCCTCGGCGATCGTGCCGCCTTTTGACTTCCATCCCGCCATTGCAGCTTGAAATGGCTTTCATCCCACCTCAAGCCCTTACATAATAAGACTCAAAAATCGTCTCAAACGGTGCTTTTCCCTTTACATCGGCTTAAGCTGCCCGTTTTCAAGCCGCAGCGCCCGCGTGCATCGCCCCGCCAGCTCAAGATTGTGCGTCACCAGCACTGAAGTCAGCCCGTGCCCTTTGTGCAGGCGCCCAATCAATTCGAAAACCCGTTCCGCCGTCAGCCCGTCCAGGTCCCCTGTCGGCTCATCCGCCAGCAGCAGCTGCGGACTGTTCACCAGTGCTCTGGCCAGCGCTACCCTTTGCTGCTCACCGCCCGAGAGCTCGCCCGGCCTGTGCCCCCCGCGATCCTCCAGGTCCACTTCGCGCAGCCAGTTCGCTGCCACTACCATCGCTTCTGTCTTCTGCACGCCGCGTGCCAAAAGCGGCATCGCCACGTTCTCCTGCGCCGTAAATTCGGGCAGCAGGTAATGAAACTGCCACACGTATCCAATCTTCCTGTTGCGAAAGACCGCAGCCTCGCGCGCAGAGAGGGTCGCCACGTTGGTTGACGCGCAGTATACCGTTCCTGCAGAAGGCGCATCAAGAGCCCCTAGAATGTGTAAAAGTGTGCTCTTTCCGGCGCCGGACTGGCCCACAATCGCAACCATCTCCCCAGCCGCGATCTTAAGGTCCAGATTGTCGAAAAGGGTGAGCGCTCCGCGTGCCGTCTGATAGGTCTTGCGTAGTCCGGTGACCTCAATCATCGGGGAACTCCTTTCCCCAAAATCGACCGCTCGCGACCCCGGTTCCCGCGCTGCGCGGGATGCCGTGGTGGCAGCCGCTGAAGAAGTCTCGGTCATCCGGTTAACTAGATTGTACATGCCATGCCCAAATCTGAGGCAATAACGCCAACGGGTGACCGGTTCTGCCGTAATCCATATCTCGTTACGCCTTGCGATAACCGCGTCTCCGGCCTTCGCCCTCCTCTGCACTGCCTGTGAAGCCCATCACTGCCAATCTCGCATCGGCTCGATATAACTCCATTCAATCGTGTTTACTAGCCGTCCGTTTATCGGCCTCGCCACTGCTGTTTGCCTGTTTGCTCTTTCGGCAGCGGCCCGGTCGCAAACAACCTATGAGCGTCTCCGCGGCGCCAACGCCTCCATGAATGAGGTGCAGCCCGTCTGGATGGGCCCGCTCATCCAGTCCGACGCCCGCCTGAGCCAGGCTGTGCGGCTCTCCGTCTCAAACGCAACTGAGGCCGGTGCTCACCCCATCAGCTACGGCAACAGCCACGGCGTCAACTTCATCCTCTACCGCCGCTTTCAGGTCGACTTCGACCCGCCGTCGTTCTTCCGCGATCACGCCGCCGCTCAGCCGGACGGCTTCGGCAACGCCGGCGCGCAGATTAAGTGCCGCATCGCCTCCGGCAATGCAGACCACGGTAACTTTGCTGTCTCCGCCGTCCTCTATCACGCCTTCGCACCTGGCGTAACGCAAAACCTGATGCAGAGCGCTTTCAACGTGCCATCCATCGCCGCCGGCAAGGCCTTCGGCCGCTTCACAGCCCTCACAACCGTCGGAGGCGTGCTGCCCGCAGGCAAAATCGCAATCCAGGGCCGCGCCGTCGAGTGGAATCTCACCGCCCAGCTTCACTCCTCGGCACACACCTGGTTCGACATCGAAAACAACTCTCTCTTCTTTCGCGGAGGGCAGCTCGACGGCAAGACGCAGAACTTCCTCACCCCCGCCGGCTTCTATATGTACCGCCGCAAAGACTGGTCTCCGCAGCACGCTTCTTTCATCCTCGACGGCGGCATGCAGATCGCCACCTCCCGGTTCCACTGCTACAACCACAACCTCATCACCGAACTCCGCATCCTCTTCTGACTCATCCGTTGCCTCTCCATAAATCGGGTCACATGCAGGCTTTGCTTGGCCGGGCAAACGCGCCCCGTTGCTGTATAGTCAAAAAGGAATGGCAACTGCGCCAAACAAGTCCACTTCCGCGGGTCAATCCTCACAGCAAGGGTTCGTTTATCTCCCGCTTATCGCCGGCTGGCTCATCCCCGGTGCGGGACACTTCCTCCTGCGCAAGTGGGGCCGCGGCGCGCTGCTTTTTGTCTCGATCGTCGCTATGTTCGCGCTGGGCCTCGCCATGGACGGCAAGCTCTACTCCAGCGCCCAGGACATCCTTGACCTGCTTGGCTTCGTCGGCGACCTCGGCAACGGCCTCATGTTCTTCGTCAGCCGCATCATGGGCTACGGCGGCGACCCGGTGATGTTCACCACCGCCGACTACGGCACCAAGTTCATCGTCGTCGCCGGCCTGCTCAACGTCATCGCCGCAGTCGACGCGCACAACCTGCGCACCGGGAGGAAGTCCTAAGTGCTCCGTCCCTCCCACTTCGCCGCCGTTCTGCTCTTCGCGCTCTTTGCCTCAACCGTCTTCGGCATCACCCAGCGCGAAACGCCGCAAAAGATGTTCCGTTACGGCCTCTACTGCTTCTCGCTCTTCGCAGGCTCAGCCATCGTGCTCAGTTGGGTCATGTTCCTGATCGCGCGGTAAAAGAACACGGCTATCTTGAAGTGAGGCGGGGTTTCAACGCTTGCGGCGGGTGGCCACGATATCGAGGAGCGGATCGTTCATTGGCGGTGCCCCGGTCCCTCGCATCTGGGCACCGGGGAAGGCACGCCATCAACCCAGCCTCGACCAGCCTCCCGTCAGGGAGAGCAGGTAAATAGCCCAGGGTGAAACCCTGGGATCAGGCCAAACCATATCCCCGCAGTCCCGTAGGGACGGCGCGAATACACACTCAGCCCTGCGCAAAATATCCCGCCAATCCGGCACAATCCAGATAAGCTCCAATCCATCTGTCGGAGATCCGCCCGGTTTATATCCCCTTCTACTACGTTCAGGACGGCAATCGAGTTGCGCCGCGTTGAATGCGGCTAAAGCAGTTCCCGAATTGGTGTATACCGGAGCAGCGCATCGAAGTGGCCTTTTCCCCAAGAAAGGCCACCCTGCATAACTCTCGAAAGGTCGTCATTAATTCGGGAATTGCTCTAATCTATCTCCGCTCCCACACCGCCGCATCGAACGTGTGCACGCAGCTGTAGCCCTCGGCCAGATACAGGTCGATCGCCTCCCAGTTCGCCTCAGTCACCGTCAGTGAAATCTCTGAGGCTCCCTGCCGCATAAACCAGTACGCCGCCACTGACAGCAGAATCCGCGCCAGTCCCTTTCGCCGGTAGTCCGGATGCACGCACACTTGCGTGATGTGCCCGCTCTGCGGACTCACCCGCGAACCTAGGATCAGCGCCACCGGCTCGCGCGTCGTGCGCTCCACAATCGCATGTGACACCTGCGGTGAAAACACGCCGCACCCCGCGTAGCGCACAATATTGTTTAAAAACCGCGTCGATCCCTGCACCGAGCGGTACTGGTCGTTAATCAGCGAGTCGGGATGCCCCTGGTATGCCTCGGCAATCAGCCGCGCCGCCGGCGTCAGATCCGAATCGCTCCATGCGCGCAGCTCCAGGTTTGCAGGCAGATTTACATGCGGCTGGCTCCAGCGGTTCTTCAGCTCCTGCACCATGAACAGCCGCCGGTAGATCTCGAACCCTGAAGCATGAAAGGCCGCTGCGTGTGACCCTGATGGATGCAGCAGAAGCTGTGACTCAATGCGATCCACCTGCGGTGAGTTCGTCAGCAGCTCCAGCAGATGGCGCAGCAGCGTCTCCTCGATTGCGTGCGTAGAGCCTGCTCCCGGCGGCAGGTCTGGCAGCGCGAACACATCGCCCACCACCGCCTTGGTCTCTTCATACACGCAGAAGACATAGCCCGTTACATGCTCGGCCTCAATGGCCGCATAGCCGGGCAGCATGTGGCTGTCCAGGTACTGCATCAGCAGCCGTGCCGACGTGCGATAGTCCCAGTGCAGCCGCTGCTTCCACAGCTCCCCTTCGGCCTCCAGCACAGGACGCATCATCGGTGCGGCAAAGTGCCGCAGATCGAGAATCTCAATTGAAGCGCCCAGAGCCATTGTTCCTCTCTTCACGCGTGAGGCCACCTGCGGCAGTCGCCGCCCTGCCGCTTAAGAATGCTCTCAAAAATATCCGACTCTGCTCCGGTCGGGAAACAAAAGAAAACATCCTTCGGCCACTTTGACACGAGCGCGTAACACGGCGCAACGGGTACCTGAGGCCCGCGCAGCTTTCCAGTTACTCACCGCTCGCTTGGCTCTAACGTGCTCCCACGTGAAACACTTCCAGCCCCTGCTCCGGCCAGTAGAAAAGCATCTCGTACTGCCGGCCCTCCAGGTACTCGTTCAGCGCATCGGTCGTATGCAGATCCACGCCGCCGCGGCCTGAGACGCGCGCTACAAGAAGATGCTCTTCAACCGGCACGCCGCTTTCGTCGTAGTTCACCACCTGCCGGTTTCGATAAAACGACAGCCCGTACTCGATATCCCGCCGCACCCGGAACACCGCTACCGTTCCATCGGCTGGCGTGAACTCTTCCAGCCGCTCTGCCAGCGGACGCGCCGAATACGACCGGTCCAGCAGCCGGATCACCCGCTTTGTCGTATCGATCTGTGGAATACCGAAGACCGGTCCCACGCCGTAGAGAAACACGATCAGCACCACCAGCACCCAGCTGGTCGCCAGCCGAAGCTTGGCCACGCCAAACCCGTTCACCACAATCAGCACCAGCAGCGCCGCGCCCAGTGCTGACAGAAAAGCCGCCACCAACGCATGCGCCGGTGGCATCTTCGATCCGTGCGCTACAAACCAGGGCAGCAGCAGCACGCCCATGGTCATCACGCCCAGCAATGCCGAATGCCCTGCCACCAGCCAGCGGTTCAACCCCGGAATCCGTCGCCGATAAAGATAATCTCCAGTCAGAATGGCAATCGGCGGAATCGAAGGAAGAATGTAGCCCGGCAGCTTCGACTGCGAAAACGAGAAAAACACAATCGGAATCAGCGCCCAGAGCACCAGAAACTCAGGAAAAGCGTCGCCCGGCCGGTTCACTTTGGGCTTGGGTTTCGCCTCGCTCGCATGCCGCAGCCGCCACTCCGCCACCGACGTCAGAATTCCGTCCACCAGCGCGCGCACCGCAACCACCGTCCACGGCATCGTCGCCAGCAGCACCACGACAATGTAGTACCAGAACGGCTGCTCGTGCTGATAACGATTCGTGGCAAACCGTTCCAGGTTATGCTGCAGGAAAAACTCCCTGAAGAACGTCGGATTCTGGTGCTGCACTGCGATAAACCACGGCAGCACCATGGCAAAGTAGAGTGCAATCCCCGGCCACCACAGCGAGCGGCCGATAATGTGCCACTCCCGCCGCAGAAACGCGAACGCCGCAATAATCAGAAACGCCAGAAACGGCGCAACCGGCCCCTTGGCCAGCGTGGCCAGACCCGTAAAAAAGTAGATATCGTAGAGCCAGAACTTCGATCCCGTCTCGTACCACGCATACCAGCCCAGCAGCCCGATCGCCAGCGGCGCCGCCATCTGCATATCCGTTGACGCCCCGCGCGCAAAACCGATGATCCCCGCGCACATCACCGTAATCAGCGCCGCATCCACATGCCCGCCAGGCCTGAATCGTCGCATGTGCAGGTAAATCAGCCCGATCATGATGAACGCAAACGTCGTCGAAGGCAGACGCGCGCTCCAGTCGTGTACCCCAAAATCCTGAAACAGAAACATGGCGCGCCAGTAGTAGAGCGCCGGCTTCTCCAGCCATGGCTTGCCATAGAGATACGGCGTAACGCACGCGCTCAGCCGTTCCTTGAGCGTATGAGCCGAGTCGAACCGTCCCAGCATCTCGTGCGCAATCTGCGCATACCGGGGCTCGTCTGCGCCCACCAGCCCCAGCCCGTCTCCGCCCAACAGCGGAGTCAGTCCATAAAGCAGGAAAAAAACAGTGAAGGCAAGAAAGACCGTTGCCTCTGACACCGTTGCCCAGCTCGGCAACCGCTGCCGCCAGCTCCTTGGCGCTTCCGGGCCGGGTTCCACAGGATCAGACGGGGCAGATGGTCCCAACGCAGTTTCCATTTCCAGCAGTTCTCCAACCGGAGTTCGCACAGCTTCCCCCGGATTCACATGCCCTTTGCGGTCTATCGCCTGTGGCGGCGCATCAGGCCCGCTTCATCTCAATTGACGCCGAAGCCCTGTTTCCGGTCTTCTTCTGCGGCCAGCAGCCGGAACAGCCAGGGAAGCCGCTCCCGCACACCATCCCCAAAACCGCGCAGCAGAAGCAGAGGATGCTCTCCCTCGCAACAGGGACAAGGCTAACAGACTTTCCCGTCCGGTCAAGATACGGTCACGGCACCGTTGCTCCTGCCTCCGTTGCGCTCACCGCCGCACGCAGCTCTGCAAGAATCTGCTCCTGCGCCCGCTCGAGCGGCCCATCCAGCGTGCATCCGGCGGCATTCTCGTGCCCTCCGCCGCCCAGCTTTTCGGCAATCGCGGCCACGCTTACCTCGCCCTTACTGCGCAGGCTCAGCCGGATCTGTCCTTCCGGCAGCTCGCGCAAAAACACCGCTGCCTCCACCCCGGCAATCCCCAGTGCCACGTTCACGATTCCTTCGCAGTCTTCTTCCGCTGCATTCGTCCTTGCCATGTCCTGCTGGGTCACCCACAGCCAGGCCAGCCGCCCCTCGCGTGCCAGGTTGTTCAGCGCCGCGCCCAGCAGCATCACCTTGGAAGCCGGCGTAGAAAAGTAGATATCCTGCGCAATCGCAATCGGATCGGCCCCCGCCGCCACCAGCTCGCGCGCCAGCTCGAAAGTCGACGCGCCCAGCGCCCCGTAACAGAACGCCCCGGTATCCGTCAGCACCGTCGTATAAAGGCAGGTCGCCATCTCCGGCGTCACCTGCGCTCCAGCAGCCCTCGCCAGCCGATGCACCAGCTCGCCCGTGCTCGCCGCGCCGTGCTCGATCCAGTTCACATGCGCATAAGCCTGTCCGCTGATGTGGTGATCGATGTTCACCAGAAAGTACGCATCCAGCCCATGCAGCCGCGTCCGTTCCAGCCCGTCGCACTCCAGCAGAATCGCCGCATCGTAGTGCCCATGCACGCCCAGCACCGTCTGGATGCGCTCCGCCTGCGGCAGCCCCCGATAAACCGCCGGAATCCGGTCCGCCGTCACCAGGTCGGCGCGCTTGCCCAGCTGCTCCAGCAGCATGCCAAAGGCCAGCATGCTGCCCACCGCATCCCCATCGGGCCGCGAGTGCGAGCACACCACAAACCGCTCGCCCTCCCGCAGCACGCGCAGAATTGTCTCCACTGGATCCGCAGCCTCGCGCGCAGACGCTACTCCGTTCAGCACCGGTTTGGGGGAGAGTTGGCTCATCTGCATTCAGGCCAGCGGACTCTGCGCCTCCTGAGCGGATGCCGTCTCTTCGCCGCTCGTCTTTTGCCGCTTGCGAGCCCGGTCCATAAGCTCTTCGATGCGCTCCTGGAACCGCCCCGACCTGTCGGCCAGAAAACTCAGCTCCGGCACATGCCGCACGCCCATCCGCTCCTTCAGCTCGTGGCGGATGTACCCCTTGGCCGCCTCCAGCCCCGCGATCGTATCGGCCTCGGCCTTGGCAATATCCTTCGCATTCGAGTCCACGGCCACATACACACGCGCCGACTTCCCGCCCGGATTCAGCGCCACCTCGCTCACATGGCAAAAGTCGATCCGCGGATCGGAGAGCTCGCCCTCGATCATCGCCCCGATCTCTTCGCGCAGCGCCTCCGCCACCCGGTCCTGATGATGTTTCCTCGCTCGATGCTCCGGCATGGCGCCCTCCCTGCTCAGGTAAACTCCTCAGAATAGCAGGGAAGCCGCCCTCATGTGTTTCTCACGGCCAGGCTCGCTTCAATTTTCCGATTTCTAATGGAACTGCGCCGCTAACCCAAGCAGAATCAGTTGCATAATTAAAATCACCAGTCGTCGTGTATGGCGCGTGAATTGCTCTATACCTGCAAGACGCTCCCGTGAGCATGGTATCGGTCTAGGGCCAGAGTTCAAGTCAACGAGGCAGATTTCATCAATCTGCAAACCGGCTTCATCGCTCGCACAGCCCAGCACGAGGTAAGACCTATGTACGCCGCAAATACCGCTTTCAATTGCCTGGAGCGCCCCCGTGTGCTCGTCGCTGAAGACAACGATTCGACCCGCAGAATTTTATTCCACGTGCTTCAGCAATGGGGCTATGACATTGTTCTATCCAAAAATGGCCTCGAAGCATGGGAGATTCTTCGACAGGAGCGCCCGCCTGAGCTGGTCATCTTGGATTGGGAGATGCCAGGTATGGATGGCATCGAGTTGTGTCGCAGGCTCCGCGATAAGTCTCGCTCTTACTATCATTACGTTCTTATGATCACCGGCCGGTGCGACAAGCAGGACATCGTGCGGGCGCGGGAGTTGGGAGCCGATGACTGTCTCACAAAGCCCTTCGAGAAAACCGATTTGAAGGCCAGGCTCGGAGTGGGACACCGTATCGTTGCTCTTCAGAACGAGTTGATCAGGTCAAGAGAGCAGCATCGGGAACAGGCCATGAAGGATGGGATGACCGGACTGTGGAATCGAACCGCATTCCTCGAACTGATCCAGCACGAATTGGAGCGAGCGGCTCGTTCTCATGCTTGTACGGGACTCTTATTGCTGGATCTCGACCATTTCAAGAAAGTGAACGACACGTACGGTCATTTGGTGGGCGACATTGTTCTGAAAGAAACGGCGCGGCGACTCAAGCAGGCCGTTCGGTCCTACGACTTTGTTGGCCGATACGGTGGAGAAGAGTTCTTTATTGCCCTGCCGGGCTGCAATGGAAAGCAGCTTCGCAGGCGTGCCGAGGCAATCCGCCTGGCTGTGGCCAGTGAACCGGTTCGAGTCGGCCTGGCCGAAATCGCGATTACCGTCAGTATCGGCGCAGTCGTCACTTCGGCAAGACTGAGAACCATGTCCGACATCTTGGCGGCTGCCGACGTCGCGCTGTACAAAGCCAAAGATTCAGGTCGCAACTGCACCGCTTACTGCGAAAAGCTTCCGTACGGAACGGCAATGTCTCCGGCGAAGACGCTCGTTTTCAGAGTTGGTGCTCCGACATTGATGACGCTTTAACGCGTCGCGGCCGCCGCAGAAGTACCTCGAATGCTCATGTGGATTGAGAGCTCGCCCTCGATCATCGCCCCGATCTCTTCGCGCAGCGCCTCCGCCACCCGGTCCTGAAGATGCCTCCATGCCCGATGCTCCGGCATCGCGCCCTCCCTGCTCAGGTAATCTCCTCAGAACGGCAGGGAAGCCACTCCGCCGAAATAGCAGGGCCGCCGAAAGCCTGGGTTCTGATATGACGGTTTTTGAAAGGGCACGGCTTAAGCCGCGCCACAAATGCAGTCAAAAATAATTGAGGGCTTTGGCCCTTGAGGAAAGTCTTCTTCAAAACTGAGCCGTGACCACCGGAATTCAGCGTCCGGCCAGAGCGTGGTCATGCACTACGCAGCAGTCTCAGGATCTGCCCCGCTTGTCATCTTCCACCCTCTGCGCTCATTCCTTCGGCTACCGTTCAGCCTCGCAAAATCCGCAGCACTGAAAGAATTGTGCTCCAACTGCGCGTTGCGGCTGGCGCGCCAAAGAGTTTATCGAGCTGGCCAAGACAGCCGATCGTCTTCATGTGGCGCCGGTACACGCCAAACACAAGCCGGCTTTTCGAGCCGGTGATGCGCACAAACCACTCCTTCCCTTCGGGAATTGCAATCGGCATGGATGCCTTGCAACGGCCAGCTTTTGACAGAATGCTCAGGAATTGAACTTCATCCGGTCGCAATGGTTCGGAACCGAACGGATTTTCCCGTTCCAATTGAAGAAGCTCTTTGCTGTCACACAATGCTACCTCTGCCTCGAACGGTAGCTTTCGCCGTAGTTCAGCAAGAAACTCAGTGCGCGACCCGGGGTTGCGAACGACAAATGTTCCTGCTGCGCCCACATTCACAACATCGTAGGCCGTTAGCTCTCCGGCCAGAAGGCTGGGGCGAAACCGCCTGTACCCGCCGACATTGATCCCTCTGAGAAATACCACCAGTGCCATGGCGCCATTACCTGCTGCTCACTGAACCCTTAGTACGATAGAGTACAGAACGAGGTCGTTGAACGATGGCAAGATTTCTTATCGAAGTGCCGCACGATGGAGACTCTGCGGCGTGCGCGAAGGTCGTCCAGGTCTTTCTCTCAGCCGGTTCCCATCTGCTCACACAGTCCGATTGGGGATGCATGGATGGAAACCATAGCGCATGGATGATCGTGGACACCGAAAGCAAAGAGGATGCACTTCACCTGATCCCTCCTGCATTCCGCGGTCAGGCAAAGATCGTGGCGCTGAATAAGTTCACGATGGAGCAGATTGACACGCTGATGAAGCAGCACGCGGCTTCTTGAGGGACCCCTTGCGAGCAGGCGGCTGCTCACGCCTCCGCCGCCCGCTCCAGCTCCGCGATCACCAGCTTCTTCATCCCCATCATCGCCTGCATCGCCTTCGGGCTCCGCAGCAGCTCCGAGATGCGCGCCGGAGTTATCTGCCATGCCAGCCCGAACCTGTCCTTGAGCCATCCGCACGCAATCTCCGCGCCGCCCTCCGTCAGCCGCTCCCAGTAATAGTCGATCTCCTCCTGCGTGTCGCACCGCACCACGAACGAAACGGACTCATTGAACTTGTAGGTCGGCCCGCCGTTCAGCGCCGTGAACCGCGCCCCGTCCAGCTCGAAGGCGATCGTCAGCACACCGCCCTTCGGCCCCGGCGCAGCGCCGCTGTTGCGAAACACCTCCAGCTTGCGCGAGTTCTTGAAGACCGAGAGATAAAAGTCCACTGCCTCTTCGGCGTTTGAATCGAACCACAGAAACGGCGTGATCCGCGGCGAGCTTTCCATTGCACCCATGAGCTGATGACCTCTTCCGGGAAGTGATAGGGCCGCAACACCACTCGTATCCGTCGCGGCACATCCTTCGTATCACTATTCAATTGCAATTTGCAAGTTAAATTCGGTATGATTTCCACGTGGCCAAAAACTCCATCCCGCAGCCGCGCTCGGGATGCCCCGTGAGCATGGCCCTCGAGCTCCTCGGCGACCGCTGGACGCTGCTTATCGTCCGTGACCTTATGGTCCGCGGCTATCGCACCTTCCGCGAGTTCCTTCACTCCGGCGAAGGCATCGCCACCAACATCCTCTCTGACCGCCTCAAAAAGCTTGAAGCCGGCGGCATCGTCCTCACCGAACCGTCTCCTGAAGATGGCCGCAGCACCCACTACCGGCTTACGGAAAATGGCATCTCTCTCGCCCCCGTCCTGCTCGAGCTCCTCATCTGGGGCGCGCACCACGAGCCAACCGACGCCCCCTGTGCCGTCATCGATCACATGGAGCAGAACCGTGCCGCCGTATTGGCCGAAACCTGGCGCCGGTGGAAAGATCGCGACCCCAACCCGATCCTCCCGCCATTCCGCGCATCGCAAAAATCCACCCCAACCGATTCCCTGAAAGGAAAATCCTGACGATGAAGCTGAATACCTATCTGAACTTTCCCGGCAACTGTACTGAAGCTATGAGCTTCTATGAGAAGCATCTCGGCGCAAAGATTCTCCACAGCATGACCTTCGACCAGATGCCGGGGCCGAAGAATTTTCCGCCCGGCATGGAAAAGGGTGTTCTCCACGCACGTTTTCAAATTGGTGATGGCACGCTGATGGCCAGCGACGGCCCACAGGTGGAACCCATGCGCAGCGCCTATCTCAGCCTCAGCGTCAACAGCAATGAAGAAGCCGAGCGCATCTACGCCGCCCTGAGTGACGGCGGAGAAGTCTTCATGGCCCTCGGCGAAACCTTCTTTGCCCACCGCTTCGCACAGTTCCGCGACAGGTTTGGCATCAACTGGATGCTCATCCACGAAAAGCCCATGCAATAGACCACAGAATCACAGAAACTGTGCGCCCCGTTCACGCTTCGCCTGGGCGCATCTGTGAATTCTCCCGTCAGGGAGAACCGAAAATAGCCCAGGATGAAGCCCGCGGTAGCGGGCGCAATCCTGGGATCATCCGCCACATCATCCGTAGTCCTGTAAGGACGGCGCGAATCTCACCGCGACTGCATAAAATATCCCATCGCTCAGGCACAATCCCACCAGGCCTATTCAATCTATGAGGAAAGGTCCCGGTTAGTACCGGCTTACCCCACCCCCACCCCTCAGGGATGCGGCGACTTCGGTACGATATTCTTATTAACTTAAACAAAATAAACATTTTATAGAGATTCAAAATCCAGACTGCACCCCACAAAACCTGTCAAAACCCTCACAAAAACCGGCAAACTCAGCTCTCCAGGTACTCCCAGAACGAGTCCGCAAGCTCGGCGCCAAGCTCGTTGGTCATCCGCCGCGCGGCGCGGTCCACCTCCTCCATCAGCCCGTGCAGATAATCCCGTGACCGCGAGATCGCCGCCACGCCCAGCGTCGCCGACTGCCAGGTAACCGCCTCATCCATCTCCGCCACCGAGACGTTGAAGCTCTGGCGAAGCTGGTCCTTGAGCGACCGCACCACCTGTCGCCGGTCCTTGAGCGATTGCGCGCGCTCAATGCGCACTTCGAGTGTGAGATGGGCCACCGGCATAGCGTTGAAGGATTTCCCCCGCCAGTGTAAGACCGATTCCGTCAGCGGCGGAATTTTTTCTTCGCAATCTAGTCGGAAAACTGCGCGAGTTGCTCTGCTGCGGGCGCGGGAGTAAAGAAGCTGACTGCAATCATCGCCGCCGCCGCCGCAAACAGCGCCGGAAAGATGGCGTCACGCTGCGCCAGCACGGGTGGAAAGATTGCCTTCACGCCCGGAAAGTCCCACACCAGCGTCACCACAGTGCCCGTGGCAATGGCTGCCACGGCGCCCCAGGCTGTCACCCGCTTTGAATAAAAGGCCGCCAGCACCACCGGCGTCAGCGCCGCGGAGTAGATGGTGTACGCATACAGCATCTTTTCCAGAATGCTCTCCGCATAAACAGCCTGGTAAAGCGCCCAGCAACCCAGCAGCACCACCGCCAGGCGCGAAACAATCAGGATCCGCTTGCTCGAAGCACCCGGCGCTATGTAGCGCACAAAAATGTCGTTCACGAGATTTGTCGCAGGCGAAAACAGGAAGTTCGACGCCGTAGAGATGACCTTGGCAAACACCGCACCCAGCAGCAGCGCGCCCATCAGCGCCGGTAGCCCGTGACGCGCCGTATACGGAATAATCTCGCGCGGATGCAGCGAAACCTCGCCTGTCGGATACAGCGCCCGCCCAAAGACGGCAATGGCCACAATCAGCGTCTCCAGCAGCAGCGTGCCCACCGTCCATCCGATGACCGAGATGCGCGCGTCCCGTTCCGACTTGGCCGAAAAGAACTTCTGGTACATCACCTGGTTGCCAAGCATGAGCAGCAGCGTAGGCACAAGGAATTCGAGCCCCCGCACAATACCCATGCCGGCTGACTCTTCCACGCCGCCAGGCCCGATGCGGAAGTTGCCCAGTGGCTCAAAGTACGCCGCCGGCAATGCGGCATGCAGCCCGGCCCATCCGCCGGCCTTGGCCAGCAGCAGTGGAGCCGCAATAATGCAGATGACCGTGACCAGCGAGCCGATCGCCACATCCATGTAGGCCACAGACGACATACCCGCCATGGCCGTTGTGACAATCACAAAGCCCGCAATGATGAACGTACCCAGCTCGGGCGAAACTGTATCCGGAAAGATGAGGTGCAGCACGTCACCGCCACCCCGGAACTGGTAGCTGGTAATCGCAGTGAAGGCAAAGAGAATGGCTATGGTGCCGAGTACACGCGCCGCCTGGTTATACCGCACCTCCAGCAGGTCGGGCAGCGTGAACTGTGCGAACTTTCGCGCACGCGGCGCGATGAAGTAGATCAACAAAAGGCCGAACCATCCGCCCGCCGGTTGCCAGAGTGCTGCAAATCCGTTTTTGTAAGCATTCTCAGCCCCGGCAAACAATGAACCGGCGCCGATCCAGGAGGTGAGCAGCGTAAGAACCAGCACAATAGCCGAGAGTGAGCGGCCGGCCACAAGGTAGTCGGCTTCGTTCTTCACTTTCAGCGTGCGATAGAGCGCGACCGCCAGCAGCGCCACAACAATCACTGCCAGTACGGCGACATAGAGATGTGCCATTCCGAAAGTTCCTCGCCCTCATGGATCAGAGGTTAAGGAGCAGTGTAACGGACGGGAGTCGCTTATTCACTGTCGCTGCGGTGGCGGTGCACGACGTAACGGCCGATCATCCACCCAACGGCGCTGCCCACCAGAACATCCGAGGGAAAGTGCTCCCGGCCAAGCACCCGCGTGACGCTCACACCGGTCGCCAGCCCGTATGCGGTCAGCTGAGTCAAGATCCCGTTGTACTCGGAGGCGATTACTGCTGCTGATGACCACGCCACAATGGCGTGGTTTGAAGGAAACGAGGAGTCAAAGCCAACACCGGTTTGAAAGAATTTGCCCTTTGCCCCGTCTGCAGTGGGCCGCTCACGCAACGAGATGAGCTTCAAAACCTCGTTCACCGCAAGGCTGTCGATGATCGCTTCTCCACCCAGAATGCCGGTTTCTGAGGCGTGATCATCGCGATGCATTCTTCCCAGGCCGTAGAAGATGGCTGGCGCGGTGACGAATCCGCTCACCAGGCCGTTCGAAGCCGTAGACGCCTTGTCGTTCAGAGAGGGATCGTTTAGACGTGCCGACGACATGACCTGATGGTCGGCCGTAATCAAAACAGTTGTGCCAAGAACCAGAAGCGCTGGCCCCGCCACATTTGAATCCCGCAGGCGCACAGGGCTGGTCCAGATAGCAGCCTGATCGGAGAGAATGTGCCGCGGCGTGTCGCGGAGCGTCACCTGTTCGCTGGACTGGTCCTGCGGCTTCGGCGCGTCCGGCAGCGAACTGGTTGAGTCCTGAGAAAAAGCGAAACAGTTGAATGTCAGCGCGAGAGCGAATGCGAAAGCCAGACTTCGCATTCGGTGGATCAACTTATTCCCAAGGCACCGCACACCACTATTAGACCGCGACTAATGAGGAATTTGGGCCGATATGAACAAAACGTCATCTCCGGCTACTTTTCGGTTTCGCCCAGATAGAAGTCCACATAGTCCAGATAGTTCTGTGCGTACTCGAGAATCAGTGCCCGATCCTTGTCGGTGAGTTCACGGCGCATCTTGGCAGGCACGCCGGCCCACAGTGTCCGCGGCGGCACCACGGTATGCTCCGGCACCACCGAACCGGCGGCGATGATCGATCCCTTTCCGATACGGCAGTTGTTCAGCACCCGCGCGCCGATTCCGATCAGGCACTCGTCCTCCACCACGCAGCCGTGGACCGTGGCATTGTGGCCGATGGTGACCCAGTCACCCACGATCACCGGGTAGAGATTGCGCTGGCCATGGAGCACGGCGCAGTCCTGGATGTTGGAGCAGGAGCCAACCCGGATGTGGTTAACGTCGCCACGGATCACAGCATTCATCCACACTGAAGACCGATCGCCGATGACGACGTCGCCCGAAATCTGGGCCGAGGGGTCAATGTAGCAGCCCGCGCCGATCTGCGGCAGCTTTCCCTGGTAGCTGCGAATCATGGGGAACCTCTTAGGAAAAAAGTGTAAGCGCGGCGGGCCGACGCGGTCGAGCCATGCTTTCAGCCAAGGGTTTTACTGAATTCGCGGCTTTCTTGCGTTTCGTATCCTGAGAGGAAACCACCCCGTGTCCCGGCATGAGGTGGTTTTCATGCTGGAACTCAAGTAGAATATCCACAGCCTTTCAGGCAGGTTTGGAGGTGGAATCCTTTGGCCGAGGTTCGCGTACAGGAAGGCGAACCGCTCGAGAATGCGCTGCGCCGGTTTAAGCGGAAGGTTCAGCAGGAGGACATTATCAAGGAAGTCAAGCGTCACTCCTACTACCTGAAGCCAGGCGAGAAGCGTCGCGTCAAGGCAGCTTTGGCGCGCAAGCGGAATCGCAAAAAGGCTCGTAAAGAGCAGGACTAAAGGATTTTAATCCTCAGGGTTAACGCCGATCCGAGCGGCTTCCACTGGTGACAAGCCCGTGGAAGCCGCAAGACAAATAAGCAAGATTGGACGGCATGCTCCACGCTTCTGGCTGAACATTCGTCGCTCAGCAATTGCTGGGCGATTTGTAGTTTCGGCCTTCCGTTTCAATGCGGAAGGCTGTCAATAGCCGCATCTCTTTTTGGCGCGGTCCGGGCCTTGTTGTTAAGACGTACGAAGACAGGGAACCGCGACCGGCACGCTCCCCCGCTATGGCCGATTACGGTGTACGTCCCTGTTCGGGGAAGCCTGGCCATGGAATTCACGGATAGAGTACTGAAGTGCGTCGACTGCGGTGCGGAGTTCATCTTCACCGCTGGCGAGCAGGTCTTCTTTAACGATAAACAGTTCAAGAACGACCCCAAACACTGCAAGCAGTGCAAAGCGAAGCGCGCCCGCGGAACAATGAGGGTGAGGCCCGAAACCCGCACTACCTGTTCGGAGTGCGGCATGGAAACTACGGTACCTTTCAAGCCTACGCAAGGCCGGCCGGTGCTTTGCCGTTCCTGTTTTCAAAAGCAGGGCAGGGCTCCGGGTGCTTCCAGTTCTACTGCAGAGCAACACTGAACAGAAGATCCCCTCCGGTTTTGATCGGAAATCCAGCCATGCGGACCAGTGTGGCCAGTTGCGCGTAGTGTCGCTGGCTATGGATCAACGCATGGAGGACGATCTTGCGCCTCGAAACATGCCGTTTCTCCGCGGGCAGCCAGTCGAATCTGA
>DASZXD010000332.1:0-23505 GCA_035546015.1 Occallatibacter sp.
CACAGCGCTGTGGCCGCGCATCTGCCCGCTGCTTGAAAGCCACCTCATCGCCAAGTCTTTTACGTCGCGAACTCCGCGTGTCGTGGCTGCTACAGACGGCGATGCGGCACGCTTGCGCGGCGCCGCTGCGCTCGTGCTGCACAAGGTGCTCTTCCGCCAGCCCGACCTCGACCAGCCTTGAGAAGACGGCAGGCGTTGCCTGCTCACTCTTCGGCAGCAGGCGCGAACGAAGGCCTTTGAAAAGCGGCCATTGCCAGCAGGTAGGCGCACCCCGCCGCAGAAAAGATCAGCAGCGCGTGATCGGTCCACAAAATGCCGGTTGCGGTGGTGAAGAGCGTGCTCCCTACCGAACCGATCGCACCACCGATTCCGACGACGGTGCCTACCGAGCCGGACGCGAACAGGTCCGATGGGGTGGACAGCAGATTGGACGACCACCCCTGATGCGCAGCAGTTGCCAGGCACAGCAGCCCGATTGCCTGCCAGAGCACATGAACAAACGGAACCAGCGTGACTGCCAGTGCGCACACGGCGCAGATAGTCATCGCAAATCTCCGTGCTGAGCGCAGCGGCCTTCCGCGGCGCATTACATAACCGGCCAGCCAGCCGCCGGCAATGCTTCCCACTGTAGCGCCCACATACACAATGATCAGTGGCAGCCCAAGCTGGCTCATCTCGACCTGAAAGCGCTCGTGAAAAAACTTTGGCAGCCAGAAGAGATAGAACCACCAGACCGGATCGGTGAATGCCTTTGAGCCGGCAAAAGCCCAGGTTCCACGCGCCCGCAGTAAAGAAACGAAAGTTGGGCGCTTTGCGGCCGGCTCTGCGGAATCGCTGAGTTGCCGCTGCAGCCGGTTATAAGGAAACAGCAACCAGCAGCAGAGCCACAGCAGGCTTAGTCCGCCGGTGGTGAAAAACGCTGCCTGCCAGCCGAAGCGCAGCGCTACCCATGGCACAAGCAACGGCGCAATGAGCGAAGCGGCGCTGGTTCCCGAATTGAAGATGCCTGTGGCCAGAGCACGTTCTTCGGCTGGAAAGCAATCTGCTGTGGCCTTGAGTGCGGCTGGAAAATTTCCCGCTTCACCCAGTCCAAGAGCGAAGCGCGCAACTGCAAATCCCAGCACCGTGCGCGCAAATGCGTGGCTGACAGAGGCAACGCTCCATACGGCGATCGACAACGCCAGGCCCATCTTTGCGCCTATCCGATCAATCACGCGCCCCGCCACCAGAAGGCCAGCCCCGTAGGCCACGATGAAGCAGGTCACAATATCGCTGTAGTGCCGGTTGTAGAGATTGACATCCTGATCGGCTCCCAGCATGTGCTTGAGAATGGGCTCCACCAGTCCCAGAGCGGACCGGTCCATATAGTTGACGGTCGTAATCAGGAAGAGCAGACCGCAAACTGCCCACCGCAGACGAGCTTTCTGAGAATCGTCAGCCAAAGCATTCTCCTTGTGTAACATCGCATGGTCAGCTTTTATTCGTAACGCGAAATTAATCGGTGAATCAAATCGATTACAAGTGGCAAGAAGACTGTAAGGTGTATGGCGGGTTCGTGACAACCGGCTGTGCCAGGAAAAGCCATTTACTGTACGGGTTTCATCAGGGTTGAATCGTCCTGGCATGTCTTCCGGCGGTGAGAATCGGCGTCTGCTGCCGGCCAATATGACTGAATTGGCTTGCAGAATTTGGTATTTTTTGAAGACCGCTTAAGTGCCACGACGTTACGTCGCACCCCTGAAGCGGACAAACCTTCAGTTCGCGGAAGGCGCGTTTTCCAATTGACAACGCACATTGAAATGCGTATATACTTCGCGCACAAAAGAAATGGAGGTCAGTACCATGCTTCCCTATTCCAATAGCCTGGACTGCACGCAAAAGGCACACCTGAGAATGCCCGCGGCGTCCACAATTCTGTTCTTCGTCGCGACGTTTCTGCTAACGTATGCCGGCACATCGCCAGGGTACGCACAAACCGTCGGTGGCGGTCAGATCGAAGGAATCGTAACCGACACGTCAGGTGCGGTGGTGCCGGGCGCAAGCGTTGAAGTGATGCAGACCAACTCCGGCCTGCGGCGTCAGGTCACAAGTGGCCCTGACGGTGGCTATCTGTTCCCCAATCTCCCGGTAGGTCCCTATCAGCTTACGGCCGGCAGGGAAGGTTTCCAGACCTACCGCCAGTCCGGCATCGTGATCCAGGTCGGCAACGATCTGCGCATCAACGTCGCCCTGCAGGTCGGAGGCGCAACACAGACAGTGCAAGTTGATGCGCAGGCCTCCATGGTCCAGACCGAAGACCAGTCCGTCTCACAGGTCATCGATTCCCAGCGCGTCATCGATCTGCCGCTCAACGGGCGTCAGGCTACGCAGTTGATCCTGCTCTCAGGTGCGGCCACCATTGCACCTAGCGGTGATAACGTGGGCAGCAAGAATTATCCCAGCGAAGTCACACTTTCCGTGGCCGGCAGTCAGGGCACGCAGACCGAATATCTAATGGACGGCGCCGACAACACTGACTCGTTCTCCAACGTGAATCTGCCCTTCCCATTCCCCGATGCCCTGCAGGAGTTCAGCGTGCAGACATCAGGCCTTGCTGCGCAATACGGCTTCCATCCTGGTTCGGTCGTGAACATCGTTACCCGCGCAGGAACAAATTCATTTCACGGAACCGCCTTCGACTTTCTGCGCAACAATGCAGTTAACGCCAAGAACTACTTCTCCGCCAAGGACACGTTGAAGCGCAACCAGTTTGGCGGCGTTATTGGCGGCCCCATCCGTCAAAACAAGCTCTTCTTTTTCGGCGGCTACCAGGGCACCATCGTCCGTCAGCAGTCGCTCAGTTCCACCTATATCCTGCCCACACAGGCAATTCTGAATGGCGACTGGACCGCGTACGCCGGCACCAAGACTCTCAAAGCGCCGTTCGTAAACAACATGATTGACCCGTCCCTTTATAACAACTCTGCTCTGCAACTGGTGAAAAACTATTTGCCGCTTGCAACCGCTGCCAACGGCAAATATCTCTACGGTCCGCCCAATCCAAATCACGAGAATCAGTTCATTGGCCGGGTGGACTGGAACAAGAGCGCCAGTCAGACACTCTTCGTTCGTTACTACATTACGAAGTATCTGCAGCCGGGTTTCTTCAATAACAACCTCCTGAATACGGTGAATCCGCAACTGGATGACCAGGAGCAATCGCTGACCCTCGGACACACTGACTCGTTCAGCTCAACGCTGGTCAACTCATTCCATGCCTCCGGCACGCGCAGCTTCATCAACCGTGGCCAGGTCTCCAGCCTTATCACGCCCAAGACTGTCGGCATCAATATCAGCACGCCGGTTCCCAATTACATCTACATGGCAGTATCCGGAGACTTCACCGTCTCCTGCGGAACCTGCGAAACCTACCAGGTAACAACGAACTCGGAAGATGTGCTGGACGACCTCTTCTGGATCCGCGGCAAGCACCACTTCGGCTTCGGGGTGAACTGGATTCACAATCACATGAACCTGCAAGGCACGAACAACGCCAATGGGCAGTTCAGCTTCAACGGTTCGTTTACCGGCGATTCCCTGGCGGACTTCCTGCTTGGCGATCCAATCACGCTCTACCAGGGCAACGATACAGGCAGTACCTTTGCCAAGAATGACTTCGCGCTTTACGCGCAGGACAGCTACCAGATGTCACCCCGTTTTACCGTCAATGCGGGCGTACGCTGGGAATCGGACCTGCCCGAGGTTGAGACTGCAGGCCGGGGAGACAGCTTCTCCATGTCGGCCTTCCTGGCCGGAACCACTTCAAATATCTTCAAGACCGCGCCTCCGGGGCTGCTCTTCGCAGGCGACCCCGGCATTCCGAAGGGCTACATCAACAACCACTGGGATCACTTCGAGCCTCGTCTTGGCATCGCGTGGGATCCGCGCGGGAAGGGCCGCGAAAGCGTGCGCGCATCGTACACATTCGGCTTCTCGCAGCCCATCGTCTATATGGAAGACCGCTTTGAGAACAACGCACCCTATGGCGACGCCATCACCATCAATCCGCCTGCAGGCAGTCTCTCCAATCCCTATGTCGCGTATCCCGGCGGCAATCCCTTCCCTCAACCCTTCCCGCCCAGCCACACCAGTGCTCTCTTTCCGACTGCTGCCTCTTACTTTCTGTTCCCTGTGAACATGAAACCGAGCTACACGCAGACCTGGAACCTGACACTGCAAAAGCAGTTGGGCAACAGCTGGGAGGTAACGCTTGGCTATCTGGGCAATCACGTCGTACACATACCGTCCGGCAACGAAGAGAATCCGGCGACGTATATTCCCGGCACCTGGAACGGTCCTGGCACCTGTGGCGCACTCACCATTTCGCCTGGAACCGGCAAGCCCTGCTCGAGTACTGGCAACACCAACCAGCGCCGTGCCACTGCCCTGGCCAATCCGGTCACTGGCGCCTACTACTCCGAGATCAGCTACATGTATGACGGCTCCAGTAGCATCTATGACGGCATGCTGCTCACCGTCCAGCATCGCTTTGCGCAGAACTTCACGCTGCTCACCAACTACACATACTCGAAGTGCCTCACCGGCGGCACGGACGTAGGAGACCTCGGCGGCAACACCTTCCAGAATCCCTATAATCCAGCCTCAGACCGCAGCAACTGCGGCGAAGACGTCCGCAACAACTTCAACACCTCTGCCGTCTACAAGACGCCTGTGAAAGGTGGCGTGGTGCAGCGGAACCTGCTGGGCGGGTGGCAAGTCGCGCCCATCGTTTTCGTCAGTTCCGGCGCGCGAGTTTCGCCTACCACAGGGACGGACGCCTCACTCACTGGCGTTGGCGTTGACCGCCCGAACCTGATCGGCGACCCCTACGTACACGGCCAAGCCCGCAAGTTCGTGCTGAACAAGGCTTCTTTCGCTGCCAACACAGCGGGCACATACGGCAATACCCGGCCGTATATGTTCACAGGCCCCAAGGTCGCTGATCTCGATGGAGCCATCACGCGCTTCTTCCCGATCCACGAGGCCACGCAACTCCAGTTCCGCTCGGAATGCTTCAACTGCCTCAACCACCCCAACCTGGGCGGCCCTGTCGCGGCGCTTAACAGCTCGCTCTTCGGCCAGATCACCTCAACGGGCAACAACAATTCGCGTATTCTGCAGTTCAGCATGAAGGTGGATTTCTAAAAACACAGATCCATGCAAATCCATTTCAATACGCCGGGCGCCGGAAACCAATCGGCGCCCGGCGTTTTTCTATGCACCGTTTAATATGATTGACTGGCAAACAATTCGTCCCTGAGGAGTGGCACGGTTCATGAAGGTTGGACTCATCGGCACAGGCGCAATCGCGGGCAAGCACGCGCAGGCATATAAAAACATCGGATATCAACTGACCGCTTGCACCGATCGCACCGCCGAGCGCGGCCGCAAGTTTGCCGAAGCGTGGGGCGCTGAATTCATAGCCACTTCTGAAGAGCTTGCAGCACGCGCCGACATCGACTTCCTTGATGTGTGCACCTTTCCCGGCTATCGTCTGGCCGCTGTCGAGCTCGGGGCAAAATACGGCAAGCACGTTCTGGTGCAAAAGCCCATGGCCGTCGATCTTGAAGCAGCCACGCGCATGATCGCTGTCGCGCATAACGCGGGCATTCAGCTTGGCGTCGTCAGCCAGCACCGGTTCGACGACTCTGTGTTGTTCCTCAAGCGCGCCATCGCGGCCGGCCGGCTCGGAAAAATCCTCCAGGCCGATGCTTACGTCAAGTGGTATCGCACAGCCGAGTACTATGCGCGCCCGGTGAAGGGAAGCTGGGCCGGCGAGGGGGGCGGCGCGCTCATCAGCCAGGCCATCCACCAGGTTGACGTGCTGCTATATCTTATCGGCGCGGTCGAAGAAGTCTTCGGCTACTGGCATCTCGGCGCGTTGCACAAGATCGAGTCGGAGGATCTGGTCTGCGCCGTCATGCGCTATGCTTCGGGAGCAACCGGCGTTATTCAGGCATCAACCGCGTTGTGGCCCGGCTACCCTGAGCGCTATGAGATTCACGGAACCAAAGGCTCGGCGATCATCACTGGCGATCAGCTCACCACATGGGACGTGCAGGATGACTCCGGCGAACCCGCGCCGCTGGCGCAACAGGCCAAATCCGGCGCGTCTGATCCGATGGCAATCTCGCTTATGCCCTTTGAGCGCCAGCTGTCAGACTTTGGAGAGGCCTGCAAAGCCAACCGTCTCGCTGCATCTTCAGGCATCGAAGGCTATCGAGCGCTGCAACTTGTGCGCAGCATCTACGACTCCTGCGCTGAAGGAAAGAAGATCAAGCTCGACCCGCAGTTGCCGGCAAGCTGACATTGCCTGTGGCGCGAATACCGCGGACTTTCTAATTTGCTGACCTGCTGACTTGCTGCTTTTCTACCAATCCGTCAGCGTGCCATCCAGCTTGCGGTTCACGGGCAGATATGCACGCTGATACGGATACTTCTTTGCCAGCTCCTCGTCCAGATCAATGCCAAGCCCCGGCCCATCGCCAGGAAACATGTAGCCGTCCTTGAAGTAGTACTGGTGCGGAAACACCGCGTCTGTTTCGTCGGTGTGCGGCATGTGTTCCTGCAGGCCGAAGTTGTGAATCGCGGTATCGAAGTGCAGCGCCGCGGCCATGCACACGGGCGAGAGATCGGTGGGTCCGTGAAAGCCGGTGCGCACGTGATACATCGCCGCAAAGTCCGCGGCCTTCTTGATCGCCGTAATGCCGCCGCCATGCGTAATCGTCATGCGCAGATAATCGATCCACTGGTTGCGAATCAGGTCGTGTGCATCCCACACGGAGTTGAAGACCTCGCCCACCGCAATCGGCGTCGTCGTGTGTTCGCGAATCACGCGGAACCCGTCCTGGAGCTCCGCAGGTGTCGGGTCCTCTAGCCAGAACAAATGAAACGGCTCGAGTTCCTTGCCCAGCCGCGCCGCTTCAATCGGCGTCAGCCGATGATGGCAGTCGTGCAGCAGGTGCAGCTCTTCGCCAAACTGCTCGCGCACGCGCGCAAACAACTTAGGCACATGACGCAGATACGGCTCAGTCGCCCAGTCGTGCTCCGGCGGCAACCCGCGCTCAGCCGGCTCGTATCGTCCCGGTCCTTTCGGTACTCCATAGGTTGATGCAAGCCCCGGAAAGCCGCTCTGCACGCGAATAGCCTTATAGCAGAGCTCCTTGTGATGCGCCACATCTTCCAGCGCATGATCGATATCCTTGCCGTTGGCATGCGCATATACCATCACGCCCTCGCGGCTTTTGCCTCCCAGCAGGTTATAGACCGGCGTATTCAACGCCTTGCCTTTGATATCCCACAGCGCCACATCGATCGCGCCAATGGCCGACATGGTCACCGGCCCGCGCCGCCAGTACGCTCCGCGATAAAAGTACTGCCAGATGTCCTCGGTCTGGAATGGATCGCGCCCGATCAGGCAGGGAATCAGGTGATCGGTGAGATAGCTCGCCACCGCGAGTTCCCGTCCATTGAGTGTGCCGTCGCCCAGGCCATAGATGCCTTCGTCGGTCTCCACCTTGAGCGTTACAAAATTACGCCCCGGCGAGGTGATATTCACATACGCATTCGTAATCTTCATTGCGGTGTTACTCCTCAATATGCAGGCGCAGGAATTGTAAGGGAGTGGCGTTACTGATTCACACCGCTGGCCAGAAAGCCGCCATCCACGGCGATCACTTCACCGGTAACGAACGAGGCAGCCTCCGATGCAAGAAACACCGCGGTTCCGGCCAGCTCGCGCGCCTTGCCAAAGCGCTGCATCGGCGTGCGCATCAGCAGCTCTTCACCACGGGGCGTGCCCTGCACCAGCTTTGTGTTGAGCGGTGTAGGAAAAATGCCTGGTGCAATTGCATTCACATTCACGCCGCTCTGGGCCAGCTCAATAGCCAGCACTTTGGTGAGCGAGGCCACACCGGCCTTGCTGGCGCAGTATGCCGCAACGCCATGAAAGCCCACAAACGAGCTGAGCGACGCAATGTTTACAATGCGTCCGTAACTCGCGGCCACCATAGTCTTGCCAAAGATCTGGCAGGCGCGCAGCGTTCCGGTCAGGTTGGTCTCGATCACCCGCGACCAGTCAGCCTCACCCACCTCGAGCGTAGAGGTATTGTTCGTGATTCCTGCGGCATTCACCAGGATGTCCACTTGGCCAAATTCGGCGACTGTTGCATCGTGCAGCATCTGCAGCGACGCGCGATCCAGCACATCGCTCGTAATGCGCAATGAGCGGCGTCCGCGCGCTTCCACTTCGCTCGCGGTCTTTTCCACCTGCTCTTTACGGCGCGAACTCGGCACCACGTCTGCACCGGCTTCCGCCAGGCCCAGTGCAATGGCATAGCCTAGGCCCGTCGTTCCTCCGGTCACAACTGCAACCCTGCCACTCAGATCGAATAACGACTGACTCATCTCTTCATTTCCCTGCGCGAAGTTGCTCACTCGACCTTGTAGATCGTTATCATCCCTCTTAGCGAACTCACAACGGAGACTTCGAATAAGCGCACACAATGTTTCCTGGATTTATTCGCGACTCGAATGATAACACAAGACCGGAGACACGTGGAGTCTTTGGGCCAAGGCCGCGAGGGTCTTCTGGGCAAGCACATACCCACGCCCATCTGGGGCGCATACGGTGCGCGTCTTAGCGCCTTTTGGGCGTATTGACAGTCCTTGACACCGCAACCGTACAGCGATTAAATTCGCGTCTGCTACAAAATCGGTTCGGCCTGCGCTCTGAAAGCTTCATCACACGCTGATCGTCCGCGGGGTTGACCGAATGTGGAGGAACGATGAAGAACGATTTCAACCCTCGCCGCGAATTTCTCAGGCAGGCTGGCCTGTTCGGCTCGGCAGCCCTGGTGGCTGGATTGCCGGAGAGCGCCATGGCTCTGGGCGGTGTGCATCGCACCGTCATTGAAGATGCAGTCATCGCCCGCGCACAGGATGACGCGCAGCCGAAATACCACATCAAGTTTGGCGTCTGCGGCGTGAGCCACGATCATATCTACGGCATGATCGGCGCCGTGCAGCGCGGCGGCGGCGAGATGGTGGCCGCATGGGTCGGCGAGCCGGACAAACTCGCCATCTTCCGCAAGCGATTTCCCGATGTGAAGATCGTCCAGACCCAGGAAGAAATTCTCAACGACCCATCCATTCAACTCGTCCTCAGCTCGCAGATCGCCAATGAGCGCGCGCCTATCGGCATTAAGGCCATGAAGGCCGGCAAGGATTTTCTCTCCGACAAGCCGGGCATCACCACGCTCGAACAGCTTGCCAACGTGCGCAAGACCATCGCTGAGACCAACCGCATCTTCGCCATCATGTACAGCGAGCGGCTTGAGGTGAAAGCCGCTGTCTATGCCGGAGAACTCGTCAAGCAGGGCGCCATCGGCAAGGTCATTCAGACCATCAATATTGCGCCTCACCAGATCTTCCAGCACCCCGGCAACGCCGGCGGTGGCTCGGGCCGGCCCGAGTGGTTCTGGCATGCAAAGCAGTTTGGCGGCATTCTCTGCGACATCGGCTCGCACCAGGTTGACCAGTTTCTCTTCTATACAAATTCCACGCAGGCAGAAGTCGTTCAGTCGCAGATCGCCAACGTGCGCCATCCGGACCACCCCGAGTTCCAGGACTTTGGCGACATGGTGCTGCGCGGCAACCGCGGCCTGGGCTATGTGCGCCTCGACTGGTTTACGCCCAACGGTCTCGGCACATGGGGTGACGGCCGGCTTTTCATCCTAGGCACCGATGGCTACATCGAGGTCCGCAAATACACAAATGTCGCTGTGAGCCACCAGGGTAACAACCTCTTCATCGTCGACAAAGACAATGCCCGCTACATCGACTGCAACAACATGCCGCTGCCGTTCGGGCCGCAGTTCGTAGCCGACATTGTCAACCGCACCCACGTTGCGCAGGACCAGGCTCAGTGTCTCCTCGCCGCGGAACTGGTCATCAAAGCGCAGATGAACGCAAAGCAGGTCACGCTCGAAGCCTGACGCAGAGAGGACGCGATGAAGAACACGCGAAACAGCAGAGTCTCACGGCGCAGCTTTTTAAAGACAGGCCTCGGCGCCGCCGCAGCCATCGGTTTTCCATCCATCGTGCCGTCGAGTGTCTTCGGCCAGTACGCACCGAGCAAGCGCATCAATATTGGCGCCATTGGCGTAGGCCGCATCTCGCGCGGCCACGACATGCCGCTCATCCTCCAATATGACCGCGCGCGCATCATCGCGGTCTGCGATCTCGATGCGCACCGCGTGGAAGATGGCAAGAAGTTTGTGAATGACTATTACGCCAAAAAGACCGGCACGGCCTACAACGGCGTTACCGGGTACGCGAATTATCACGAGCTGCTGGCCAACAAAGATATCGATGCCGTCGTGGTGAGTACGCCCGATCACTGGCACGCGCTCATCGGCGTAGATGCCGTGCGCGCAGGCAAAGATGTTTACCTGCAGAAGCCCGCCTCGCTCACCATTGCTGAAGGCCGCGCGCTCAGCAACGCTGTGCAGGCCTCGGGCCGTATTCTGCAGATCGGCAGCCAGCAGCGCTCCACCGTCCAGTTCCGCTACGCAGCGGAGCTGGTGCGCAATGGCCGCATCGGCGATCTGCAGCGCGTTGAGGTCGGCCTGCCCGGCGACCCTCCCGGCGGCGACAAGACGCCCATGCCCGCCCCCGACTGGTTCAATTACGAAATGTGGCTCGGCGAGACGCCTTACGTCTACTACACCGTCGACCGCGTGCATCCGCAAACCGGCTACGACCGCCCCGGCTGGCTGCGCTGCCGGCAGTTCGGCGCCGGCATGATCACAGGCTGGGGCGCGCACCACGTAGACAGCGCGCACTGGGGCATGAACACCGAGTACACCGGCCCGGTCGAAATCTGGGGCAGCGCTGAGTTTCCCGATCACGGACTATGGGATGTGCATGGGCCCTTCAAAACCGAAGCCAGTTATGCCCCGAACGATGTGTCGGCCAATGGCGTGCACATGAGCATCAGCGGCGACTATCCCAACGGCATCAAGTTCTACGGCAGCAAGGGATGGATCTTCGTCTCGCGAGGCAATGAGCAGGTCACCAAGAGCGATCCCGTCGCCAAGCTCAACGATGCAACCGCGCTCGCCTCGAGCGATCCGAAGATCATCAAGTCCGTCATTGGACCCGACGAGATTCACCTCTACAAGAGCGACGAGCAGCACGGCAACTGGCTCGATTGCATCGTCAGCCGCCAGCAGCCCATTTCGCCCGCGGAGATGGGCCATCGCGCCTGCTCCACCTGCCTGCTCCATGACATGGCCATGGTCCTCAAGCGCAAGCTCTACTGGGACCCGGTGCTCGAGCGCTTCAAGAATGACGACGAAGCGAATAGTATGTTGTCGCGTCCGCAGCGGGCGCCTTACCGATTCGCCTGAGGAGATGAGCTAATGACAATCACGCGCCGCGATGCAGTGTTCTCTCTCGTCGCACTTTCTGCCGCACTCACTGAAACCATGCCCGCGTCAGCCGCCCCACTTGCAGACGATGCCCAGCAGCCCATCCTCGGCCCAACCGTCTTTCACTGGGACGAGATGAAGTTCAAGTCCAGCGCGGTCGGCGCGCAGGCTCCGCTTTGCCGCCAGCCCACCGCCACGCTCGACCAGCTCGAGATGCACGTAAGCAAGCTTGACGCCGGCAAGATGTCGCACCCGCCGCATCGCCACGTCAATGAAGAACTGATCATCCTCAGGGAAGGTTCCTGCGAGACGCTCTCCAACGGACAGTGGGTGAAAGTCGAGGCCGGCTCCGTCGTCTTCAACGCGTCCAACAGCCTCCACGGCTTCCGCAACGTCGGCACAACCCAGGCCGTCTACCACGTCATCAACTGGAGCCCGAACAAGGACATAACCCCGAAAGCATAGCCTTCGCAACCCGCCCGTCTTTTCCCGTCTGCTCTGAAAATCCAGCTTTCGCGCGCAAAAGGCTCCGGCAACGGAGCCTTTTTGTTGTCTCCGCAACTTCAATTCTTTGTGTAATTTGAATAGTAAATGATCAAAATGATCAAATTTATTTACAAAATGGTCAATTAAGGACTAATATTAACTTCCACAACAGAAGATCTTTCTCCCGATCGCAAGAAAATCAACCCCCGGAACCGGCTTTTCCCGCGCCGGAGCCTCTTTTCGATGTTCTGCAACCTTTTCAAGTGAGGACCCATGAAAACAAAACTCTTCCGGTTTTCCTTCGGATGCATTCTGGCTCTCGTGGCCTGCATCTCGCTGGCTCACGGCCAGGCCGTGACCGGCACAATTACAGGCCAGGTGACTGACTCGAGTGGAGCCGTCATTGCAAGCGCCGGCGTGATTGCTCACAACTTCGACACCGGCGTGAATACCTCCGCCACCACAAATGCTGAAGGTCTCTTCCGCATCGACTTCTTGCCCATCGGCCACTATCAGGTCACTGTCGAAGCGCCCGGCTTCACCAAGGCGGCCCTCCCCCCGTTTTCGCTTGAAGTGCTGCAGACGGCGAATTTCAACGTGCACCTTCAGGTCGGCAGCACCTCAACCAGCGTCAACGTCTCGGCCGCAGCGCCCATCCTGAACACAGACAACCCCGTCATCAGTTCCACATTCACTGCCAACACCATCTCGAACTTCCCGCTCAATGGGCAGGACTTCTCCGCACTTACCCTCTACATACCCGGCGCCGTCGATACGGGCGGAACCTCGGGCACTCAGAACTTCGAACGCAGCACCTACTACACCGATACGCCTAACTTCAACGGCAATCGTGCGCAGGCCAATAACTACACCCTCGACGGCATCGACATGAACGAGACCTACAACAACCTGATCTCGTACACGCCGTCGCCGGCAGCCCTTGAAGAGATCAAGGTGGTTACGGCTAACTCACCCACTGACTTCGGCAATGTGAATGGCGCCGCCGTGGTGAACGTGCTCAAGAGCGGCACCAACCAGTTCCACGGCCAGGCCTTCGGCTATGTGCAGGACTACCGGTTTAACGCCAACTCCTACCAGAACGGCCAGTCGGGTACGCCCATCAACCCATTTTCGTTCGCGCAGTTCGGCGGCGCCGTTGGCGGACCCATTCTGCGCAACAAGCTCTTCTTCTTTGCTGACTATCTCGGTTCCCGCTGGCACAAGGGCGGCCTGAGCACAGCCAGCGTGATTCCTGACGCCATGCGTCATGGCGACTTCTCGGCGCTGCTCACCGGCTCCAATCCTGTTCAGCTTTACGATCCGCGCAACAACTTCGCACCCTACGCCAACAACCAGAATGTTCCCATCGTCAATCCGGTAGCCAAGTTCCTGTTTGCCAATCCCAAGTTCTATCCGGATTGCGGAGCCTCGAATCCGGTGACGCCTGCCGGCGGCAAATGTCTGTCGCCTGCCGACGGCATTGCCAGCAATAACTACGAAGCGCCCAACCCGAGCTACAAGGGCAATAACCAGGGCGACGTGAAGATCGAATATGACCTGCGTACAAGCGACAAGATTACTGGCTTCTATTCGAACTCGCACGCTTATGACGGATCGGTCCCGGTACTGGCCATCACCTTTGCCGGCATCAATCTCTATCCCACCTGGCTCACAGGTGTGAACTGGGTGCATACCTTCTCGCCATCGCTGGTTAACTCGGCGCGTGCCGGATTTACACGTACCGACTGGAACCAGGGATTTCCTGTCGACTCCACAGGCGCCTTCGGGACCTCGGGCAATGCCAAGGTCGGCATCTCGTTTCCAGATCAGAGGTATGAGGGCTTTACCAACCAGGGATTCAGCAACCCCGGTAACAGTCCTGTTGGCACGCCATCCTCAGTTGGTACTCCCGCCTACAATGGCGGCGTCATCGACAACACCTACACGTACGGTGATGACCTGACCTGGCAGCGCGGCCGGCACTTCCTGAGCATGGGTGTTGCCGTGCACCGCTACCAGAACAACTATCCAACCGGTAACAACGCCGGTTACCTGGGCTCGCTGAACTACACCGGAGCATTCACGTCGGATCCGTCGTCTGAGACGGCCAGCGGCTATGGACCGGCAGATTTTGTGCTGGACCGCGTGTCTTCCGGAAGCGTCACCCTCTCAAGCGTCAACGTAGGCCAGCGTCAATATCGTGTGGCTGGCTTTGCGCAGGACAACTTCAAGCTGCTCCCCAATCTCACCCTGGTCTTCGGTGTGCGCTACGAATACGACCAACCCTGGGTCGAGGAGCACGATCGAACCGGCAATATCAACTTGACGACCGGCCAGATCGAGTATGCCGGCCATCTTCCCGTCGGTGCTCTTCCACAGGCGGCAATTTGCAGCAACCCCGCGTGCTATCAGCCAAATTACCGGCAATGGATGCCGCACCTCGGCTTCGACTATCAGTTCAGCGATCGCCTGGTTCTGCGTGGCGGTTATGGAGCGGTCAGCTTCTTTGAAGGCAACTCGTTCAATCAGCGCCTGACCGCGATTGCGCCCTTCCTGCAGGCGGCCGGTTTCACAGTAAGTGCTCCGACAGCAGAATCGGTGCCCACGCCCAACACTGCGGAGCAGGGCTTTACCGGCTCCGATACTGCCGTTCAGTACAGCAGCTCCAACAACGGATACACTGCTTATCCGCAGAACATCCAGCCAGCATACGTGCAGGAGTGGAACCTCACGGCAGAATACGCGTTCACCCAAACGGCCTCGTTGCAGGTGGGCTACGTCGGTGAACAGGGCCAGCATATTGAAGATTACGGCAACGTCAATCAGCTGACCGTGAACAACGATCAGACTTCGGCTCCGTTCTACAACAGTAAGTACATTGGCGTGAACGGCGTCGATTCCGCCCTTGGCGTTGGCGGCAACGGCGGCCTGCTGATCACCGAGTCGCGCGCCATGATGAACTACAACGCGCTTCAGGCTGTGCTGCGTCAGCGTTTGAGCCATGGCCTTGAGTACACCGTGAACTACACATGGGGCAAGGCAATGACCAACAGCCTGGGCAACTATGCGTTGAACGTTAAGGGCTACAGCGGCGCATTTCAGAACTACTACAACAGCCACGCCGACTACGGTCCGGCTGGCTATGACGTACACCACAACTTCTCTGCAACCGGTGTTTACGCACTGCCGGTTGGCCGCGGGCAGGAGTTCCTGTCCAATGCGAACCGCCTGATGGATGAGATGGTCGGCGGCTGGAAGCTTTCGACGGCAATTGTTAGCTACTCGGGTTTTCCGGAGAATATTACCGGCGGATCGAGCAACTCGAACAGCTATGGAGTCAACCGTGTGAACCAATACCGCAAGCTTAAAATCAGGGGTCGCAGCAACCAGAACTGGTTCGGCACCGATCCGTCGGCAACTCCATGCACAACAGCGGGAGTGGATAACGGAGCCTGCGCCTTTGGCGTACCTGCAACAAATACCTTCGGCTCAGAGAGCAATGGCGCTGTGCGCGGACCGGGTTTCTTTAACGCCGACCTCTCTGCATTCAAGGACTTTCGCACCTTCCGCGAGCAGACCGTCGGCTTCCGTTTCGATGCTTTCAATGCGTTCAACATCGTGAGCTACGGCAATCCCGATACTGGCATTACCGACAGCAACTTTGGCAATGTTGCGTTCCAGACGGAACGTTCCACAGAGCGGCATCTGCAATTCTCATTGCATTACAACTTCTAGCCAATGGGCTGCCGCAGACGGCTGCGGCAGCTCTCATCATTGAACTTTTTTCTGGCCCCCTCGTATTCTTTGTTTGCACTGAAGAATACAGCTATAAGAAAGACGGGACTCAGCGGTCATGCTTCTTGAAATCTGTGTCGATTCAGTTGAGTCGGCAATTGCAGCGCAGGCGGGTGGAGCAGAGCGTGTAGAACTATGCTCGGCTCTCCGCGAGGGCGGCATCACGCCCAGTCCCGGTCTGCAGCGGCAGGTTCGTGCCGCACTCAACATCGACGTATTCACTATGATCCGGCCGAGAGGCGGCGACTTCTGCTACACCGATGACGAGTTCGACGTAATGCATGACGACGTGATGCAGGCCCGCGAACTCGGCGCGAATGGCGTCGTGCTTGGCCTGCTCATGCCTGACGGCAATGTGGACATAAAGCGTACCAGCGAACTGGTTGCTGCGGCCCGGCCGATGAAGGTTACCTTCCATCGTGCCTTCGATGTCTCCGTCGATCTGGGCAAAGCACTCGAAGACGTGATTGCCACTGGAGCAGACCGCATCCTCACCTCAGGAGGCGAACCCGATGGACTCCGCGGCGCCGGCCGCATCGCGCGGCTTGTTGAAGATGCGCGTGGCCGCATCACGCTCATCGGCGCAGGCGGCATCCGCCACAGCAATGTGCAGGAGTTTGTCAGGGCCGCAGGCGTTAGCGAGGTGCATGCGGCTTTGCGCACACGTGTCTCCAGCCCGGTCACCTATTGGAACCACGCCGTGAACTTTGGCACGCACGCCGACGGCCTGGCCCGCTACATCGTCCGAGAAGACGACGTCCGCAAGCTGCGCAGAAATCTCCATACAGCTGCCCACGATGGCAGGACTCTCGTACAATGAGCGAGAGTCCCCATGTCATCCAAAACTGACAAACGCGCCAAGGAGATTCTCCGGCTGTTGCTGCGCCACGGCAAAACCTCCGTGGAAGACCTGACCGCCGAGCTCACAGCCTCGCCTGCAAGCATTCGCCGCGACCTGACGCGGCTTGAGGCGCAGGGCCTTGTCTACCGCACGCACGGCGGCGCCATGCTTACCGGTAAAGCTGTCTACGAGCCCTTTCGCTTTGACGCGTCCTTCCAGGTGCGCGAAGACCGCTTCGCCTCTGAGAAACAGCGCATCGCACACGCAGCTGCAGCGCTCGTGAAAGAACACGAGACTATCGGGCTTGCAGCCGGCACGACAACGACGCTCATCGCCCGCCAGCTCCAGCACCGGCGCGGCATTCACATCGTCACCAATGCGGTCAACATCGGCATGGAGCTTAGCTCCGTAACCGCGCTCGACACCACGCTTACCGGCGGCGCCATGCGCTGGGCCGGAGCTTTTTCGCTCGTTGGACCCGCAGCCATCGAGACGCTCAACATGTTCGTGCTCGACCGGCTTTTCCTGAGCGTAACCGGCGTAGATCCCGAGCATGGCGCGACGATCATCGAGCCCGAAGAAGCCGCGGTCTCGCGCGTTATGGTGCGTCAGGCCCGTGAAGTTGTTGTCGTTGCCGATTCGAGCAAGATCGGCATGGTCAGCCCTGCTGTCATCTGCCCGTCACGCGATATCGACCTGCTTATCACCGATGACGGCATCTCAGAAGAAGCCTCCAGCGCCTTTGCCGCAGCCGATGTGCGCGTGCTTGTCGTCTGATCGCGGGGAATTACTTCTTCGCTGCGCGATCCGGCAGAAAATTCCAGATCTCCGGATCCTCTGAGCCCAGCACCCACGAGCAGAACCCCTCGAGCCCGCGGTCAGCGGCCAATTGATACCGGTCGCGGAAGGTGTGCAGGTCGGTGTAGAAGATCCACTCGCGCATCTGGTCGCGATAAAAGTAAAAGAATGCGCTGTGATCATCTGCATCCCACTGAACCTTGCCGCCGAACGCGTTGGCCAGCTGCAGCGCATCGGGCGCGTTGATGTAATCGGCTGTGAGATTCGGGTGCTCATCGCCGGTAGTTTTGTCCACCGTCACAGGGCCGGTGTACCAGTGATAGCCATAGAGCGCAATGCCCAGCGAAAGCTTTTCCTTGGGCACAGACTGCAGCGCATAGTTGAGATTATCGAGCGTCCACTGCCATCCACCCACAGGTCCCGGCATCGTCCAGCGAGTGTGCTGGTCATAGGTCATCAGGCAGATCAAATCCACTGACTTTGCCAGTGCGGCAAGATCGTAAGCTCCACGCCAGTCCGTATAAATCCACTTTGCGAATCCACCCTTGCCGGGATACCCCGGCGCATTGGGTACGGTGGCGATGGTCAGCTGCAGTCCGGCCTTGTGCAGCACATCTGCTGACCGTGCCACTACAGCTGATAAGCCATCGCGGTCGAGATAATCGAGGTTCTCAAAGTCGAACTGGAAGCCCACGTAGCCATGCAGCTTGGCTTCGCGCAGCATGGCATCGTTCAGCCGGTCCTGTGCTTCCACGCTCCCAGCCAGCGTGTGGAACTTCTTCTTTCCGAAGAGCGCCACGATCGGCATCACCGGCAGCCTCTCATTGTGAGCCGTTTCAAGCACAGCCGGATTCGGCGCGCCCGTCACCAGCCCATCCTCGTCCACGTTGTACCAGGTAGGCACCAGAAGATCGATCTTGGCCGAGTGTGCAAAGAATGACCGGATGGACTCGGGACTGTCTGTCATATAAAAGAGCGCTACGGGCTTGGCAAACAGGCTTGAGGCGCAGGCAAAAATCGCAAGGAAAACAAGAGCAATTCGACGCATGAGGTACCCCGATGAAAAGGAAGGTCTGCGGCTCCAATCGCGGACAAGAATTGCTGCGGATTACGCAGCGCAGGAGCGCTCATTCAAGCATAGTTCATTACAAAGGCATTTCATCTGTCCGTGGTTACAAGACAAGAGCATCCGGAAAAGCTATCCTGTTGCAGAAATGATGGGGCGCAACCCCATGAAGGTTCTCCGCTGGCTGTTCGACTCCCGCCATGGTCCGCAGGGCAGGCTCCTCCCGCGGTGGATCTTTTTGCGTGCGCTCGCCGTCATCTATTTCTCCGCGTTTTATTCGCTGCTGTTCCAGATCAAAGGGCTCATTGGCCCTGAAGGCATTTTGCCCGCGCAGCACTATCTCTCCGCTGTGGCCGACGCGCTCGGTCCACGCCGCCTATGGTACGCGCCTTCGCTCTTCTGGTTTTCATCGACTGACACTATGTTGATGACCGTAACCTGGATCGGCCTCGCCGCATCGGTCATTGCATTCTTTAATCTCTGGCCGCGGCTTTGCTTCTTCATCTGCTTCATCTGCTTTCTGTCATTCGTTACGGCCACCAGCGTCTTCTCGAGTTATCAGTCAGATGGCATGCTGCTCGAAGCCGGATTCCTCGCGCTCTTCTTCGCACCACGCGGTCTGCTGCCCGGCTGGGGCGCTGACAGCCCACCCTCGCGAGCCAGCGAATTTCTGCTCAAGTGGGAGTGGTTCCGCATCTACTTCGAGTCCGGCATGGTCAAGCTGCTCAGCGGCGATGTGGAGTGGCGCAACTTCACCGCGATGGACGACTACTACCAGAATGGCCCCTTACCCACATGGGTCGGCTGGTACGTGCAGCATCTGCCGCACTGGTTCCACGCGGCTACAGTCGCCGGCACGCTCGCACTTGAACTTGGCCTGGTCTTCATGCTCTTCTTCCCGCGCCGCGTGCGGCTCATCTGCTTCCTGATCGTCACGCCGTGGGAGCTTGGCGTGATCTTCACTGCCAATTACACATTCCTCAACTATCTGGTTCTCTCGCTCGGCTTCCTCCTGCTCGACGACAGGTCGCTTCTGTGGCTTGTTCCCTCACGCTTCCGCCCGCACGAGCCCGAGCGAGCCGCAGAACCCGCGCGGCTTGAAGAGGCGTCGCTCTCGATCCTCGCAACCGGCGACACGGCTGCTGCTGACGCTGAACTCGAGCGCCGCCTTGAAGCCAGAGATAACGAAACCTGGCGTATGCGTCTCACCGGACGGCTGCGCGTGATCGGCCTTATATTCGCCTCCTGCATGCTCTGCTGGATCGCTTACGATACAACTGCCGAGATGATCGGCCTTCCGCTGCGCCACATCCCGCTGCCCACCTTGCCCATTACCATACTCGATCCCTTTCGCATCGCCAATCAGTACGGTCTCTTCGCCGTCATGACGCGCGGCCGCTACGAGATTGAGTTCCAGGGCTCGAACGATGGCGTCAACTGGGTCGCGTATCCCTTCCGCAACAAGCCGCAGGCTCTTAACGAAGCGCCGCGCATCTATGCGCCCTATCAGCCGCGCTTCGAGTGGAACCTGTGGTTTGCCTCTCTCGGTGACTGGCAGCAGAACGAGTTTGTTCCGCTCACCGAAGAAAAGCTGCTCGTAAACGAACACGATGTACTGCCCCTCTTCAGGAACAATCCATTCCCGAACTCTCCGCCGCGTTACGTGCGCGCTGTGCTGTGGCAATACTGGTTTACTACCATGGATGAGAAACGCCGTACCGGCAACTGGTGGCGTCGCCGGCTGCTGGGCCTCTACGCGCCGGAGCTCACGCTCTCTCCCAGCGGAGACTTCGTAGTGGCGCAGTGGCCCGATGATCTGCCGCCGCACGACTGAAGGGAGGAGATGTGACCGCAAGCCGCGCCTGCGTTATCGGATCGGGCCCTAACGGGCTGGCCGCGGCCATTGTGCTCGCGCAGGCCGGGCTTGCGGTTGAGGTGTATGAAGCCGAAGCCGAGCCCGGCGGCGCCGCACGCACATTGCCGCTCACGCTTCCCGGTTTTCTCCACGACTTCGGCTCGGCCGTGCATCCGCTCGCTGCAGGCTCTCCATTCTTCTCCACGCTGCCGCTTGGCGACTTCGGCCTCGAATGGATTCATGGCGACGCGCCGCTCGCGCATCCGCTCGATGATGACTCTGCGGTCATTCTCGAACGCGATCTGAACGATGCGGCGCTTGCACTTGGCAGCGATGGCCCAGCCTGGCGCAGGCTGATGCAGCCGCTCGTCGGGCACTGGGCTCAATTTGCCGAAGACAGTCTTGGTCCCGTGCTGCGTATGCCGCGCCATCCGCTGCGCATGGCCCGCTTCGGTCTTGCGGCGTTGCAATCTGCGCAGTCGCTGGCCAGCAGCCGCTTCAGTACTACGCAGGCTCGTGCGCTCTTTGCCGGACTCGCCGGTCATTCGTTTCTCAGCTTCGATCGCCCGCTCAGTTCTGCAATCGCGCTGGTGCTCGGTGCTGCCGCGCATGCCGTGGGCTGGCCCATTCCGCGCGGAGGCGCGCGTGCCATTCCGCACGCATTGATGGGCTATATCGAGTCGCTTGGCGGTGTCATCCATACGTCGCGCCGTGTGGATGCACAGGCACTGGCCGAGCTCGAATGCCAGCTCACGCTCTGCGATGTAACCCCGGGTCAGTTGCTTTCCATCGCCGGCGACCGCCTTACTTCACGCTATCGTCGCGCCTTTGAGCGATTCGAACCCGGTCCCGGCGCATTCAAAGTCGACTATGCGCTCTCTGAGCCTGTACCCTGGCGAGCCCCCGAGTGCCGCCGCGCCATCACCGTGCATCTTGGCGGCACATTCGAAGAGATCGCCGCAGCCGAGTACGCCGTGGAACAGGGCCGCGTTGCCGATCGGCCGTTTGTGCTCGCCGCGCAACCCACGCTCTTTGACCACGCCCGCGCGCCGCACGGCAAGCATGTCTTCTGGGCTTACTGTCACGTGCCCAACGGCTCCACAATCGATATGACCGAGCGCATCGAAGCGCAGATCGAGCGTTTTGCGCCCGGCTTTCGGGACTGTGTGCTGGCCCGTCACATATCGTCGCCCGCGGTGCTTGAATCCATGGACGCGAACCTTGCCGGCGGCGACATCGGTGGCGGAGCGCTTACCCTGCGCCAGTTTCTCTTCCGTCCGTCGCTGCACTCCTACGCCACCGGTGCACCCGGTCTCTATCTCTGCTCCGCATCCACGCCACCCGGCGGCGGTGTTCATGGCATGTGCGGTTTTCACGCCGCTCGCTACGCGCTGCGCAGGATGAAATAATTCAAGCTGGAGAGACGAGCGCTTCATCGAATGTTGTAGTAATTCCAGAGCGAAGGATCTTTCAATGATTGGCATTGACGAGCACGATCTGTTGCAGCAGTTTGCAAGCGATAACTACGCGGGTATCTGCCCTGAGGCACGGCAGTCCACCGAGGCCGCCAACCGCGGCCACGCCAGCGCGTATGGCAATGACCCATGGACATCCCGTGCCGCAGACGCCTTTCGCACTCTCTTTGAGACCGACTGCGAAGTTTACTTCGTCTTCAACGGCACAGCGGCAAACTCGCTGGCACTGGCTTCGCTCTGCCAGTCCTATCACAGCGTTATCTGCTGCGATCAGGCGCATGTGGAGACCGACGAGTGCGGCGCGCCCGAGTTCTTCTCAAACGGCTCCAAGCTTCTGGTGGCCACCAGCGCCACGGGCAAGCTTACGCCCGAAGCGATTCACGAGCTCGCCACCAAGCGCCAGGACATTCACTATCCCAAACCTCGCGCCGTTACCATCACACAGCCCACTGAGACCGGCCGCGTATATTCGCTCGATGAAATATCTGCAATATCCGAAATGTGCAAGCGGCACAAGCTCTCTCTGCACATGGATGGAGCGCGCTTCGCCAACGCCTGCGCCAGCCTTGGCTGCTCTCCTGCAGAGATGACGTGGAAGCGCGGTGTCGATGTGCTGTGCTTTGGCGGCACAAAAAATGGAATGGCCGTAGGCGAGGCCGTCCTGTTTTTTGACCGCGCACAGGCTGAGGACTTCGACTACCGGTGCAAGCAGGCCGGTCAATTGGCCTCAAAGATGCGCTTTCTCTCCGCGCCATGGGTGGGCATGCTTGAGAGCGGCGCGTGGCTGCGCAACGGGAAGCACGCCAACGAGTGCGCACAGCGGTTCGCCGCACAGGTTGCCAACATTCCCGGTGTGCGCCTCACGCAGCCGGTCGAGGCCAATGCTGTATTTCTCTCCGCGCCGGATGAGATTCTCGATCGTTTGCGCAAGCGCGGCTGGCACTTTTACACATTCATCGGCGGCGCTGCACGTTTCATGTTCGCGTGGGATACCGATCCTGCGCGCATCGACGCCTTCTGCCGAGACATCGAAGAGTGTGCCGCGCAACCGGCTGCATAAGTGACCGGATAACTGAAACGGAAGAGATATGAGTGTTTATCACCGTATCTCTTCTTAAAGACGACCACACTTGTGGTCCCGCACGTCGTCTTCGACGGGTATTCGATGACTATAGTAACTCTACAATCGACTTAGAACCATCTAACTTCATTGCCTGGTGACTTACTGCGATTTATCGTAAATAGCTGACGATGCAATTTCTTGTATTGTCAGCTATTCTTTCAGCGAATGAATCATTACCAGGACTAAGTGGGGGTTCTATGGGTGTATCGGAGATTATTGCTTCCATTGATCGGGAGATCGCACAGCTTCGACGGGCGCGCGCTCTGCTCGGTGGCACAGTTGCAGCGTTGCCAAAGAAAAAGCAGGGCAATTTAGTGGCTCGGAAAACAGGGAAGCGTACAAAGAGAACTCTTAGCCCTGAGGGCCGCAGGCGTATCGCGGAAGCACAGAAGAAGCGCTGGGCTGCACAGAAGAAGGCTGCAGCAATCGCGCAGAAGTAACTCTACAGCTTCGTACTAGGGCGTGTTAACACTATTTCCATCTAACTTGTGTAAGTTAGGGATAGATGGAAATCAGCGAAGAGCAGTATGCGCGAATCAAGGACAGCTTGCCGGTGCAGCGCGGCAATGTGAGCTTATCTAACCTGCAGTTTCTG
>DASZXD010000333.1:0-2071 GCA_035546015.1 Occallatibacter sp.
AAAAGAATTCGATGTCGAGTCGACGGCCGTCCCTGCCGGGCTTGGACCGCGCTACCGGCGCCGCATGATGCGCCTTGCCCAGGAGATTGCGGGCCGCAGAGTCATGCCCTGGCTCAAACCGGAGCAGGAAGAAGGCGAGCGCCAATATCGCGTCGCGGCTCTTCGATTCGTGGAGATGGGAAATCGTTTTTTGGACAGGCTGGCCGGCGCGGGACTCGGCGAACTGGCCCGAATGCCTCACGCGCTTGATCCGGAGAAGGGACTGCGCGTTCGTTCCAGCTTCGTTTTCGAGAAATTCATTGGAACCGCGCAACCTGTTTCTCCGCTGCGCTGGCTTGCCGATGTTTTTCTAGCGTTCGCGGGCGGGCGCAGATGGATTGCACAAGATGCGCGAGAGTTCCTGCGGCATCTTTTGGAGGTGAACAGCGCGCGCGTACAAAACGATGTCCTCAATCGCATTCAGGAGAGCCGGGAGCGTCTGGAGGCCGAGATTCGCAGACTGCTGCACGAGGTGAGCCGCATCGCGGAACAGGCCCTTGACCGTGCCCGAAAAGCGAAAGAGGAAGGCACCCCCGCCGTCCTGTCTGCGCTGGAGCGGCTCAACAGGATGGAACAGGCCATTGCGGCTCTCATGCGGCCCTGAGGCTGCAGCAACAGACGGCAACTCTATCATGCTGCCGGATAGAGTGGCGCAGACGGACCGGGCTCATTTGTCCAGGCTCATCCATTCAGGCTCGTCCGTGAAGCGCCAGCAAGCTGTTGAGCTTGTCATTGAGCCACCGGGATCCTACAATAAAGCTGGCGAAGGAATCCGCCATAACCGCCTTCTGAAACAGAAGGCTGATGACTCCTGCGAATATGCAGGAGTTTTCTTTTGCTCCTGTGCCGCGCCGGTGAAAGGGGCAGAAGGATGAACTACCTCGAACTCCCGATAGGCGACAAGCCTCCCGAAGTTGTCACAGCGGTGATCGAGATCCCTCTGGACAGTGTGAACAAGTACGAGTACGACAAGGCGCTGCATGTGTTTCGGCTCGATCGCAACCTGCACTCGCCCGTCCACTATCCCGGAGACTACGGCTTCATTCCGCGGACGCTTGCGGAGGATGGCGATCCGCTCGATGTTCTTGTGCTCGGCGATACGCCGACGTTTCCCGGCTGCGTATACCAGGTGCGCCCGATCGGGCTGTTCGAAATGCTGGATCAGGGCGTGCGGGACGAAAAAGTTCTGGCTTATGCAACAGGGAATCCACGTTTCCGCGGTATCGAAAACTATGCCGACATCCAGCCGCACTTTCTGCGCGAGGTCGAGCATTTCTTCTCCGTCTACAAGGACTTGGAAGGCAAGCGTACCAGGGCTCTTGGCTGGAAGGATCGCGATGCCGCATGCACATGCATTGAGTTCTGTCATCGGCGTTACATGCAGGGTACTGGTGCCTGATCTCAAGGCTGGACACGGAGTATCGACGGCCATGACTGTATCGCCTGTTCAAAATACCCCGGCGCGCGAGTATCTGGATGCCGTGGAGCGGACGGACGAACTGGGCCGCCTCCGCGCGCAGGCACATGCGCGCAAATGCCTGCTGATCTTCGGGGCTGAGGGCGTAGGGAAATCCCGCCTGCTCCGGACTTTCTGTGCCAGTGAGCCGTTTGCGGCCTTTGTCAGCAATACCCGCTCGCCGAGAGAATTTTTTCTTGAGTTGCTGGAGGCAATGCGTCCGGCAGCGGGAAATGGCGCCATCCCGAAAGATATTGCAGCCCAGTCGGCACGGTCTCTGAAGGGAATTGCGCAGCGAGTTCTCGATACTGCACCGTATCTCATCGCCATCGATCAGTTGAGCGGCCCATCGCGGGTGCTGGCCGGAGCCATCAAGGATCTGCATCACTACGGCAGAACCCCTATCTTCTTCGCGGCACGGTCACCGCATATGGAAGATATCGGAGCCCTGCAATCTTTATGTGTACTGAAGACCGAGCGGATCGAAATCAAAGACTGGCCGCAGACGATCGCGTTGGAATTTGCCGCGCGCCAGGCAGAGTCACTGGGGCTGGAGGCCACCAACCTCGAATCGGC
>DASZXD010000334.1:0-4210 GCA_035546015.1 Occallatibacter sp.
GGGTGGGTCGATTCCGCTAGAAGCCCAGCGATTGGGACTGAGGGCCTACGCCAGCGACCTGAATCCCGTACCAGTTCTAATCACCAAGGCGCTTATCGAGATTCCGCCCAAGTTTGCTGGCTGTCCGCCCGTGAATCCCGAATGGCAAGCGAAATCGGCCAACGAGAAGGCGGCAATGGTTTGGCATGGAGCGCAAGGATTGGCCGAGGACGTTTATTATTATGGAAAGCGGATGCGAGAGGAAGCCGAACGACGTATCGGTCATCTATATCCTACGGTCAAGATTACGACCGAAATCGCAACGGTCCGACCTGACCTCAAAGAATACCTGGGGCAGGAACTAACAGTTATCGCGTGGCTTTGGGCACGGACGGTTGTGTCACCCGACCCGACTGCCACCGGTGCTCATGTCCCACTCGTTCGTTCCTTTTGGCTCGGGACAAAGCCAGGAAAAGAGGCCTGGATTCGGCCAGTCATCGATCGGGACACCAACACGTACTCGTTTGATCTAGGGGTCGGAAATCCAAGGCCGACTTACGATCCAGGTGTCGGTACAGTTAACCGAAAGGGCGGTAAATGCCTACTCACCGGGTCGCCAATGCCCTTTCCACATATTCGCGAGGAAGGCAAAGCCCGGCGAATGCAGCAGCGTCTGATGGCTATCGCAACGGAAGGTAATCGGGGCCGCGTGTACGTGGCTCCCATCGAACTACATGAGTCTGTTGCGTTATCCGCTCGTCCGACATGGAAGCCGCTCGGAGAAATGCCGAAAAAGCATCGCAACTTCCAACCTCCTGTTTATGGAATGAACGAATACGGGGACATATTCACCCCCAGGCAGTTGGTTGCCCTGACCACGTTTTGTGAATTGATCAACGATGTCCGAACAAGCGTACTTCAGGATGCGATCACCAAGAGCACAGGCAGCAATGACAATGACTCTCAAACACTTGCTGATAGAGGTGGTCGTGGTCCAGCCGCTTACGCCGACGCCGTTGTGACATATCTTGCACTTGCAATTGATCGGCTGGCGAACTACGCCTCGACCCTCTGCACTTGGCACTCGGGGGTCAAGTACGAAACGCTGACGAGTACTTTTGGTCGCCAGGCCCTTCCGATGACGTGGGACTTTGCCGAGGGCAATCCATTTAGCGCATCAAGCGGGAATTTCGATGCTCAAGTAGCTGGGGTTACGGCCAATCTGAAGAATCTGCTCGTAGCTCCACAGTCGCTTGCGAAGGCGACACAGTTGGACGCTGCTGCCGCACTCACGGACGAATCAGTTCTTGTTTCGACAGATCCACCGTACTACGACAATATCGAATACTCCGAGCTTTCGGATTTTTTTTACCTTTGGCTTCGCAAGTCGCTCGGAGCAGTCTATCCAACGCTATTTAGTACGCTACTCACACCAAAGGTGCAGGAGTTAGTTGCAGCGCCACACCGGTTTGACGGTGATCGTGGTCAAGCACGTCAATTCTTTGAAAAAGGTCTTGGCAGTGCATTCCGCCAAATGGCGAAAGTACAGGTTCCCCAGATTCCGCTAACGTTGTTTTACGCGTTCAAACAAACTGAAACCGACGAGGCATCAGGTGCTGAGGAAGGCGCAAACGATTTTGATCAGCCATCCTCAACCGGTTGGGAAACAATGCTTGAAGGGTTGATTCAAGCAGGCTTTGAAACAACTGGGACATGGCCGATGCGAACGGAACTCATCGGCAACCTAAAAAAGAATATCAGTGCGCTAGCCTCCTCAGTCGTTTTGGTTTGTCGTCCGCGCCCTGCAACTGCACCCCTCGCCACGCGAAAAGAGTTCATCTCTGCTCTTCGCGGTGAACTCCCGCTGGCACTACGCAATCTTCAGCACGGCAACATCGCGCCAGTGGACCTAGCTCAGGCGGCTATCGGTCCTGGCATGGGCGTGTTTACTCGATACGCCAAAGTAGTCGAGTCAGACGGCTCTCCAATGACCGTTCGTACCGCACTTGGCATCATTAATCAGGTTCTAGATGAAGTGCTCGCCGAACAGGAGGGAGATTTTGATGCCGACACTCGCTGGGCGCTCGCTTGGTTCGAGCAGTTCGGCACAAAGGAAGAGGCATTCGGTGTCGCAGAGACACTGAGCAGGGCGAAAAACACCGCCGTCAATGGACTCGTTGAAGCGGGCGTCATCAAGGCCAAAAGCGGCAAGGTACAACTCGTCAGCCGGGCCGAATTGCCGGACAATTGGGACCCAGCGGCAGACAGGCGGCTCACTGCATGGGAAACCGTTCAACACCTCATTCGCACGCTTGAGACCAAGGGCGAGGCTGAAGCAGCGCAATTACTTAAGCGTTTGGGCGGCGTCGGTGAAACCGCCCGCGACCTCGCCTATCGACTTTACTCTATCTGCGAACGCAAAAAGTGGGCCGAAGAGGCGTTGGCGTATAACAGCCTTGTCATCGCTTGGCCCGAACTGTCGAAGCTGGCGCGCAGCACTACTAAGAAGCCCGCAGCGCAGGCGGAAATGTTTTGAGTTGGCCGATCGCAGGGACGGGACAATGCAGTAGCGATATGAGCATGCGTAGAGACGACCGCAAACAGTGGATTGAGGATCGGACCGCAGTTGCCGAGAGATTAGTTCGTGCGCATCAGGCGAATCCCGAAGCTCGCCGCGCCGAGCTTCGGAGCGGCGAACAAGCAGACGAGCATTTATTCGAAGCCGCGGTCAACCATCTCATCGCTAAAGGTCGCCTTCCGCGCGACGTTCTTCCGAAAAGCAAGCATGAAATCAGAGAGGAGCGTCGCGCACGCCTTCTGACGCATTTGGAATCACATGGTGGATGTGCTGCTGATGCGGACACTCTTCGGGGCATCCTAGAAATCACCGATCTAAATGAGCTTGCCACTGCCATCACCTTGGTAGCCGAATGCAACTGCTTCATCGTTACGCCCGACCGAATCTTCTTGCCGCCTGACGATGCTTGTCTCACGGGCGCCTTTGAAGAGCTAACTACTTCCAAATTCGGCATTGGCGACATCGCAGCGACTAAGGCAGTTACGGACTATGCCGAGCGCTCCGGAATAACAGCCGATGCAGCCGCGCTGGTTGTCGCTAGGGTGCTTGAGCGGCAGTTGAAAATCGTCGCCATCGGGGAAGGCGAGTATCGAAGTCGTATTTCGGTCCAAGCGGCTTTAAGGCGCATTCGTGCCGCATTTCAAGAATATCGACCCTATGGGGCGGGCGAGCTAATGGCCGCTGCCGAGACTGACGAACTGACGGCTCGGCACATTCTGGGTGATCTCGAACGAACCGGTGGTTTGCGCAAATTCGGAGAAATGGCGTTTAAGCCCACCGGATCATTGTTCAAGAGAGGGTGGCCCTGCCGCGAGTGTGGCGATCGCACGCGGAATATTGACGCCTTTCACGATGAACCGTTGTGTGCGATCTGTCGCTCGAAGTTCCCCAAGAAATATGGTTGCGTTACGAAAACTCGCGCGCTTCGCGAGTTTCGCTTGAGGGAGCACGAACTCTATCGTTTGACGTACATCGAGCGGGACAATCCTCACTACAAGAATGCATCGCCCATGCAACTGTTCTTGCTCAGTCAGGTACAGGAACTGGCTAGGGCAAAGTGGGGTACCAACGAGCCCTACCTCATTTCGTTGACTGAGGTGTCACCGGACCAGTTGCGTCAACTTCAGGAGGATCCCGAACGCCTTAAACAACTCAGTCCAGAGCAGTTTGAACGGCTCTTGGCGGACCGATTTGAGGCAATGGGTCTCTGCGTGCAACTGATTGGTCGAACGAATGAGCCAGACGGCGGCATTGATTTGGTCGCTTACCCTGATCCGCGGTCAAATCAGCCAAAATTCTTGCTTGCGGTTCAGGCCGAGCATCACCGAACAGACCGCAAGACCGGCGCTCCCAAGGTGCAGAAATTTGTCGGTGCCATGTCGGCAGTTCCAGCTTTTCGACTCGGTTTCGTCGTGACAAACACTACGTTCACATGGACTGCGGAAGAGTACGCGCGGAATCAAAGCCACTTTCTCCGGCTCCGTTCGCTTGAAGACCTGGTGCGTTGGTTCCGTGATGACTTCAATGATGAATCCGAATGGCGCGAGATTCCCGAATTCATCGAATTCGGTGGGTTCCGTGTTCCCATCCTCAAACCCCAGCTCCCGACCACCAATTCCGACGATAGCGTACCGCCGCCGAGCCGCATCATTC
>DASZXD010000335.1:0-57768 GCA_035546015.1 Occallatibacter sp.
CTAGATCCCGTCCCTTAACTTCTGTTCATGTAATCGATCCGATTACCTGCGACCACCGCCATGGAAGCCGCCACCTCCATGGAACCCACCACCACCGCCGTGGAACCCACCAAGGTTGCCGCCAGGCATAGGCCGATGAAAGCCTCCGCCGGGTACTCGTTGAATGGGCCGGTGCCCCGGATAGTATCCGCCTCGGAATCCATGCCCGAAGATCGGATGACTATAGAATCCCCATCCAGCCCAACCTCCCCAGCCACCCCACGGGGAAAAGCCCCATCCAAACGGGCTCCAGAACGGGCTTGCGCCAATGAACGTGTAGTCCCACGCATAAGGATCCCAATACCAGCCGGGATAAGAGCTCGGCTCGTAGGCGTATTCGCCTGCAATCTGGTTGTTGGCTTCAGCCAGATATTGAGAACGCAACTTACTCCAGGCATAAAGATCGTCACCTTCACCATTGGCATTGAAGTCCTGCGACTTGCCGCGGGCGTTAGAGGCCAATGCCATTTCATGGTGGCTTTTGACTGCCTTCCAATGGCTGTCAGCCTGTAGAACCTCAGCGCGGCCCTTGAATACCTGCACTTCGGGCTGGTTGGCATCGAATTCGTAGTAGCCCTTCTCAATAAGCTGGCTAATGACGGCGTTGTCGATCACCTGAACCTTGTTCTCCTTGAAAATCTGATCCACCTCCACGGCCGCATGGCCGTGTTCGAGCTTAACCTTGGTTACGGCAAGGTCAGGTGAGATCATCTGGATGGCGCTATTGGAGTCCAGGCGCAGAAAGATGCCCGGCGTGAGCAACACCTCAGCCTTACCGCTGTACGTGGCGAGGGTGTCACCGGCATTCATGGCCGCGCTACCTATCTGGTTGTTCGCGAATTGAGTTCCATTGAGATAAACCGCACCTTCGATGTAATTAATCGTGCCGGGGCGGGCAGGCTCGACGCCGAATGCCGAAATATTCAAAATCCACATTCCGGCGAGCGCCGCGATCATCCTCCAGATCTTCATCGCATTCTCCTCATTTGTGTAAATACGGTGCGGTTGTAAAAGTTCCTGACGGTTAGACAACTGGTTTCAGGACAGTAGAAACGACTTGCCGCGTCGATCTTGACAAATGCCGTGAGTATGCGGCGTCATCTAGAATTGTCTGGGTGAGGAGCGAATAATGACCGAAGCAGGCGCACTTGAAGCTCTTGTCAGCCAGCAGATTGTGGCCGCAATGAAGGCCCGCGATCAGGAACGCACAACGACGTTGCGGCTGATCAAGAATGCGCTGAAGAACAAGGCTATCGAGAAACGTGAGCCGTTGACCCAGGCCGAGAGTGAGCAGACGCTGGCGTCGATGATCAAGCAGCGGCGGGACTCGATTGAGCAGTTCACGAAGGGCAACCGGCCGGAACTGGCGGCGAAGGAAGCGGCGGAGATCACGGTGATTGAGGAGTTCCTGCCTAAAGCTCTGGATGAAGCTGGTCTGGCATCATTGGTGGCAGAGGCAATTAGCGATATAACCGCTGCGATGGGCAGCAAGCCGGGCCCGAAGGAGATGGGGCCGGTCATGAAAGCCGTGCAGGCCAAACTGCAGGCGTCGGGTGTACGGGCCGAGGGGCGGACGGTAAGCGAACTGGTAAAAAAACAACTGGCCGGATAGTCCATAGCCTTGTAGTCAAAGAAACTGCAATCCTTTTTTCTGCGTTGCGTACCGGCATGTGCCGGGTTTGGGCCACACGAAGGTGAAGCTTTCAGCCTCACCTTCCGATAGAGCACCATGCGCACTTTTTCATGGGCGGCCCCGTCCGCTTTTGAGATGGTTTGCTTGCGCGGATAGGTTGGGGCTTGCCAGGCAAAAGCAGGAATTTCGTCTTGCTGTTGGCTATCGTCCTCGCGGGAGCGGGGTTGGGAGTGGTTTGTGCGTGGCGGGCTGCGCACGCGCTCAAACTGCGCACCGGCCGGTACGAGCTACGGCGCTATGCGGAGCACCTGCAGCAGAATGCCGACTATCTGGCCGTAGAAGTACGTACCACCCTGCTTGCGATTGAGAGTGACAAACTACCCTTCTGTTCCGACGACGATCTTATGTACATGCGTAAGATCGTGTACAACTCGCCGTACATAAAAGACATTGGGCGTGTGCGCGACCGCCGTCTGGAATGCACTTCGACCGGCGGCCGGGTGGCATCCCCGCCTGAGATTGACGATCCTCAGATCGTCACCGGCGATCTCCACTTTATTGTCAATATGCCGCTCTTCATTGCGCCATCGGCCAAAGGCATCGTGGTGGAGTATCACGGGGTCTCGGTGGTGCTGAATCCCGAGTCATATAACGTGCTGGACCAGCCGCCGATGCTGGAGACAGGGTTGATATACGATCGTCCTGGGAAACGTGTCTTTCACATCTTCGGCCACGAGGAGCCGCTGTCAAACGCAGATGTGCTCGCGCAGAGCATGGTGGAACGCAACGGAATTTTCTATCAGCCGTTGTGCTCTGCGAGCTATTCGTTGTGCGTGGTTGCATCGGAGCCGCGTGCTGCGATGATGGCCCGCGACGGCATGCACATGGCCGGCTTTCTGGCCGGCGGCGGGCTGCTGGGCGGGTTTTGTTCTCTCTCTGCAATCCTGTTCTTCAGCAGGCAGCGGACATTTCAGCGCAGCCTGCGTCGCGCCATCCGCAGGGGCGAGATCGAGGTGGTGTATCAGCCGATCGTAGATCTGGCCAGCGGCTCGATTGTAGGCGCTGAAGCGCTGGCGCGATGGACGAACGATGCAGGCGAAGAGGTAACGCCGGAGATGTTTGTTGCCGTTGCGGAGCAAAAGGGCTTCATTCACGAGCTGACGCTGCTTATGATTGACAAGACTGCAGCCGAGATTACCGAGTTGCTTCACCGGGAAAACTTCCATCTGACGATCAATATTACGGCGATGGATCTGCACGAGCCGCAATTCTTTACCGGCCTGGATGAGTGCCTGAAGGCGGCGGGAATCCGGCCGGCGGCGGTGGGGCTGGAGCTGACAGAGCGGTCAACGGCCGAGCAGGGGCTGGTGACAGGTGCATTGGCACGGCTGAAGGCCGCAGGCCACACGGTATATGTAGACGACTTCGGCACCGGCTACTCGAGCCTGGCTTATTTGCATCAACTGGAGATCGATGCCATCAAAATCGACCGCACCTTTACAAGCACGGTAGGGACGGAAGCCATTACAGCGTCGGTCGTGCCGCAGATACTGGATATGGCGCGGCGGCTGAATCTGCGCGTCGTGGCGGAAGGTATTGAAACCGAAGAACAAGCTGAGTACTTCAGGCAGGCAGGCGATGGGATTCTGGGACAGGGCTGGCTGTTTGGCAAGCCGGTGACGGCTACGGAGTTCAAGCGGATGTATCACGAAAGACGGAACTAAGGCCTCGTCCCGGCTGGCCTGAAACAACTCTCTTGCCGCTCTTGCTGCTATCTGCCGCCAAACTATTCCTGTTTAGACGCGAAACTATCCCTTCAGGCCAGGGTCCAATTGATCAATCCTCCCCGGAAGCGGCCGGAACGAGCAGCCGCAAAATCGGTGGAGGCTGGCAAACGCAGTCGCATGCGGCGCCTGAGAGGGATTATGGAACCTCGTTCGAGTTTGCGCGTTTCGCGGCGTTTCTGCTCAGCACCTTCGCCAGCCGATTGGCCCTCCCCCGGCTTTTTCACACAGGCAACCGGCAAACGCCTCGCGGCAGCGTTTTTGGCGCTACCGCTGGCAGCAGCGAGTCTGGCCGCGCAGGAACCCTACAGTAACTCCACACAGTATTCGAACCAATATGCTGCGCCAGCGCAGCAATATAACGACCCACAGCAGCAGACTTACACGCTGCCGCAATACCAGCAGGCACAGGGATACGCAGACCAGCAATATCCGCAGCAAGCCGATGCCGGACAGCCTTATGCTCCCGACGACCTGGGCGGCCCTGATCAACAGCCACTACCCACGCCGACGCAGCAGCCGCTCGCCGCCAACGATCTGGAACAGCTTCTGGCGCCGATCGCGCTCTATCCTGACAACCTTGTAGCGCAGATTCTGGCGGCTTCGACGTATCCGGCCGAGGTGGCAGCGGCCGATCAGTGGGTGAAGCAGATGCAGGCTCAGGGTTATGGTTCTGCTGACCAGATTGCAGCCGGAGCCGATACCCAGAGCAGCTGGGACCCGAGCGTAAAGGCGCTGACGGCCTTTCCGCAGGTGTTGGACATGCTCAACCACAACCTGCAATGGACCACGGAGCTGGGCAACGCCTACTATAACCAGCCGCAGGATGTGATGGAGGCGATCCAGGTGCTGCGCCAACGGGCACAGCAGGCCGGGAACCTTCAGTCCACGCCGCAGCAGGAGGTAAGCGACGACCAGGGGTACATCGACATTACGCCAACCGATCCAGAAGTGGTGTATGTGCCGACCTATGACCCGTGGTATGCGTACGGAGCGCCGCTCGCTCCCTACCCTGGGTTTGGATTCTGGGGTGGATGGGGACCGTATTACGGCGGACCGGTGATCTCATTCGGCTATGGATGTACGCTTGGGGCCTTTGCACATCTGGGCTTTGGCTGGGGTTACTGGGGCATGAACTGGCGTGATCACGGGGTCTTTTACAACCATGGCTACTATTGGTCACATAGCCGTTCGGTGAGAGACTGGGGTTTTCCGCGCGGCGGACCACGGGCCTTTCCGGGACGAGGCGGCTATGGGGGACACTCAATTGAAGCAGGCCGAGGCGGTTGGGGCGGCAACTCCGGCTATGCGCGTGGCCGTGGTGGCAACGGATACGGGAATGGCTATGGGAACCGCGGCGGGTACGGCAATGCATATGGCAATCGCGGACCGCAGTCTGGAAACCGATTTGGCAACGGCTTCGAGGGCGCGCGCGGCAAGACCTTCCAGCGGCCCGGTTACAGCAACGGGTTTGGCGGGCAGAGCTACGGGCACGGTAACGGATTTACGCATCCGGCAATGCCCGGCGCCCGACACGCTTATACCACGCCGCAACAATTCGGCGGAAGGCCGAGCTACAGCGGTGGAGCGTATGGGCAGTACGGGTACGGCTATGCGAATCGCTCAACGCCCAACTATGGGGGACGTTCAGCTTACTCGAACCCGTATGGCGGCGCATATAGACAGCCGGCCTTCCAGAATCCAGGGTACCGCGCTCCGCAAAGCAACATTCACTCATTTACTGGCATGAGCTATGGTGGCGGACGGGGCTTTGCCCGAAGCCAGCCCTCAAACGGAGCGCGCTACTTTGGTGGCGGCGGCAGCCGGCCGTCCAGCGGATTCAGCGGGGGCGGATTTGGCGGCAGCAAAGCGCCAAGCTTCTCGGGCGGCGGTCACTTCTCTGGCGGTAGCATGCCGCACTTCTCCGGTGGAGGCGGTGGGCATTTCTCCGGCGGCGGAGGCGGTCACTTCGGTGGAGGTGGCGGCGGACACTTCTCCGGTGGTGGCGGCGGGGGAGGCCACTTCGGCGGAGGTGGTGGTCACGGACGCCGATAGATAAAGGCCTCTTGTATAAACGGCGGCGCGGGTGGAAGTTCGCTCGTGCCGCTGAGTTTTTATTCAGTTCTTTTTTCGAACTGATTTCTTCGATCTCACTTCCGGATGCTCTTCGTGCAGCTCATCGTGCAGCTCATCGACTTTTTCGCGAGCTTTTTCAAGGGCGCGACGCCCACTGGGCGTAAGACGGTAGAGCCGGCGGCGGCGGCCATGGGTTTTATCGAAGATCGATTTCAGCAGGCCGGCGCGCTCCAGGCCATGCAGCAGCGGGTAGAAGGTGCCGGGGCCGATGCGGTAGCCGTGGTGCGCGAGTTCTTCCATCATCGCCAGGCCAAAGATGGGTTCCTGCGCGGCATGGAGCAGCACATGGATGCGAATAAGGCCGAAAAAGAGTTCCCGTCCGTGATCCTTCACAGCATTCACTATACCTCCAGATAAGCGCATCATCTTGCTTGTTATCGAAATTCGATATATATTTGCGAGCGAATGACTCCTCCTGCGCCCCTGCTTTTGAGAATCAAATTTGAATCTTCGATGAATGTGCGTGGCGTTGCGCTTGCGATGGCGCTTCTCACGCTACTCGTGCTTCCAGCGGCAAAGGTGTGCGCGCAGGGCCCACCATACCAGACTGATGACCCGGTACCGGTGGATCTGCACCACTATGAGTTCTACATATTTGGCGCGATGGATGGAACGCCCGTAGTGCTGGCTTCAGCAGGGCCGGCCTTCGAGTTCAACTGGGGCGCAATTCCGCGAGTACAGATTCACGCGATTCTGCCGTGGGGAGCCTCGGCGCCGCTGAATCATCCGGCGTATGCGCCCGCTGGCGAGGGCCCGACAACCTTTGGGCTGATTGACATGGAACTGGGCGCGAAGGTGGCGTGGATTAAGGAGAGCAGGCATGTGCCGCAGATCGGGAGCTTCACGATGTTCGAGATGCCGACGGGCAGCTTTGATCGCGGCCTGGGCGTTGGAAAGGTCTGGTACAAGCTGCCGATCTGGCTGCAGAAAAACAGCGGCAAGTGGCTGTATGACGGCGGCGCCGGATATGAGGTGGTTCCGCAGACCGGCTATCGCAACTTCGCTTATGGCGGCTTCCTCGTGAAGCGCAAGTTGAGCGAGCGACTGGAACTGGGCGCGGAGATCTTTGCGCATGGACGCGAGGGTGAGGCAGCGCCACAGACCGAATCGTCAACGATGGTGGACGTGGGCGGCTACTACCACTTCAAGAATCCCAACAAGCAGTTTCTTTTTTGCTATGGACACTCAGTAGCCGGACAGACGGAGAACTACGCATACGTTGGCATGTACTGGACCTGGGGAAAAGACTCAGACAAGACAAGCGCTGCGAATGCGTGGCTGAATAAGCCAGGCAAGAGAGGATTTTGACGCGAGATTTTAACGTGCTCGCGGGGAGGAGCGCATGGCACAAGCATCGAATAAACGCGAAGCCTGGGGGCTGCTTCTGCTGCGCCTGCTCGTCGGCTGGGTCTTTCTATCTGAAGGTATACAGAAGTTCCTCTTTCCATTGGCTCTTGGTGCCGGCCGCTTTCAGAAGATTGGCATTCCTGCTCCGGCATTCACCGGTCCGTTTGTCGGGATTGTGGAGTGTGTTTGCGGCGCTTTGCTGATCGTTGGATTTTTCACTGCTATTGCTGCGATCCCTTTGCTCTTCGTCATCGCGACAGCCATTGCAACTACCAAAGTGCCCATGTTGATGCATCAGGGATTCTGGGCCTGCATGCACGAGGGGCGGACAGATTTTTGCATGCTGTTCGGACTGGTCGCCATACTTCTCCTCGGTGCGGGAAGCCTATCGCTCGATGAATTTCGATCCCATGCCTGACCCTAAGCACAGACCCGGTAAAAACAACTGCTGGCGCGAGAATTTCAGACAGAATTTCGCGACCGGCAATGAAAAGGACGATGCAAATGGAAATCACCACACGCAGCCTCTGGACGATGATTCACGGGATGGGATTCGGCGCGCTCTATCTGCTGGCCTGCTCGGGTGCATTGGTGGAACTTTACCGGCGCTACTCGCCTGCGGCTGATCATGCACTTGGAGCGCGCGACGATCTCTTTCTGCGTATTTACCTGGCGGTAATGGCGGTGTTGGCGTGGCTGGCTGTGTTGACGGGAGCTTACATCGTGTATCCCTGGTATCGCGCGGTGCCTCCGGCAGGAACAACGGAGCTGGCAGCATTTCCGCAGCGGCTGCTGATGTCGAGCCCAAACACGATCGGCTGGCACTCTTTCGGCATGGAGTGGAAAGAACACGTAGCGTGGCTGGCGCCGATCTGCATCACGATGGCCGCTTACGTTGTGTTTCAGTATGGGCGCGGTCTGAGAGAGTTGCCCAGGCTGCGCAACACGGTTCTCTGCTTTGTGTGGATCTCGCTGGCTGCGGCGGGAATTGCCGGGGTCTTCGGCGCGATGATCAACAAGAACGCGCCGGTTGAAGGTGGAGCAAGCATTCACATTATGAATGGGGAGTAGCAATGCTCGAGACCAGTTCATCGACGCAACTTGCCAATGGACCGGGCGCAGCCGCAGTGCTGGCGGCTGGAATCGGTTCGTTCTTTGTGGGCTTTTTTGCAGTGCTGGCCGATAAGGTACCGGCGATTAAGAGCCTGATGGTCTTTGTAAAACCAACAGGTCCGCTCTCCGGCGTGACCACGTGCGCGATTCTTGTGTGGCTTCTTACCTGGGCGGTACTGCATGTGCTCTGGAGGAGCCGTTCAGTTGCGCTCAACCGCGTGGCTGCAAGTGCGCTCGTACTACTGGCGCTTGGAATTCTGCTCACGTTTCCGCCGTTCGGCGATATGTTTTGATGACCTTGCGCATAACGAAAAAAATCGCCGAGGCCCACGGTTCAGACCCCGGCGAAAAAGTGGATGTGCGTTGCGTTGTTAGAAAGTTGTTGTAGTGAAGTCGGTGAAGTTGAAACTGTCGATGTGGCGTGCCAGGAGGACCACTTCCCCCGTAGTTGGATTCTTGAGCAGCAGGCCGACCACGCGGATATTGGTGCTGTTGGTGAGGTCGCTGAAGGCGCCGAATCCGTAACGGAAGTCACACCGGTTCCCCAGATAGACGGTGATTGTCTCTGGAATGAGTACACCGGCAAAGCCGTTTACCTTCATCTGGAACGATGCGCTGCCTGGCTTCTGGCTGCCCGGAACAATGGTGCCGTTAAAACCCCAGTTGCGCAGCACAACGCGCTTGGTGGTGACGTTGGTGGGATCGGCTGCGCCGCTCGCAGGGCCTCCAATAGAGACGTGCTGACCGGCAACCATCGCACTCGAGTTGAAGAGGAATTGCGTGAACGGATTATGCATCCAGTAGATGAAGTACTTCTCATTGCCGGTCAGATTGACAGTTGCGATCTGGCCAAGCGTGAGACCTGTGTTGGTAGGCAGCAATCCGCGCACATAGAGGTCAAAGCTGGTGGCCGGGCCTGAGGCAGGCTGCACGTAGGTGACCTGGCCAGAAGCGTAGAAACCGGTCTGGGAGAGGATCGCCACTTCGTCGGCGTCCAGTGTCTGATCGGCCTTGTCGAGAGTGCCGGCGACTTCAACGATGCTGCTGGTAGTGAGATCGCTGATGCTGTCGTTGCCGTCCCACTCAGTATTGCCGCTCACATTGATAGTGAACTGCTCACCGTGCGGGCCCTGCACCACAAACGACTGACCGCTGGCGTTGACGCTGACTACGCCTGCCACGAAGGTATCGATGTGGCCGCCGCTGTCAGAACTCGCCACTGCATTGACGTTGAAGGTGGGAGTGACGGTTCCGGTAATATTGCCGCTCGAGTCAACGCCGATAGATTTTTTGAGATCGAAGTCGACGCGCAGGCCTACTGGCGATCCGCCATTGACCACAACCAGAGGATTCTTGAGTGTGATGTTGACCGACGAGGTAGTGAAGGTGGCTGCCTCAGTCTGTATGGTGGGCGCTCCGCTGCCGCTGGTGTCGAGATAGCCGATGGTTCCCGCACCGAGTGAGATGGTGACGCTGTTATAGGTGCCGGCAGGAACATTGTTCAAATCCAGCAGAGTCTGCAGGCCGTTGAAGCGGGCGAAATCGACGGTCGGAGTTCCGCTGAGCAACGGGACGCTGTTACCGCTGGAGTCGACGGCGTTGATGCCCTGGAGCTGAACCGAAAAGGATGTAACCGCGGCAGCCGGCGCGTCAGTGCCAACAACAAAAGCCGGACCGGTTACTGCATTAGTCGAGGTGGTGCTGGAGACCATCCCGCTGGTGCACCCGGTCGCCGTAAGTGCAGCAGCGGCAAGCAAAAGAAGTGAAGGAAACAAAAATCGGTTCCGGAATTGGGGGGACATATTTTGGCCTCTTTTCTCTTAAAAGTTCCGCGGCTTCTGCATTCGGACGCGGGATCACCAAGCCAGAAACGGTGCCAGTCGGTGCAATTCCGATGCGGACATACAGTTAGAAGTCCACAAAGGCTTCACAACGCCGGCAAATGTTGAAAGTGTGCCGTTTCCGAGCGCGTCTGCGCACGGAGCCATAATCATGGTTTCGGTATTTCCAGGATGGCTCGCCGCTTTCGCGAGGGAGGGCTCGATCACACAAGTGAGCCATGCTGGAAATGCCACGGATTGCTTGGACGGCAGAGAACAGTGCGTAAACCTTTTCGGCCGCCGTCGATGGGTTCAGACACGAAAGGATTCAGAAAAGTTGCGAAGAATTTTTCTGTCTTTATAAAACTTTTATGCCGACGAAACCTCAAGGGCGGTTTCTGCCCATGTCAGTCGATCTTTTTGAGCCAGAGATTGCGGAAAGAGACCTTGCATGGCGTGCCTTCGATCTGCAGACCGAAGAGACCAGAGACGTTGTTCGAAGATGCAGGGTCATCGTCGACCAGGACGGCCATGAGCTGGCCGTTGAGGATGTGCATAATCACGCCGCCACGGGCGATGATGGTGTACTCGTTCCACTCGCCGTCTTTCACGTATGTTCCGAGCTGTGCACGGTCGCCGATGTTGCCGACCAGGCGGGGTAGCTTGCCGGGAAGCGACTGCACTACCTGGCCGCGCCAGACGATGATGCCGCGCGTGGTGTTCTGCGAGTAGAGCTGGCCGCTGTACTGGCGGGCGTGTTCGTTGACTGGGAACCAGAAGTCAGCCTGCGGGCCGATCATGACCCAGCGCGGATCGAGTGGCGGTTCGCCTTTGCCGGGGACGCGGCCGGGCGGGATGCCCGTGCTGCTGCGGTACTGTATACCACTGCCACCGCCCCACTCCACCTTGATCTCAAGCTTGAGATCAAAGTCGCGGGCCTTGATGCCGCGATAGACCAGAAAGGTGTTGCCGGCTACGTGGTCTTTGGTGGACTTGCCGACGATTGCGCCGTCTTCGACGCTCCAGGTACCGGGCTGGCCATCCCATCCGGCGAGGGTCTTGCCGTCAAAGAGCGAGATGTAACCCGTGTGATTCTCGAAGTCCATTGGATCGGGCTCGATGAAGACTCCGTTGCGCTGGCCGGAGATGTTGGGCTGGACCTTGAGCAATTCGCCGCGGTTGGATTGTGGCGGCGCAGGCTGCGTTTGCGCATTCAGTGTGAGCGAGATGGTGAAAGCGCTTACGAGAAACAGCTTCCAGTGCAGGCGCGCGGTGATTTGAAGGTTTGCCATCCTGTTCGGCCTCCGACGCAAGCATTGTATTGGGCGGCACAGATGGCGCAATGAAAAAAAGCCGCGCTGGTACGCGGCTTTTCGATGGCAGATTTGCTCGAAAGCAGACTAAAAGACCTCCGCCCGGAAGCCTGCGGGGACTGGCGCGTGTTTGAGCAGGCCCAATTCTCCGGCAAGGCGTTCGAGGCGCGAGCGCGTGGCCGGCGCGGGAGGAACGAGCGGCAGGCGCACGGTGTCACTGATGTGGCCCATGAGGTTGAGCACCGTCTTCACAGGTCCGGGGTTCGACTCCCAGAAGTTGGCCTCAAAGAGGCGCGCGTAACGGCGCTCGAGTTCGCGAGCCTCTGTCCAGTTGTTGTCGAGAGCGGCGCGGATCATCCGTGTGACCTCGGCCGGAGCCTCGTTTGAGGCTACGCTGATGAGACCGTGCGCGCCGATGCCGATGGCAGGAAGTGCGAGGTTGTCGTCGCCGGAAAAGATTTTGAAGCCGTGCGGAAGCGAGTGGACCAACTCGGCAATCTGCGGCAGCTTGCCGCTGGCCTCTTTGATGGCCTCGATGTTGGGCGCGGCGGCCGAAAGGCGGACGACCGTATCAGGGTCGAGATTGACACCCGTGCGGCCGGGCACGTTGTAGACGCAAACGGGGAGAGGGTGCACGGCTTTGGCCAGCGCGAGAAAGTGCTGGAACTGGCCTTCCTGCGACGGCTTGTTGTAGTAGGGATTGGCGGAAAGCACAGCCCCGAGACCGGGAATCTGCCGCAGACGAGCGGCCTGGCGCAGGAGCGCGCGCGTTGAGTTGTGCGTGCATCCGGCCCAGACGGGGACGCGTCCCGCAGCAGCCTCAACCACAATGCGCACCGCCTGCAGCCACTCTTCCTCATCGAGCGTGGCGGCCTCGCCTGTCGATCCGCAGGCCACCAGAAAGTCGATTCCCGATTCTATCTGCCAGTTCACCAGCGCCCAAAGCGCCGGCTCGTCCAATGCACCATCTGCCCGAAAGGGCGTAACTATCGCCGTACCGCAACCTGTCGTTTCCATCACTCAAAAGTTTATAACGGCGGGGGCGCCGGGTTCTTCGCGGGTAAGTTCGGATACAGTGAATATCGAACGAAAAACTGTGGAGACAGACTATGAATCGGATTCGCCGCATGTGGCTGCGCAGGCTTTTCGCGCCGCTCGCCCTCCTGTTTTGTTTGCCTGTGGTTTATGCGCAAATTTCGCAGGGGCAAGTGTGGCGTTTCGACAACATTGATAACATCGGCGGACATCCGACTCACGTGCTCGGGCATCCGCAGGTGATCGACACGGAGTATGGCAAGGCCGTACAGTTCAACGGAGTGGATGACGGAATCTTTGTGGATGTGCACCCATTGGCGGGCGCTTCTACCTACACGTGGGAGGTGATCTTCCACCCCGATGCCGACGGACCGGCAGCTCAGCGGTTCTTTCATCTGCAGGAGCAGGACCCGGCTACGGGCGAAGACACCAGGAACCGCATGCTCTTCGAGATTCGGATTGTGGACGGGCAATGGTGCCTGGACAGCTTTGCGTCGTCGGGCACACAAAACCGGACGCTGCTCAACTGCAAGATGCTGCACCCGCTGGGGAAGTGGTATCGCGTAACGGCTGTCTACGATGGCAAGATGCTGCGCAACTATGTAGACGACGAGTTGCAGGGCGGAGGACCGCTGGAACTGAAGCCGCAGTTGCCGGGACACTCGTCGATCGGCGTGCGCATCAACAAGATTTACTGGTTCAAGGGCGCCGTGCTCATGGCGCGCATGACACCGCGAGTATTGACACCCGATGAATTTTTGAAGATGCCAGAAAAGCTACAGGAGAAAAATGCTGGAAGCGCCGCAACAAAATGAGGCGGAGCAGCCACTATCGGCGCATCATCGATTGTTGCGCGTGATATGCTCTACTCGCATCTGAACCATCTTTGCATAGAGGACTGGAAGAATGCGTCTGTCAACCGGGTCTCTTTGTCCTATGGCGGCTCTGCTTCTTCTTGCCGCAGCGCCAATGATTCCGCAACAGGAGCAGAAGGAACAGGCGGTTGCTGAGAGCGCACGCGCTTTCCATTTTCAGGTTGTCGACTACATTACGTCCAGCGACCATCCGAACCGGTTTACGCAACTGGTCGGCATCAACGACGCTGGAGTGATTGTTGGCAACTTTCAGCGGATGCAGTACAACTGTGGGAATGTCAGTGCGTGCGGCAAAGGCGCATTCATCTATCAGAGCGGCAAATTTCATGAGCTAAACGGGCCACTCACAGGCCATTTCACGACCGCCATCGCGATTAACAATCATGGGCAGATTCTTCTGTCGCAGCAGAGCCTGGATGTCGGCTCGATCGTTGAATACTTTGTCTACGAGATGCAGAGGAATACATTTCGCCCGGTTGGACCGTTTGTGACGGCTACGGGTGTGCCAGGGACAGTTCGCATGAACGCGATCAACAGCTTCAACGACCTGGGTCAGTTCGTGGGCAGCTACAACTTTCGAGGACGCCTTTGGAGCGGCTACGGCACGCTGACGCTGGGCGAGCCGGGATCAACTGCCATTCCCACGCAGCCGGCGACGTTCATGGCGATTCAGTGCCCTGACGGGCGCGCGATGCGCGCAATGGCGATCAATAATCATGGGCAGATCACCGGCTCGTGTTCAGGCGGAAACAAGTGGCCAACGAGCCGCGGCTTTGTTTACAGCAGCGGAACCGTAACGCTTTTCGATGCGCCCGGCGCAGGCATTACGCAGGGTAACAGCATGAACGACGCCGGAGCAATTGTGGGCGATTACACGCTCAGGCCGCTCCATCCGGGTCTGTGGCCGGGGATGGGATTCGCATACGACGAGTCGCGATTTGTGCCGTTGGCTATTCACAACTCTCCCGGCGGAGCGCTCTCCGATGCACACGGAATCAACAACCGCGGGCAGATTGTGGGCATGGACGGAGATGGAAATCATGGATTTGTGGCTACACCCACAACTGGGAATCCACTACATCTGAGTACCGGGCGATGATACCGGCGCGCTTTCTGCACGTAACCCAAGCTTAGTGAGTCAATTAATGGAGCTGAGCACGACGAGCAATCAGATTCTTTAAATAAATCTATATTCAAATATTCGAATATATTATTATTCTCTTATGCCCGATTCTTTACGTCAGTTCAAGGCGGATATCTTTCAGGCGCTTGCGCACCCTACGCGCATTGCAATTCTCGAGCTTTTGAGCGGCGGAGAACTTGCCGCCGGCGCGCTCATCGAGAAGCTGGGCATGGAGCAGGCCAATGTTTCGCAGCATCTGGCTGTGCTGCGAGCCAAGCAGATTGTGGTGAATCGCAAGGCTGGCAACCAGGTGTTCTACTCAGCGCGAGACCCGATCATCTTTGAGGTGCTGGCGCTGATGAGGACGTACTTCCACAAGCAACTGCAAGAGACGCTCGGAATGCTGAGCGAGATGGATGCACCGGCGGAGAAGGCACCATGAGCGCCGGTTCTCTTTCGCTGCCGCGATCGGTAGAGTGCCTGCGCAACTACTCCGCGCGGCAGTTTGGGCAGGACCTGATCGCAGGCGTGACCGTCGGACTTGTCGCGCTGCCGCTGGCGATGGCCTTTGCGATTGCGTCGGGCGTGTCGCCGCAGGCCGGGCTTTACACGGCAGTCGTGGCGGGATTCCTGATCTCTGCACTGGGTGGATCTCGGACGCAGATTGGCGGGCCGACGGGCGCGTTTGTGGTGATTGTGGCCGGGATCGTAGCGAAGTTTGGGATTGCCGGGCTGGCGCTGGTGGGCGTGATGGCCGGCGTACTGCTGCTGATTATGGGCTTCACCGGCTTGGGCGCGGCGGTGAAATATATTCCGCGGCCAGTAACGATCGGGTTCACCAACGGCATTGCAGTCCTGATTGCATCGACGCAGATCAAGGATTTCTTTGGGCTGACGACGGCCTCGCTGCCAAGCCAGTTTTTACCCAAGATGCATGTGCTGCTGGAAAGCGCCGGCACGGCGCAATGGCAGACGGTAGCAACTGCAGCAACAGCAATTGCAGTGATTGTCTTCTGGCCACGCGTGACGCGGAGGATTCCCGGAACGATTGTGGCGCTGCTGCTCACGACTGCAGCAACCGCGCTCTTTCATCTACCGATTGAGACGATTGGCACGCGGTTTGGCGGAATTCCGCAGGGACTGCCGCACCTTGCATGGCCCAATTTTCATGTGGAGCACATTGCGCTGCTGCTGCCTTCGGCGTTCACCGTTGCGCTGCTGGCTGCCGTGGAGAGCCTGCTCTCCGCCGTGGTTGCCGATGGCATGAGCGGAGATCGTCACAATTCAAACGTCGAGTTAGTTGCACAGGGCGTGGCGAATATCGCATCGCCGCTGCTGGGCGGGATTCCGGCAACAGGCGCAATTGCACGGACCGCGACCAATATCCGCTCGGGAGCGAAGACGCCGGTGGCGGGCATGGTGCATGCGCTCACGCTGCTGGCAATTCTGCTGGCGGCTGCGCCTCTGGCGCGATTTGTGCCACTGGCTACGTTGGCTGCGGTGCTGTTTGTGGTGGCCTATAACATGGGCGAGTGGCGCGAGATTGGAACGATCCTGCGCCTGTCGAATACCGACATCGCCGTTTGGCTGACGACGTTTGCACTCACCGTGCTGGCCGATCTGACTGTGGCCGTAGGAGTAGGCATGGCGCTGGCTGCGCTGCTTTACATCTACCGCATTGCAGAGACAACGACCGTAAGCGAGGTGACGCCCGAGTATCTGGAAGACGGGCAGGCGCATATTCTGCAGGACAAGGAGATTCCGTCGAATGTGACGATCCTGCGCATTCACGGGCCATTTCTATTTGGCGCGGCAGAGAGACTTGCCGAAGCAACAACGAACCTGTCGCAGTTTGGCGACGTGGTGATTTTGCGGCTGCGCAACATGACAGCGCTGGATGCAACGGGACTCCACACCATCGAGCAGTTCAGCGACAGATTGAGGCGCGCGGGCAAAACGCTGCTGCTGTGCGGAGCTCGCGAGCAGCCGGCGCAACTACTTGCGCGGTCGGATTTTCTAAAGCATGTGGGCGCCGAGAATGTGCTGCCGCACATTCAGGATGCGCTGGCGCGTGCGCGTGAGATCCAGAGCAGCTTTTCAGGCATGGGCGCGGAGCTGGTCTTCGATTTGGAACACCGGCCACTCTGATAGTGCCTACAACTGATCGAATATTTCGCGGAAGTCCCACACGCCGGATTTGCCGGCTAGCCACTCGGCGGCACGGACTGCACCCAGCGCGAATCCTCGGCGGCTGAAGGCGTCATGGCGAATCTCGAGGACGTCTACATCGCTCTTAGCGGTAACGACGTGCTCGCCCTTGGCGTCGCCGATGCGGTGCGAGGTAACGGGAATCTCTGCGCCGTGCTGCGCTGCCTGCACGATTTCCTTGAGCGTCACCGCTGTGCCAGAGGGCGCGTCAAGCTTGGTGGTGTGGTGCGTCTCGGTAATGGAAAACTCGTAGCCCTCGAGTTTGGCCAGCTCGGCGGTGAGGCGGAAGAGCTTTTGCACGCCAATGGAGAAGTTGGTGCCGTAGAGCAGGCCAGCATTGCGCTTGATGGCAAGGGCCTTCATGTCAGCGAGCTTGTCATACCAGCCTGTGGTTCCAACCACGATGCGGCCGCCGAGCGAAAGCACAGCGCGCATGTTCTCTACTGCAGCTTCGGGCGCGGTAAAGTCGACGATGACATCGACACCGGCAAGATGTGCGGCAGTGAGCGCTGAGGCGTGCTGGTTCTCGTTGATGTCGAGCGCACGAACGCCATGTCCGCGCTCACGGGCAACCTCCGCAACGAGCGAGCCGGTTTTGCCTTTGCCGAGTACTAAAATCAGCATGATAGCTCCTAGCTTTTAGCTTCTAGCTCAAATCATCCAATGGCACAACAAGCGGCCAGCCAGAAACTAGCGGCTAAAAGCCGTTTTTTTTTCCACGTCGAAGATGGCCGGGTCGGGGTCCTTGAAGAAGGCGGCGTGGAGCGAGCGGACGGCTTCGTCGGCATCGTCTTCCTCGATCATGAAGCTCATATTGATTTCGCTGGCCCCCTGGGAGATCATGCGCACGTTGATGTGCCTCACCGCAGCAAAGACCTGCGCGGCCATCCCGTTCTTACCGCGAATGTCTTCGCCAACGAGACAAATGAGCGCCTTTTTGCCTTCATATTTTACGTCGGCCAGCTTTTCAAGGTCAGCGGCAATCGCGGGCAGAGCGGCGTTCGAGTCCACAGTGAGCGAGACACTGACTTCGCTGGTGGAGACCATATCGACGGCGCATTTGTGCTTGTCGAAGATGGCGAATATCTGGCTCAGGTAGCCGTGGGTCATGAGCATACGGCTGGCCACCACGTCGATGATGCTCAGCTTCTTCTTCACCGCGATGGACTTGAACGGACTTTTGCAGTGCGGAGCCAGCGAGATGATGCGTGTGCCTTCGTTGGCCGCGTTTTTGCTGTTGAGCACCTGAACCGGGATGTTCTTTTTGACGGCGGGAAGAATCGTGGCTGGGTGAAGAACCTTCGCGCCGAAATAAGCGAGTTCGGCCGCCTCTTCAAAGCTCACAATCTTGACGCGCAGCGCATCGGGGCAGACACGTGGATCGCTGGTCATGATGCCGTCCACGTCAGTCCAGATTTCGATGGCCTCTGCAGTAAGCGCCCCGCCGACGAGCGCGCCGGTGTAGTCAGAGCCGCCGCGGCCTAACGTAGTCGTGGTGCCGGCTTCGTTGGACGCGATGAAGCCGCCCATGACAGGAACCTTGCGGTCATTCAGCAGTGGCAGCAGCTGTTCCTGCGCGCGTACTTCGATGAGATGGTCGATGGGCGCGGCTTTCTGGAATTCGGAGTCGGTGATGATGATCTGGCGTGCGTCGACATGCGTCGAATTCATGCCGCGCTCGCGGAACGCCGCAGCGACGACGCGGCTGGAGATGCGCTCACCGAAGCTGACAATGAGGTCGGAAATACGAGGAGTGAGTTCTAGAAGCGCCGCGAGACCGCGAAGAACATCGTCAAGGGAGTCGAACTCCTGATCGATGAGATCGATGATCTCGGCACAGTATGGGTTCTGCTTTACCAATTCCGCGGCAGTGTCACGGTGGCGCGAGCGCAGGCGCGAGCTGATGGCCAACGCCCCGGTACGGTCGCCCTTGGATGCTGCATCGGCGGCGCGGAGGAGCTGGTCGGTAACCTTGGCCATAGCGCTGACCACGACCACCGGATTTTTACCGTTGTTGAGACGCCCCTGCACAATGTCCGCAGTGCGCCGGATGGCGGCCGGGTCTTCGACCGAGGTGCCGCCAAACTTCATGACAACCAGATTCATCTCGAAACTTCCCAATCGTTCATCAGAAAGACACGTCAGGCGTTGGCAGCCGCAACCGCAACCGGCTCAAGCTTGCCCAGGCTGGCGAGCAGCTCGGCATTCAGGATGGTTGCGCCGGCTGCGCCGCGGATCGTGTTGTGCGAGAGCACGGTAAACTTCCAGTCGAGCACGCCGCAGGGACGCAGACGACCGACCGTCACGGCCATGCCATTGCCACGGTTGCGGTCCAGGCGCGGCTGTGGACGGTCAGGCTGTGCGATCCACTGCACGGGCTGATCGGGTGCGGTGGGCAGGTCCTGTCCCGCAAGCGGACGAAATTCAGCCCAGGCTGCCAGCAGTTCTTCCTGTGTGGCAGGCTTCCTGAGCTTGATGGAAACACTCTCCATGTGGCCGTCTTCTACGGCAACACGGTTGCAGTGCGCCGTCACCCTTGCATGGAGCGGCTCTACGGAATGGCCCTTCAGTTTACCCAGAAGCTTGAGCGTCTCGGCTTCCATCTTCTCTTCTTCGCTGGCGATGTAGGGCACGACATTGCCGAGAATATCCATGGAGGCCACGCCGGGATAGCCGGCGCCGCTCACCGCCTGCATAGTAGTCACAAAGATCTGCTCGATGCCAAAACGCTCCTCAATAGGCTTGAGCGCCATCACGAGGCCGATCGTGGAGCAGTTGGGGTTGGTGACCATGTAGCCACCGGTCTCGCGGCGCGATGGCTGCTCCTCGATGAGGTGCAGGTGCTCGGCATTGATCTCGGGAATGACGAGAGGCACATTCGGCGCCATGCGGTATGCGCTTGAGTTCGACACCACCGCGCAGCCGGCGCTGGCAAACTTCGGCTCCATCTCGCGGGCAATGGCGGCATCGAGAGCGGCAAAGATGATCTTGGGCGCGCCCTCGGGCTCGGCCGGGGAGACGGTCATCTTGGCAATGCGCTCGGGGAGCGGGGTATCAAGACGCCATTTGACGGCTTCGGCATAGGATTTGCCGCTGGAGCGGTCGCTGGCCGCAAGCCAAGTGATCTCGAACCACGGGTGGTTTTCGAGCAGTTGGATAAAACGCTGGCCGACCGCACCGGTCGCGCCGAGGATGCCAATGGGGTATTTGCTTTTCATGACCGTAACATTCCAGTGTACAGGAGTACGCGTGAAGAAGGAGCCGTTCTGGCGGTAAGGATGGGTGAAAGGAGGCCACCCGAGGCAGATCTGAATCGCATGGATTTGACGAAAATCCGCTAGTGAAATGCGCAGGCCGAACCGATAAACGACTTGGAGGTCTGTGGGATGGGTTTGCGCAGAAAGCACTCAAAAGATACGGCTCTTCCGGCTGAAGTTCAGCCAGCCGAGCCGGATGGAGGAGCACGTTCCCTGAGCCTGCTGGTAGAGGGTGTGGTCCGGCACCTGCCGGAGATTCACGCCGAGGCCTATCAGGATTTGCGTGCTAACGTGGAGCGGTTGTCACTGCGGCTTCGAGAGCGGCTTCCTGAAGATGACAAGATCGAGCTTATCCGCGGGATTCTGCGAGAGATGGAGAGCTATCGCGCAAGGGTAGACGAACTGCTGCGCGGACGGCTGGCGAGTTGGCGGGGGCTGGCCTCGATGCTGATGCGCGATCTGATCAAAAGCCGCAACCTCGATCCGTCCACAGACCAGGCACTTATGTTGACCAGGCGCATAGCCAGCCTGCTCACCACAGAGGAGATCCAGGCCTTTCAGCTACTGTTGGCTGACTATCTGCGCATCGGTGGGGCCAATGGCCACTCCAACGGAACGCGGCTGGGCAGCGCGGACCGCTCAATGGCCAACGACAATGCCTCAGGGCTGCGTGGAGGCGGTGCGGCCTCAGAGCATGTAAGAAAGCTGATGCAAAACGGCGCGTGCGGGTACGTGGTTCTCTTTCGTCTCGGGGCGTTGGACATGATCGGCAAACGCTTCGGGTGGGATGCGGTGCAGGACAGTCTGATGGCCGTTTCTGCCTTTCTCACCCATAGCCTGCGCAGCGACGACGGTATCTATCACTGGAGCGATTCTTCTCTGCTCGCCGTACTGTCGACGCCGGCGAGCGAGCCGATACTGTCCGCGGCAATGCGCCGGATTATCGAAAACAACCGCGACATTACCATCCAGATCGGCACGCGCCCGGTAATGCTGCGGGTTCCGCTGCAGTTTCAGATCACCCCAATCAGCCGGCTGGGTAGCCCGGAAGATCTGAACAGGCTGTGAGCACACAAAGGCGAAAGGCCGATGCAAGTGAATGCATCGGCCCTGTCTTTTGAAAGCTACGGAACCATCACACGGTAAGCGTAGCCGCCACGGATTACGATGATCGAACGCCGTGGGTGCCATGCCGGTGCGACCACGACCGGAGGCGGTGCGTAATAGTAGGCCGGCGGGGGAACCGGCACATAGGCCATCACCGGAGGCGCCGGAGCGGGCTGCGGCGGATAGTCCATGGCCACAGGGCTGGGCTGTGGTGGCGGAGCCGGCTGCTGCTGGTAGTCGCTGGGCATGCGATGGTAGAGGCCGTTGGGATCAGGCTGCGGCTGATCGAACGTGGGAATACTCATGTCATCCATGACCTTGAGCGTGAGCCGCGTCTCTTCCTTGAGTGTGGGGCGTGGTCCGCGGCGCGGAAGATTGATTAGATCGATAGGCCAGAGGATGGGGATAGTCCACTCCACGGTGTCGCGCACAGCGTGGCCCTTGCCCAGAATGCGGCCCTGCCGGTCAACGTTGTAGCCAGGCACATCGACCACGCGAGCATCTACGGGGATGACCGTATTCGGCTCGATGATCATGCGGTCGAACTTGAGTTCCATCCAGCCCTTTCCGATGAAGTGACCTGGATCTCTGTAATCCTCAAAGCGCCCGACGAGGTAGCTGTTGGCAGGCAGAACAGAGCGGCCATAGCGCTCGGAGAATCCCAGCTGACAGAGCACGGGATCGCCGATTGATGCGGTTTTGGAGGAGAGTTTCGGCTCGGATACAGTGCAGTTGATCAAGGACCCGGCCGGGACGATCTGCTCGCCGGCGTACACAGACAACGGAGCGGCAAGCAGAAGAGTGCAAAGAGCAAGGCTGGTGCGTTTCATGACGGTCCCCCTGAGAGAATCGGCTCCCCAAGAGCCGGTGGAGTTGCAGTCCGTTTTGTAAAGGACAGAGGCCGACTGGTGACTCTGAAGACCCTCAGAGATATGGGAAGTTGCGGAAGAGGAAAGATTTTTTCTGAAAAAGTTTGGCCGCAGCCCGGCCAGAGCCGGCCACATAGGCATTGGAATGCCCTAAGAATTGATCGCTTCCACTTTTGGCTGCTGCTGTGCGGCCGATGTCTGCTAGGCCATTGCTGCCAGCACAGCATCGGCGAATTCGCTGGTGCCGGCGGAGCCACCGACGTCGCGCGTTAGAGTCTTGCCCGAGGCATAGACAGCTTCAAGGGCCTTCTGCACCTTGTCTGCGGCCTCAAATTCGTCGAGATGGCGCAACATGAGGATGGCCGACTGCAGAAGCGCCGTTGGATTGGCGACGTTTTTGCCTGCGATGTCTGGCGCGGAGCCATGCACAGCCTCAAAGATGGCGCACTCGGCGCCGAGGTTTGCGCCGGGGACGAGGCCGAGTCCGCCGACAAGACCCGCGCAGAGATCGCTGACGATGTCGCCGTAGAGGTTTTCAAGCAGCAGTGTGTCGTACTGAAAGGGATTCATGACAAGCTGCATGCAGGTGTTGTCAATAAGGTGCTCGCCGTACTGCACATCGGGAAACTCTTCAGCCACTTTGCGTGCACAGCGCAGAAAGAGGCCGTCAGAGAGCTTCATGATGTTGGCCTTGTGAATCGAGTGAATCTTTTTGCGGCCGTGCTTGCGCGCATATTCGAAGGCAAAGCGTGCAATGCGTGTTGAGCCCTTTTCGCTGATGACCTTGATGCTTTCAACCACGCCAGGGACAACCTCGTGCTCGAGGCCAACATACTCACCTTCGGTGTTTTCGCGGACGATGATGAGATCGATACCGGGCCATTTGGTTTCAAGGCCGGGAAGAGTGCGCACGGGGCGGAAGTTGGCGAAGAGATCGAATCGTTTGCGCAGCGTGACATTGATGCTCTTGAAGCCGCCGCCGATGGGCGTGGTGACCGGCCCCTTGAGCGCGACTCGATTACGCTCGATGGAGTCGTAGAGCGCAGCGGGGATATATTCGCCGTGGACTTCGAATGCCTCGGCCCCGGCAGCATAGCGCTCCCACTCGAACTTGGCACCGGTGGCTTCGAGGATGCGGACCACGGCTTGCGTGACTTCAGGGCCGATGCCGTCACCGGGAATGAGCGTAACTCTGTGAGTCTTCGATCCTGACATGTTTCCAGCCCTCAACTATTTCTTGCCTTTTAGGCCTCGATGCGATTCCAGAAGCCCTTCGAGCTCCTCTTTAAACTCGCGAACGTCTTTGAAATCCCGATAGACCGACGCAAAGCGGATGTAGGCGACCGTATCGAGCCCCTTGAGGTGCTCCATGATGAGTTCGCCGATCTCGCTTGTGGTACGCTCGCGCTCGGGCGCATCGACCAGAAAACTTTCGGTTGCGTCCACGATTTTTTCAAGCTGGATAGAGGAAACAGGACGCTTTTCGCAGGCGCGGAGCAGACCGCTCAAGACTTTTTGCCGGTCAAAGCGCTCGCGACGGCCGTCTTTTTTCACGACCATATACGGAATCTCGTCGATGCGCTCGTAGGTGGTAAAGCGGCGGTTGCAGCGCTCGCACTCGCGGCGGCGGCGAATAGAGTCAGCCTCTTTGCTCTCGCGGGAATCGACGACACGGTCTTGCGCGAATCCGCAGTATGGACACTTCATGTTAAGTGAATTTTACGGCATTGGGTCCAAAAAGGGTTTAGTGGCCAGGAACATAGCCATAAAGAACTAAACCGGGATCAGCAGAGTCTTGCTGGCCACTGCAGTTGTTGCGTCCACAGAGTCGAGAAATGCAGTCGAGACCAGCGGCACATCTTTGATGTGCCACAAGACCTCGGCCTTCTTCCATGCGACCTCGCGGGCGGCTGCGATACCAAAAGCGGCAGAGAGATTTTCGAGACGCGTAAGGTCGGGCAGCGAGTCGCCGGGCAGGCGCACGTTGAGCTGCTGCTTCGCCGTATCGATGATTGCATCGAGCGTGGAGTTGAGTGCGGTGTAGTCGTTGTAGTGCGCGGTGCCATGCTCTGGCGCGATGCCTGTCGCCAGGCAGGTAGCCACGATGGCCTGCGGCAGATCGTGGTTAATGTGGGCGTTCATCCCCGCCAGAGCAAACTGGAGGCGCGTCTCCGCCTGCTGATTGCGCATATTGAAGATGGCTTGCCAGCAACCGGGCGCCGCGTTGGATGCGAGAGCAGATTGAATAGCGCGGAGATAATAACCGGCGAAGTCGACATCGAGCGCGGCAATCCACGCAGGATCCGCAAAGCCTCCGGCTGCATTCACGCGCTCCTGTACCGCGCGCGTTACCTGCAGATAGAGCCAGTTGAACCACTTGAGACCGTCCACATCGGCACAGAGCGAGTCAACGGCAACCAGCATTGCCACGACATCGTCGATGGAGTGCGGCACAGGCGCCACCGCCGCGGCGATCCTTACATCGTAGGGAAACATGGAGAGCGATGATAACGGGCCCAGGGCTCAATTGCAACGCCAGGAGCTGGCCGCATCAGGCTGTTTCATGTGGCAGAGGAGCTGTCAGCTCACCACGGAAATGCGGCAGGCTGCCTGGATAATTCTTCTGCAGAAAATCAATGAGCTTTTCGCGGACGAAGCAGCGCAGATCCCAGGCGTCGCCGGAGTTGCGTGCATCCATGAGCGCGCGCACCTGCATGGTGTGCTGGTCGGCGTCGGTCACCTGGACGCCGCACACTTTGCCGCCCCACAGTGGCGTAGCCTCGCAGATGCTCTTGAGTGCGTCGCGCACAGCATCTACAGAGATAGTGTAATCGGTGTAGACATAAACGTAGCCGAGCAGGTCTGCGCTGTTACGGGTCCAGTTCTGAAAAGGATGATCGAGAAAGTAAGAGAGCGGCAAGACCAGACGGCGCAGGTCCCAACAGCGCACGAAGACGTACATGGTGCCGATCTCTTCGATCCATCCCCATTCGCCTTCGACAACTACGACGTCCTCCATGCGAAAGGGCTGCGCAAATGCAATCTGCACGCCGGCGATGAGATTAGAGAGCGTGCCCTTCATGGCCATGCCAACGACGAGACTGGCCAGACCGGCCGAGGCAAGAATGCTCACGCCGATGTGTTTGATGGCCGGAAAGGTCATGAGCATGAGCGAAATCGCAACCACAACAACGAGCATCACGGAGATGCGTCGCACCACCTGAAACTGCGTCTGGATGCGCCGTGCCAGGAGATTGTCGGCCACGTCAGTACGGTAGCGGCCGGCCATCATGTCAGAGGCAATCTCAATGAGCAGAACGGCGAGCCACGCGATCGTGCCGATCAGCGCCAGGCCGGTGATGTGCTCGATTGCCGACATGGCAATGGAGGGCAGCGGCAGACCCGGCGACACAGCCAGTACTGCAAGCAGCGGAAATATCCAGCGGCTGGGGTGCTCACTGTGACGCACGAGAGACTGGCCAATGAACGCGGCTCTGCGATAAGTAACCCGCCGCAGCGCCCAAAAAACAATAGCGCGCGCAATAAGCGAAATGCAAATTGCGGCAGTCAGCGTAACTGCGGACCACAGCACATGATGCCAATTCTGCTCGAGCCAGAGAATCATGCGTATTTTTCCCCCTGTCTGTTGGGATGCAGAGGTGCGAGATGCTGTTTGCTGAGATGAACAGGACAATCTATTTCTTCACAACGAATTTGAGACTCTCAGGCATCGATTTCGCGCTCAGGCCGGCTCACTATGTCCTTCGCAATGAAGCACACCAAGAAATTTCTTCCATGGGCCGACGGCTTCACGGTATTGCCCCGCCATGATGCGCGTGATCTGGTGCAGGTGAGTGAGGTCGTGCGCGGCCCATGTGGCCAGAAGCTGAGAGAGCGTGACTACGCCGAGTGCTGGATGATAGCCCCGGCGCTCGAGATCGTCCGGCCGCAGATTAAGCGCGCGCAGCTCGGCAAGCCTTTCACTGCGCTGCCGGGCAAACTCATCGAGCAGTTCAGAAAGCGATTGGCCTTTGTTCTTATTCTGTCCGCCTGTGCGGTTGAATGGCTCAAAAGGGCGCGCGTCGCCATGCGCAAGGATGTGCTTTGCGCGCGGCATCCAGTTCACGAGGTCAGCGTCAACAAGGTGAGCAACAACGCCATAGACAGTCCAGGTATTTCCGCCCTCGTTGCAATGGATCCAGGCCCCAGGTAAGCCGCGCAACAGGCCATCCAGAGCCGCAGGAGTGCGTGCGAGCAGTGCGATCGTGTTCTTCATATCGTGCGCCATCGTCTTTGCTCCGTGTGCGCGAATAGCGTGGGAAAGAACATCTCAAGACTACATTCATCACATTCCTCTTGACAATCGAGATGAAAGCGATCACTTTTCTACTAGATTATCGATAGGAGACATCTCCATGCCCGGCAAATCCGGCGATCTGGTGCAAGGCACGCTTGAAATGCTCATTCTGAAAACCCTGGCCCTTGAGCCGATGCACGGCTTTGGCATTTCGCTCCGCATCGAGCAGACGAGCAAAGGTGTCTTTCACATCAATCCGGGATCGTTGTTTCCGGCGTTGAATCGGCTGGAGCGCGCAGGCCGTATCCAGGCCGAGTGGCATACGACGGAGAATAACCGCCGAGCGAAGTATTACAAGCTCACCGAGAGCGGCCGCAAGGCACTGAAAGAAGAGACTCGGGAGTGGGGGCGGCAGATCGCAGCGATTGCGCGGATTCTCGAGGCGTGAGGGAGGAAACATGGGCGTTCTCAAAAGCTTTTTGAGCGGGCTCCGTGCGCTGCGTAATAAGGAACAGCGCAGCCGTGAGATGGACGAGGAACTGCGCGGCTTTGTGGAAGCGAGCGCAGAGGAAAAGATGCGTACAGGCATGAGCTATGACGAGGCTCTGCGCAAAGCGAAAGTAGAGATGGGCGGCGTGGAATCAGTGAAGCAGAAGGTGCGTTCCTCAACATGGGAGTCTCTGGCTGAGTCCGTGTGGCAGGACATTCGCTATGGCGTGCGGCAGCTTGTGCACAGCCCCGGATTTTCATTGGTGGCGCTGATCACGCTGGCTCTGGGCATAGGAGCCAACACTGCGATCTTCACGCTGGTTCACGGCGTGCTGCTCAAGCAGTTACCGATCGCCGACCCAGCGCATCTGTATCGCATTGGCGAAGGCGAAAATTACTGTTGCGACTGGGGTGGGTTTGAAGATGACTGGGGCACATTCGAGTATCCGTTCTACGAACACCTGCGCGATACCGGCACGGCATTCCGCGAAGTAGCCGCGTTCTCGGGCAGCACACCGTCCTTCGGCGTACGCCGCGCGGGGGAAAAATCTGCGGCACAAAATGTTATCGGCGAACTCGTCTCAGGCAATTACTTTGACACCCTGGAACTGCGACCATTCGCAGGTCGGCTTATTGCTGCCGCAGACGACCAGCATAACGCCGCGCCGGTGGCTGTGCTGGGCTACCGCACATGGGTGGAGGATTTCGCCGGCGACCAGACGATTGTTGGTTCGACTGTGCTGGTAAATGACCTGCCGATAGCTGTGATCGGCATTGCACCTCCGGGTTTTCATGGGGATCGGCTCGCAGCAACGCAGCCGGAGCTATGGATGCCCCTGAATATACAACCTCAATTCGAAACCTCCGGCCAGAGCCGAGCCCAAAGTACTCTGCTGAATACGCCCGGCGATGCATGGCTCTATCTCATCGGCAGGCTCAATGCAGGAGTGACACCTAAGCAGGCTGAAGCTGCAGTAACCTCCGACCTGCAACACTGGCTGATCGAGCACCGTCACCCCTCCGCAGCCGATCTTGCGCTGATTCCACGTCAGCATGTTCGCATCACCGCAGGTGGAAACGGGATTTCACCCTTCCGCAGTAATTCGCGCACAGGGCTCAATCTGCTCTCTGCCGCATCTGCACTGGTGCTGCTGGTAGCGTGTGCAAACCTCGCCAATCTGCTACTGGCGCGTAGCGCGTCACGGCGCAGACAAACGGCGCTGCGGCTTTCACTGGGCGCTACACGTGCGCGGATTGTTCGCGCCGTACTTACGGAGAGCCTGCTGCTGTCTTTGCTTGGAGGGGCTGCGGGATTAACACTTGCGTTTGCGGGCACAAAAGGCATTCTGCTGATCGTGTTTCGCGGAGCTGCGCAGGTTCCTGTAAGTGCAACTCCTTCCCTGCCCGTTCTGGTCTTTGCACTGCTGATTTCAATGCTGACCGGAGCTATTTTTGCCACTGTCCCTGCATGGACGGCGGCACATACAGACCCGCAGGAGGAACTGCGCACCGCAAACACCGGCGCAGTGAGTCTGAATCCGCGCACGCAGAAGATTCTTGTCGTGATTCAGGTGGCGCTCTCAGTTGTGTTGCTTGCCGTGGGTGGACTGGTAACCGAAAGCCTGAGCAATCTGGAGAGTGCAAACTTTGGCTTTGAGACGCATGGCCGGCTGCTTGCATTGATAAACTTTCGTTCTGCGGGATTTCGGCCGGAACAGTTGCCAACTGTTTACCGGCAGATTCAGGACCGGCTTGAGGCGATGCCCGGTGTGCGCTCTGCCGCGCTCGCCATGAACAGTCCGCAGGCTTCCTGCTGCGCGACGATCGACATCGCAATCGACGGCCGGCAGGATAAAGGCATTGGAGATATCGACACATTGTTTGAGCGCGTGAGCCCGCACTACTTCGCTACGCTGGGTATACCGCTGCTTGCAGGACGCGACTTCACTGTTAACGACGCACAGGATGCGCCGCAAGTTGCCATTGTGGATGAAACCTTTGCGCGTACGTTCTTCCATGACAAAAGCCCGCTGGGCAAGCGCTTCGGCATGACGCTCGCAGAGCACGCAGGCGACTACACGATTGTTGGCGTAGTGGGCACAGCGAAATATCGCTCACCCGCTACGCCGCAAGGCCCGGCATTCTTTTTGCCTTTCACGCAGACCACCCGCTACGCGCCCACCGGCTATCAGCGATTCGAGGCTGGCTCGCACTTTGCGCAGGTAATCGCGTTGAACGTGACCGGTGTGCCTGAGTCGTATGAGAAGGCGCTGCGTTCAGTCCTGGCAGACATCGATCCGAATCTTGCGCCTACGCGCGTGATGGCTTATACCGAGCAGGTTGCGATCCAGTTCAACCAGCAGAGGCTCATCGCGCGACTCACGGCTCTCTTCAGTGTGCTGGCGTTGCTGCTGGCCTCAGTGGGGCTTTACGGCGTGACCGCACACAACGTGGCGCGGCGGACAGGTGAGATCGGCTTGCGCATGGCGCTGGGCGCCGATCGTGCGAAGGTGCTTCGGATGGTGCTGCGCGGCGCACTGGCGCAGATGGCCATGGGTCTTGCGATTGGGGCGCCGCTTGCCGTGCTGTGCGGGCGATGGCTTGCGCACCTGCTCTATGACGTGAGGCGTTTTGATCCGTTTGTATTATGTACGGCCGTCGTTACATTGTGCACCAGCGCGGTGCTGGCAGCGCTGGTGCCGGCACGGCGCGCTGCGTCTATCGAACCGATGGAAGCATTGAGAACAGAATAGAGTGCAAACGCGGCAGCGGCCTGGAGACTCGCGTCTGCAGGCCGCTGCGGTGATCTGTTGGGATTGGACTGAGGCGATCGCGTATCGAGCGAGTGCCAGAGCCATGACGGAGATCCCTCCGTCCGGAGCCTTATCTGGGGGCTGAGACGCGAAGCCTCAGGCCTCAGTCACCTCACGTAGGGTACAACTGGAACAATCAATCTTCATTGGCTGGATCAACCTCCTTTCCCGTGTAAGCTCAAACTACGCTCGCCCGGGGCTGTGCGTCAAGCGCAGTGGGGTTGAAGTGTCCGGACGAGTTATTCCGGAAAGTTCTTCATGGCTTCGCGGCAAGTAAGCGGCGACAGGCGTGTCGACGCGGTTTTGAGATACTTCTGGACGGCGCGCCAATCGTGCCACGCGTAGTCACGCAGCGCCCATCCGACCGCCTTGCGGATGAAAAACTCTTTTTCCGCCGCGAGCATATCAGCGTAACGGAAGAGCCGCACCGTGTCTGTGTCACCGCGCCAGCCGAGTTGATGCAGCATGGCGATGCGACGCACCCAGAAGTTTTCAGCGCAGACGGCGCGGTCCATCTGACGCTGCCCCCTGGCGCCTTCTGTGCGGACAATCTTGCCGATCACTTTCACGAGCGCATCGACGGTATCCCACCATGACTTTTGCTGCGCAAACTCGATGAGCCAGTCGAGGTCACTTAATGCGAGAGCCCCGGCGTGATGCGTGAGCAGATCGACGGCGGCATATTGATATTCGCGCTCGGGCATCTGCCAGAGTGCCTGCGCTGCCGCACGGAGTGACGACGTATCGGCGGGTACAAAGGAGCGAATGAGCAGCTTGAGGGCTGCGCGGCGCGCAGGCGTGGGAATACCAAGGTAGTCGAAGCGATTGCGCATGTAGGCGCGCATAGCTGCGGCATTTTCCGCATTCGCGAGCGGAACAAGCACCGCCTGCACTGCGCGGGTGAATGCAGTGCGGCTTGCGGTCTTGCGCTGCATCGAGAGGAGAATCTACGCCAGCGCGATATTGATGTTGTCAATAGCTTCGTCGATCTCGGCCGTGCTCTTGTAGCCTACGGTCACCGAGTCCACGCCGGCAGTCTTGAACGCAAAGCGCATCGCGCGCTGGCGGTCTTCATGGTTGAAGACGCCTTCGCCGATAAGCTTCATGCTGACGACGCCCATACCCGCCTGCCGAGCCTGCTTCACGTGATCCAGCACCTCGTTCACGTTGCCGAGAACGTCGGCGTCGTGCTCTTCGGCATCCATGCGCACGCCTTTGTGGTTCACACGGATCATCGCCACCTGCAACCAGTCGGTAGCGGGCACGCGGCGGAGCGCAGGAAGTCCATGCACCGATGCGCCGTGACTACGGATGGCCTTCTTCTGCTCTGCTTCGAGGATTGCATCCTGCCAGTGGCGGGTGTCCTCGGGCCAGGTGCCGGTGTGCTGCCAGTGGAGCAGCATGATGTCGAAGTATTCGGTGTCGGAGTTGCGGCGCAACTCGTCGAGCTTGGTGCGTGGGTCGGCTCCCGGAACCGTCTCCACTTTGGACATGAGGACATAGCTCTCGCGAGGTATGCCTTTGAGCGCCACTGCAAGCATTTGCTGAGACTGGCCGTAGGATTCGGCGGTCTCAAAGAAACGGATGCCACGGTCATAGGCGTGACGGACAAGATTCGTCAGGCCCTGCTGGCCAATCTGCTGCTGGATACGGCCACTGAAACTGCCCGTGCCAAGCGCAAGCCGCGTGACCTTCACATCGGACTTGCCCAGCGCGACCAGGCTGGCATGTGTCTGCTTTTCAGCGTGCAGCGTGCTAACGCCGGCCAGTGCACCTGCAGCTACGCCAGCCTTAAGAAAGTTTCGCCTGGAGATCTGTTCCATCTTGCCCTCCGCGTTTCGATTCAGATTTGCTATGCGAGTGCGATATTCACGTTTTCGATCGCCTCGTCGATTTCAGATGGGCTCTTGTAACCTACGGTAACGCAGTTAACACCAGCGTGGTGGAAGGCAAAGCGCATTGCCTCCTGACGGTCCGTGTGCTGGGTGAACGAGCCCTCGCCGATAAGCTTCATGCTGATAACACCCAAGCCGGCCTTGCGCGCCTCCTTGACGTGATGCACCACTTCATCTACGTTGCCGGGGCCATGGGTATGCGGGTCATCAGCATCCATGTGCGCACCTTTGTGGTTCATACGGATCATGGCAACCTGCAGCCACTCATTGGTAGGAACCTGGCGCAGCGCGGGCAGACCGTGGACAGATGCGCCGCGGGCGCGGATGGCTTCGCGATGCTGCATCTCGGAGATTGCGTCCTGCCAGTGTCGGCTATCGGCCGGCCACGTGGATTTCTGCTGCACGTGGAGCAGCATAATGTCAAAGTAGTCGGTCTGCGCCTGACGCCGAAGGTCATCGATCTTCTGCTGCGGATCGGCATTGTCCGTAGTGACCTTGGACATCAGCATGTAGTTCTCGCGCGGAATGCCTTTAAGCGCGAGGCCGAGCATCTCATGCATGCCAGGATAGGATTCAGCGGTTTCAAAAAAGCGGATGCCGTGGTCGTAGGCATAGTGCACCAGGCTGGTGAACTGCTGCTGACCAAGATCGCGTTGAACCCGCCCGCTAAAAGTGCCGGTGCCAAAGGCAAGCCGCGTGACCTTCACGTTTGACTTGCCCAACGTAACAAGGTCGGTGGCTGTGGCTTTTTTTGCATGCAGCGGGATGCTGCTCACGCCGGCCAGCGCGCCGGCGGCTCCAGCTTTAATAAAATTCCGTCGGGAAAGATTGGACATGTTGACCTCAGGCCGTGCGGAAGGAAAGCCGATTGCCCGCAATGGTAGCACAATTCCGCACAAAACCGCATTAAGTCAAGAAAACTATGCTGGTTATCAGGCTTCTTCTACGGCTACAGCTATGGGCGGCTTTCTGGCCTTTGTTGCCGTAATCATAATGACACTGGCCAGAACACAGAGGCTGCCAACGATGGTGCGCGCGCCGAGTGGTTCGCCGCCGGCGAAGTAGCCAAGCAGAACGGCAACAACTGGATTGACGTAAGCGTAGGTGCCAACTTTCGTGGGCGAATTGTGGTGAAGGAGCCACACATAGGCGGTGAATCCAATAATTGAGCCGGCGACGATGAGATAGAGCAGCGCGAGCCACGCGCCGAGTGAAACGGCCTGGGGATGAAAACCGCGGAACTCCCCGCGCAGTGCGGCTGCGCCAGCGAGCAGCACCCCACCGGCCAGCATCTGCGCGCCGGAGCTCATCGCTTTCGATGACGGAAGCGGAAGCTTGCGGGCCAGCGCCGAAGCTATTGACCAGCTGATGGCCCCGGCGATTAACGCAACCGCGCCGGCGCGGTCGATTGGCGCGCCTCCGAGGTTAAGCGAGCGGTTGACCAGGACCGCTACACCGCAGATGCCGATGAGGAGCGCAAGCGAGAGGCCGATGGTGAGCCGCTGCGTGCGCAGCAGAATGATTTCAGAAAGCGCCATGAAAGCGGGAATGGTCGCGAGCATGACGGCGGCGAGACCGGAGGGGACACGCTGCTCGGCCCAGAACAGCGCACCGTAGTCGCAAACGAAGATGAGCAGAGCGAGAAGCGTAGCGGAGAGCCACTGGCGCAGCGAAGGGTTCGGTTCGCCTTTGAGGAGCATCCAGCCGTAGAGCGCAAAGCCTGCTACGGCAAAACGCATGGCGGCCAGCAGAAAAGGCGGCACCTCATGCACGCCGATGCGGATGGCCAGGAACGTGGAACCCCAGACGAAGTAGATGATGGCAAAGGCCAGCAGCGTTAGCCATTTCGGATTGGTTGTCGTGACGTCCATGGCAACCTTTCGTCGATTCGAAATGAATCGACTCCACCGGCTCTCGCCGGGACCACTTTAAGTTCTCTAATTCCTGTTTTTCGTTCCCTGTCTTTACCAACTGTGCAGCCATTCCTCGTCGCGACCGATGCGGACGCGCGTGTGGAAGAGCTCACTCAGGCGGTCTTCAGTAAGCAGTTCTTCACGCGGCCCGTCACCCACAATGCGTCCGTCGCGCATGAGGATGATGCGCTCGATCTCGGGAAGAATGTCGCCGAGATGATGCGTAACGAGCACCAGTCCTGTGCCTTCCTGCGCGAGGCGGCGGAGGGTTTCGCGTAGCTCGCGCTGTGCGGCCAGGTCGAGCGCGTTCGAGGGCTCATCGAGCAGGAGCTGACGCGGACGGTGCACCAGCGCACGGGCGATGAGAATGCGGCGCTTTTCGCCCGCAGACATGGTGCCGACAAGCTGCTCGGCGAGGCGCGTGGCTTCCATACGTTCGAGCGCTTCCCAGGCGCTCTTGCGCATCTCATCGGTGACGTGAAGATTGGGCCAGATGGTGGAGGCGGAGAAAAAACCGGCGACAACTGCATCGAGGCCGGTGGTGACAGCAGTGCGCTCGCCGGGCAGATCGGTGCCCACCACGCCAAAGTGCTTGCGGAGCTCCGTCAGGTCCCAGCGCTCGCGGCCAAATATGCGCACGCTCATGCCGGACTGGACGATGGGATAGACCTGGCAGGTGACGGTAAGGATAAACGTCGATTTGCCGCAGCCGTTGGGACCCATGATGGCAACGTGCTCGCCCGTACGAATGCTGAGATTGACGTCGTGCAGCACCATGCGGTCGCCACGGGCGACGTTGACTTCGCGCAGGTCGAGGAATTCTGCCGAGGCTGTCTCGTGTTGTGATGATTTTCGCGTTTCGGCTGTTGTTGTGAAATCGCCGCTCATTGCATTCAGATTAACGCATAGGCAGATTATGCAAGGTGTATGGCCTATGCAACCTGCTAGATTAGATGGGTTGAGACTATGAACGACCCGTCTTCTTTTGTTATTCCACGTGGATTTCGTTTCGGCGCTACCGTTGCCGGCATTAAAGCCAGCGGGCGGCCCGACTTTTCGCTGATTGTGGCCGATGCACCGGCAAGCGCGGCTGCGGCCTTCACCTCAAATCGTGTTACGGCTGCGCCGCTGATTATCGATAACGAAAATCTGCGCACCTCAGGGGGTAAGGTACGCGTGGTGGCCATCAATGCGGGCAATGCCAACTGCGCTGCCGGACAAGCAGGACTGGACGCAGCGCGCGCAACGTGCAAGGCCGCCGCAGAGGTCTTCGGATGCAGGCCGGAAGAAGTGTTCCCTTCATCGACGGGCGTGATCGGCGTGCCTTTGCCCGCGGAGAAACTGGTGGCCGCAATGCCTGTACTTGCGGCAAAACTTGGTGACGGGTCGGATCACTTTGCCGAGGTGGCGCACGCAATTCTCACGACCGATACGGTGGAGAAGACAGCCTTTGCGCGTGTAGAGATCGATGAGGGCGGCACAAAGCGCGAGGTGCGTATCGCCGCGCTGGGCAAGGGTTCCGGAATGATTCATCCGCAGCTTGTGCCGCACGCAACCATGCTCGTCTATGTGCTGACTGATGCGGCAATCGAACCGGCGGTGCTGCAGGGTTATCTCAATCCAGCTGTTGAGGTAAGCTTCAACCGCATCTCGGTGGACGGCGATACTTCTACCAATGATACGGTGCTGCTGCTGGCTTCAGGCGCGAGCGGAGTCTCGGTTGGCGCAGGCGACGAAGCATTCGCGGCAGCGCTGACACAGGTATGCACGTCGCTGGCCCGGCAGGTAGTGGCTGACGGCGAAGGACTGACGCATCTGGTGGAGTTGCGGATTGACGGAGCAGCCTCAGATGCGGATGCGCTGCGCGTGGCCAAGGCCATTGCACACTCACCGCTTGTAAAGACAGCGTGGGCCGGCAACGATCCCAACTGGGGACGGCTGGCTGCGGCAATTGGTTACTCGGGTGCAGAGATCGATCCGGAGAGGTTCGACATCTCATTTGGCGAACTGCCAATCTGCCGCAATGGCGGGCGTGCACCGGGATATGACGAGTCGGCAGCGCATGCCTACATCAGCCAGCATGACTTCTCCATCTCGATCAATCTGCACGCTGGCAGCGGCTCGTGTATCTTCTGGACTACGGACCTCACCCACGAGTACATCCACATTAACGCTGACTACTCGACGTAAAATTCCTGCCGACCAGACGGAGCCGGCGCTGCGATACACTGAGACCGGCTCCCGTTCCCTGCTTTCCAGAACTGCCTCCGAGGTCTCCAAGCAAGATGACTGCCCAGAAGAAGAAAACGTCGGCACTGGCCGGCCACGATGGGTCCCCGCTTATCTCGAATGAAACACTGCTGGCCCTCTATGACGCCATGCTGCGCTGCCGTATGCTGGAGCGGCGCGTGCGTGCACTGCGCGGAACCAGCCGCAAGGCGACTTTTGGCGCCGGGCATGAGGCGGCAGTTGCAGGCGCGCTGGTGAGCCTAAAAAAGAGTGATGCAATCAGTCCTCCGCCCGGCGCGCTGACACCATGCCTTGTAAAGGGCGTACCAACGAAAACGATCTTTGCGTGGCTTGGTAAGAAAGCGGATGACATACCGCAAAGGAATGCGGCGCACAGAGTGATTGCACCGGGAGCGGATTTGATTGCGCAGCTCAAGTCTGCACTGCGCGTAGCAAAGCTTTATCGCAAAGCCAGGAACCGCAACATTGTGGTCCTGTTTTGCGACGGCGCACAGATCGTCCGCGGCGACGCACTGGAACTCCTGCGTGCCGCGGCTGCCGACCGCCTGCCGATTCTCTTTGTGTGCTGCCTCAGGTCCGCGAAAAAAAATATCGCCTCAATGGCGCATACGCATGGGCTACCTGGCATGCCGGTAGATGGACACGACGTGGTGGCCGTGTATCGAGTAGCTTCCGAGGCGATTGCGCATGCGCGACGCGGCAACGGACCTACGCTGATCGAATGCATGCCATGGGCAGTGAACGGCACAAAGAAGCAGGCCACAGGCGATGCGATTCGCAATATGGAAGACTATCTTTCGCGCAAAGGGCTGTTCAGCGCCGAGCACCGGGTAAAGACTATGTCGCAGTTTGTTAAAGAGCTGGAGAACGCCGCCGCTGCACAGCGATAAGAGTCCCGCAACAAAATTCAAGTGTTCGTACAACTGCACAGCACATTCCTGCCATCAACTTTGAATAGATGACAGCCTGTGGCGATGGGAGTCTAACAAACAGCCTGCTCCGGTTTGCGCAATGCGTGCTGCGCGCAGCACCGGAACGCGCCAGACCGGCGCCATGTGAGTGATAGAGTGAGGGTATGCATCTGAGCGGACGTACTGCTCTGGCTCATAAGATTCATTGTGTGACAGCGTTGGCGTGGTTGTTGACCGGCGTCGCATTGCTACCGGCCGAGACGAGCGGTGCCTCTCTAAGCGCTGGACAGCCGGCAAACGCCGCAAGCCAGTCCACATCGGACTGCATGCCATCGGCGTCGGCCTCACCTTACATTCCAGTGGATAGCTGGGTCTATCCGGCAATGCTGCGGCTTTATGGACTCGGCTATGTCGACAATGTTTTCCTCGGACTGCGGCCATGGACGCGCGCAAGCGTGGAGCACATGTTGGAGGAAGCCAGCGACCGAATTGAAGACGCGAGCGGCTACGGCGATCCGACCGTCGACGAGGCGCAAAAGATTTACGATGCGCTGAATCATTTTCTCGACTCGGATGTCTCGGATCTGTGTGGATCTCACAATGGCAACATCCGGGTTGAGTCTGTCTATACGATTGCGCGCGGCATTAGCGGAACGCCGCTGCACGACAGTTTTCATCTTGGGTCAACGATTGTGAATGACTACGGCCGGCCCTATGAAAATGGATTCAACAACTACTCAGGCGCAAGCGGATATGCCTCGGCGGGGCCGTTCGTGCTTTATCTGCGCGGGGAGTTTCAGGGTGCGCCCTCGGCTGCGGGCTATTCGGCCTCGCTGGCACAGGCGCTTTCTACAGTGGACGGCACCCTCTATCTGAATTCCGCCACCGGCCTGCCATATAACCAGACCACGATTCCAACAGGGCCAATCGGCGCAGCGACGAACGGACGCTTTCTTGAAGCTTACGTCTCGGCACAAGTGCTGAATCATGTTGTCTCCATTGGCAAGATGGATAACTGGCTTGGGCCGGCCCAGGGCGGGGCTATGGCTTTCTCGAATAATGCGCAGAACTTTTATGCCTTCGAGATTAACCGCATCGAACCGCTGCAAGTTCCGCTGATCTCACGGCTGGCGGGGCCCTTCCGCTACGAGTTTCTTGTAGGCCAACTGCGCGGGCACACGTTCATGCCCAATCCGGATTTTGACGGTACAAATCTCCAAAACTATGCCAATGTGACCAATCCCGGAAACCCATGGGTACATCTTGAGAAGATCAGTTTCAAGCCTACAGTGAATCTGGAGTTCGGATTCGAGCGCACCGCCATCTGGGCCGGAGAAGGCCATTCTCCGGCAACTCTGAGAAATTTTCTGCGGAGTTTCTTCAGCTTTGCATCTCCATCGGCAATCGACAAGAATGGCCCGAAAGATCCTGGCGCGCGGTTTGGCGCATTCGACTTTTCGTACCGTGTGCCTTTTTTGCGTAACTGGATCACCCTCTACACCGACGCGGAAGTACACGATGATGTTTCGCCTATCGATGCGCCTCGGCGCGCTGCCTGGCGGCCTGGTATCTATCTGACCCGCGTGCCCGGCGTTCCGCGGCTGGATGTACGCGTGGAAGCCGCAACCACCGATCCCTCCGCATCAACAGTACCGACGCGCGAGTACGGACGTTTCATGTACTGGGAGGCAATCGAGAGACAGGGCTACACCAATCAAGGTCAGCTCTTCGGCGACTGGATCGGGCGTGAGGATAAGGGTGGGCAGGCGTGGATTACGTATCACCTCAGCGGCAACGAGTGGCTTCAGGTGAGCGCTCGCAACCAGAAAGCTACCAAGGATTTTATTCCCGGTTCAACCACGCAGACCTTTACCGGTGCGGGCTGTCCGCTGAACGTACCATGCCTTGTGCCGGGCGGTACTACCATCAACGACTTCGGATTCCAGGCTGTAAAGCGCATCGGTAAGGACATTGAGCTGAACGGGAACTTCACCATCGAACACTGGAAAGCGCCCATCTATCTGCCGGGCGAGCAGACTGTGACCACGACGAACATCCAGATCACGTGGTTTCCTGAGCGTAAGGTGGACTTTTAGAAACTGGTCATTCCGCAAACCGCCCACTGCCACCGGCTGGTGAAGACGCCACACTCCTGGAACAGAATACGCAGACGATTGACCTATTCCGGGGATTGTCTTCTACAACACAGGTGGTAGACTGGCCGCCAGTCAACGCAAATTCTCAGCGCGTTTGCCCTCCCAGATGTTTGCAGGCGGTGCTTCCGATGGGTTAGCTCGGGGCGCATTCGCTCAAGTCAACGCTGCTCTGAGTTTGCGCTGCTCTCCAGAACACTCGGGATCGGAGCCGTTTCGATGCTGTCACGCAGCGATGTCCGCAAATACCCTTTCCTCATCGGGGTTTTCCTTATCACATTTTCCATACTGGTTTTCCAGATTCTTCAGACCCGCATCCTATCGGTCATCGCGTGGTATTACCTGGCTTTCTTTGCCATCAGCGTCGCCATGCTTGGCATGACGGTTGGCGCGGTGTGGGTATACGTGCGCCGCGATCGCTTCGAGTGCGTGCCGCTCACAGTGACGCTGACGAATTTCGCAATGCTGACCGCAGTTGCCATGCCGGCTTCGGTGATCGTGCAATATTGTCTGATCACAACTCTGTCGGCCTCGTGGATCACGATTGCCGCGTGGAGCCTGCTGCTTGCGGCCATGGCTTTGCCTTACGTGTTTTCGGGCGTGGCAGTAAGTTTAGCGCTGACGCGCAGCCCATTCCCAGCCGGCCAGGTGTATGGCGCAGACCTTGTAGGCGCGGCACTGGGATGCCTTGCAGTGATCGGCCTGCTGAATTATCTCGACGCACCTACGGCTGTCTTTGCCGCGGGAACCATCGCAGGATGTTCCGCCGTTGCCTTTGCAATCAGCGGCGGCGAGTTGCAACACTGGCTCGACAGGCCGCGCTGGCAGCGGCCGGGCACGGTAATGCGCGTGCTGCTGACACTGACGATCATCAGCGCGCTCGGAGCGCTGAAACTGGAGCCAATCCTGGTGAAGGACCAGATCGAATCTCGCGCGCTGCGTGCATATGAGCGGTGGAACAGCTACTCGCGCGTCATTGCCAGTATTCCGGTAACGATGTCTCCTCCTATGTGGGGCCCGTCGCCTACGATGCCGGCTAATCTGCGCGCACCAATGATCGCGATGAATATAGACGGCTCGGCAGGAACGAATATGTTCCACTACGACGGCACGCCGGGCTCGATCAGCTTTCTGCAGTACGACATCGTAGGACTGGCCTACCGTCTCCCGGGCATCCACAAAGCTGCTGTGATCGGCGTGGGCGGCGGGCGCGACATTATGACGGCGCACCTATACGGGGTGCAGGATATTACCGGCGTTGAGCTGAATCAGATTTTTGTTGATCTGCACACGAAGGAGCCCTTTTACCGCAGCTTTTCGAATCTGACACTGATCCCGAACCTGAAGCTGCATGTGGACGATGCACGGAGCTGGTTCGCATCGACGCATGAGAAGTTCGACCTGGTGGAAATGAGCATGGCTGACACCTGGGCCGCAACCGGCGCGGGCGCATTCAGCCTGAGCGAGAACGGGCTCTATACGCTGGAAGGATGGCGCGCATTTCTGCACACGCTCAATGACAACGGCATCTTTACTGTAAGCCGCTGGTACGGCAGTGAAGACATCAACGAGACGGGGCGCATGATCGGGCTGGCCACAGCTGCACTACTGGATGCAGGAGTCAAAGATCCGCGCGAGCACATCTACGTAGCTACGACGGGCAATGTGGCGACGCTGGTGCTATCCAAGTCGCCGTTCACGGCGGCGCAGTTGGACATTCTGAATAACACGGTCCGTCAGTATGGCTTCACCGTGCTGATGGCGCCGGACTATTCGCCGCAGTCGGCGCTGCTGCAACGTGCGAGTTCAAGCACGGATCTTGCATCGCTCAACAATGCGCTCGATTCGACCTATCTCGATCTGACCGTGCCCACCGATTCGCGGCCGTTCTTCTTTAACGAACTGCGTCTGCTGGATTTTCACAAATTGAGCGGCGTATTGCGCCTTTTCACAGCCGGAGGAATGAGACAGGGAATCCTGCTGGGCAACGTGGTGGCATCGCTGGCTCTATTAATGATCCTGAGCATCTCTGCGGGCACGGTGGTGCTGACAATTCTGATGCCTCTGCGCAGCGCTGCGAGGGAGTGCTCTTCGCCTCTGGCCACAGCGGGAAGCCTATACTTTGGGCTTATCGGCATGGGGTTCATGCTCGCTGAGATTTCGCTGCTTGAGTACTTCAGCGTGTACCTTGGCCATCCGGTCTACTCGCTCAGCGTTGGCCTCTTCAGCCTGATTCTTTCGTCGGGGCTTGGCAGCCTGGCCTCGGAGAAGATCAAACTTAATTCTCGGGTAAAGTTTGCAGTGTGGGGCGCATTTGTCGTGGCCTATCTGGTCACGCTCGAACAGATTCTGCCGATTGTGTTCCAGGCAACTACAGGCCGGGAACGCATTGTGCGCATCGGAGTCTCCCTCGCTGCGCTGCTGCCGCTGGGATTCCTGCTTGGCTTTGCCTTCCCCACTGGCCTGCGCATGGTGGAAGCAGTCGACAGCGTGCCGACGCCGTGGTTCTGGGGAATCAACGGAGCAGCCGGTGTTCTCGCATCCGTAGTGGCAGTGCTCGCCAGCATGTCGCTGGGCATCAACGTCACTCTGCTTATTGCAGCGGGATGCTACCTGTTGCTGATTCCGGCAAGCTTTGGGCTGCATGCGCTGAAAGAGCGCACTGTACGCGCAGAGTTCGATGCGCTGCTCGCGGTAAGGCAGCAGGTCGTACAACTGGATGCCTAAATACCGGATCGGCGGCGTTGCTACTTTGCGCGCGGATGCGTGCGGTCGTAGACCTGGGTCAATTGCGCGGTGGTGAGTTGCGTGTAGCGCTGCGTGGTCGAAAGCCGCTCGTGTCCCAGCAACTCCTGAATGGCGCGCAGGTCTGCGCCCTCTTCAAGAAGATGAGTGCCGAAGGCATGGCGCAGTGTGTGTGGATGCACGTCTGCCGGAAGGCCGCGCAGAATGGCAATGCGCTTGACGATGCGGCCGACACTGCGGGTTGTGAGGCGAGCGTCGCTGCCATTGCCTAAACCACGCAACTGCAGATTGAGAAAGAGGGCCGGCGTGTCTGCTGATCTTTCTCCGTTTGCAGCAGCCAGACGCGCTGAACGCTCAGCCAGATAGTCACGGAGAGCCTGTGCGGCCGCGTCACCGAGCGGAACGTAACGTTGCTTCTGGCCCTTGCCTCGCACCAGTACCGCCTCATTCGACCAGTGAATGTCATTGAGGTTGAGTCCGACCAGTTCCGCATTGCGAATGCCGCAGCCGTAAAGCATCTCGAGGATGGCGCGGTCGCGCGCAGGCCAGCTTGCCGCGTCGTCGCCAATTGAATCGACAACGCGATTCATCTGCTCGATTGATGGCACACGCGGCAGATGCTTAGGCAGCTTGGGCGTGGAGACAAGCGAGGCTGCGTTCTGCTCGATATATCCCGCGCGCGCAAGCCACTTGAACCAGCTTCGGATGGCGGCGAGTGCGCGGGCCGCAGAGGCTTTGGAAAGGCCGCGCTCGTAGAGCGTGCCGAGATAGGCACGAATGTGCGTGTGCTCAATTCGGTCGACTGCGAGGCCTGGGTACGATTCACGCATCCAGGCAACGAAGTTCTCGATCTCGCGTTGATAGGCCCGCAATGTGTGCGTAGAGGAGCCGCGCTCGTTCGCCAGTACACCCAAATAGCCGGCGGCCAGTTCTTCAAGAGATGCGGCAGTTGCGGTCGTGCTCATGCCAGCTCTCCAACCGAGTCACCCGATTCGATCGAAGGGCTTTCTTCCGGCTGTGCATCATCCGTATCGGCAGGCCGGCGGCGGCCGCGTGGATGATGCGTACGATGCACGGCTTTGAGCCGGTTGAGCGCGAGGTGGGTGTAGACCTGCGTCGTGGAGATGTCGGCGTGTCCGAGAAGGATCTGCACACTACGCAGATCTGCCCCGTGCTCCACCATATGCGTGGCGCAACTGTGGCGCAGCATGTGTGGGCTGGCTGAGGTGTCTGCTGCCTTTACCAGTTGCCATACCCACTGGCGGGTAAGTGGCATGCCGCGCAGCGAGAGAAAGAGGCGGGCACGGTCAGGGCGATGCGCGCCAGCCTTGCGCGCGGTGCTGATGCGCTCGAGATGCGGACGGCCTTCACGCAGGTACTGCTCAAGGGCTTCGATTGCCGTGCGGCCAAGCGGAACGATGCGCTCCTTGTCGCCCTTGCCACGCACCAGCACGCGGCCAAGATCGAGCGCCAGATCGCTGGTTGCCAGCGTCGTGACCTCAGAAACTCGTAAACCACCGGCATACAGCAGCTCCAGAATCGCGCGGTCGCGTAGTGCGGTGGCCTGTGCCTGTGGATGCGAGGCGGCCATGCCGGCGCGCTCGAGCATCTCAGCAATCTCGGGCTCGGCAAGAGATTTGGGCAGCACCTTCCACGCCTTGGGCGACTCGATGTTAACGGTGGGGTCGTGATGAATGCGGCGGTCGAGCAGGAGCCACTTGTAAAACCCGCGCAGGCAGCTCAGCTTGCGCGCTATGGAGCGGGCATCGATGCCGTGGGTGCGGAGATGCTGAAGGAAGGCAGCTACATCGTCCTCAATGGCGGTGAGCAATACACCGTTGCGGCCCTCGATGAACTCGGCAAAAGTGCGCAGATCGCTCAGGTAGGCTTCGCAGGTAAGCGGACGTAATCCCTTTTCCACCCGCAGATACGATTGATAGTCCTTGAGCAGAGCGAGATTACGATCGGCGTCCACACTGTCGATTATCTGCGCGTTAAAGCTGAACGCAGACCTGCGCGCAGGGCTGCCGTACCACGTTCATCAAGGAATCAACATCAGCAATAACAATAGGAAGAAGCCCGCGCGTGCAAAAGCAGGCTGTCATGGATGAAAATAGAATTGACGACATTTTTCAGGTAGAGAGTGAGTGACGCTTGATGCGCACAGAGATTGAAGTACCACGCTGGACCGCTGAGGAATTTGAGCGGATTGTTCTCGACTGCAGGCCACGCATCGCCGTTTTCGATTGCGACGGAACGCTGTGGGGTGGTGATGCAGGATACGGATTTATGGCATGGTCGCTGGAGCAGGGGCTGGTTTCGCGCTCCACGAGCGACTGGATCGACACGCGCCATCGGGCATATCGCGCCGGGCAGGTAAGCGAAGAGGATATCTGCGGTGAGATGGTGCAGATCTACGCCGGGCTTCGCGACCAGGAACTGCGGGCTGCGGCGGCTCAGTATTTTGCGGAGTTCATTGAAAAACATATTTTTCCTGAGATGACTGCTCTGGTGGCTGCACTGCACAAACAGGGGGCCGAGCTGTGGGCGGTGAGTTCAACCAACCGCTGGGTCATCGAGGAAGGTGTGAAACGCTTCGGGATCCCTGCTGAGCGCGTGCTTGCCGCCGAAGTGAGCGTGACAAATGGGCTCATCACCAGCGAGCTCACCGACGTGCCTACCGGTCCGGGCAAGGCTGTCTCACTGCGGCGGGTTGGGCTTGCCGAGCCAGACGCCGTATTCGGCAACTCGATTCATGACCTGGCCATGCTGGAGATGGCGCGCTGTGCCTTTCCGGTAAACCCGTCGCCTTCGCTTCTGGAAGAAGCTGCCGGTCGCGGCTGGGGCTATTTTCGGCCTGCGGCGGCCGAAGGTCAGGATGCCAAGGTGGGCGGCGAGTAAGCAGACAGCTCAACGGCGGAGCGCGGCGGCAAGACGTCCACTCTTTTGAGTCATATACACTGGTGCCGTGGAAGAAAGTTCGTCCAACGCCAGTCCCCGTCCAGCCGGCCCGGCTCTCCGCTTTGTGGCCGCAGCGCTCATCATCCGCGAGGGGCTGGTGCTGATTGGCCAACGCCGCGCTGATCAGCCTATGGCGCTGCTGTGGGAGTTTCCGGGCGGCAAGATCGAGCCCGGCGAAAGCCCGCAACAGGCACTGGCCCGCGAGCTCTTTGAAGAACTCGGCATTCGTGCCGTTATCGGCACTCCGGTCACGCGTATCCGGCACAACTACCGCCACGGCGGCGCCGTCGATCTGCAGTTTTTTGTGGTGCGTGAGTTTGTGGGCGAGATTGTGAACCACATCTATCAGCAGATCAAGTGGGTACGGCTCGAAGAGCTGCCCAGCTTTGATTTTCTGGCCGCGGACCGCGGGCTGATCCGGGATCTGGCGGCTGGCAAGCTGCTGTAGTGCGCTGCGCGATCAGTGGCCGGGCATCATGCCCCAGAGCATCACTATCGTCATGCCGATGACAATGATGCTCGTGCCCCATGCAATGAAATTCCAGATGCGCGAGTTCTTGTGTTCACCCATCAGATCGGTGCGGTTGATGAGCAGCAGCATCAGGATGATGATAACCGGCAGCAGAACGCCGTTGAGCACCTGCGACAGAATGGCAAACTTGACCAGCTGCGAGTCACGCAGAACCATTACTGTAGTGGCGCCGCCGGCGATGAGCAGCGTGTAAAGCCAGTAGAAGAACGGAGCCTCTTTAAAGCTCTTGTCGACGCCGGACTCAAGGCCCAGGCCTTCGCAAACGGTGTAGGCCGTGGACAGGGGCAGGATGGACGCGGCGAAGAGCGAGGCATTGAAGAGGCCGAAGGCGAAGAGAATGAAAGCGTAATCTCCGGCGAGGGGGCGCATGGCTTCGGCTGCGTCTGCGGCCACCTGGATGGCTCCCATGCCGTGCGTGTAAAGCGTAGCGGCGCACACCACCACGATGAACCAAGCAACCAGATCGGTGAAAAAGCTGCCGACAACCACATCCAGCCGCGAAGCTGCGTAGTCCTTGACCCGAATTCCCTTCTCTACGATGGATGACTGCAGATAGAACTGCATCCATGGCGCAATCGTGGTGCCCACAATGCCGATGGCCATGTAGATGTAGTCCTTGTTGCGCCACACCGATTCCCGCGGCAGGGTCACCGTCGCTTTGAGCGCATCGTGCCAGCTTGGCTGCGAGAGCACGCCGGCGAAGATATAGGCGATGTAGACAACCGAAGCGACGAGGAATATCTTCTCAGTGCTCTTGTAGTCGCCCTTGAAAACGAGGACCCAGACCAGGGCAGCACAAATGGGGACGGAGATGAACTCCGAGACATGGAAGAGGTGGAGTGAACCGGCGATGCCGATGAACTCGGTCACTACGTTGGTGTAGTTGACCACAACCAGCAGCACCATAAGCAGAAATGTGATGCGCAGGCCGAACTCTTCGCGGATGAGGTCGCTGAGGCCCTTGCCGGTAACTACGCCCATGCGGGCACACATCTCCTGCACCACGATCAGCGCGATCGTGATAGGAATCATGGTCCAGAGAAGGGTGTAACCGTATTGGGCGCCGGCCTGCGAGTAAGTGAAGATGCCGCCGGAGTCGTTATCGACGTTGGCTGTAATGAATCCGGGGCCGAGCACGGCCAGAAAGAGAAGGATCCGGATTCGCCAGCGCTTCCACATGAGGTCGGTTTCCTGTTGCAGGGTTCATTGCAAGGTCTGGTCAAACCAGATGCTTCCTCACTGACCATAACAGGCCGGGGCTACGCCCGAAAACGACCCCGATGCCAGCTCCGATTCCCGCCAACGACAGCTGTTGCGCCCGGCGCATTACAATACGCTGGCGTCGATTTTGCACCTCGAATTGAACCCGGAGGAAGGACGTATGAGCTCGTTGAATGGCAGGGAAAATCTTCATTCGCGGCGCAAGCTGCTGGCTTCGCTTGCAGGCGGTCTGCCCGCGGCTGCACTGTTGAGCGGCGGCGCGCAAGCGGCCGCAGCGCAGGAGTCTGGAGCTCCCGAGGAGTTGTTTGCCATGGCGCGTCTGCGAAGCTACAAAAACCGGCGCTCTTCAAGCTGGGACCGTACGGGCGGCAACGCGGATGCAGTGCCTGTAGAACCAGGGCAAACCGCTACGCTCCTGGACGTGACAGGTGCGGGCGTAATTACACACATCTGGTTCACGATCAACTCGCCCGATCCCATGCACCTCAAGAACCTTGTGCTGCGTGCGTGGTGGGACGGCGAATCGTATCCCTCAATCGAGGCTCCGATCGGCGATTTCTTCGGACTGGGGCTGGGCGAGTACTACGTCTACCAGTCGGCGCTGCTCGCTGTTGCTCCAATCAAGGCGCTGAATGCGTACTTCCAGATGCCGTTTGCAAACGCAGCGCGAGTGACGGTGACGAACGAGAGCAAAGTTGCGACGCGGAGCCTCTACTACGCAATTGACTATGTGACGCTGCCGGCACTGCCCGAGGGGCTGGGGCGCTTTCATGCGCAGTATCGGCAGGCTGCGCCGTGCAGGGGCTGGACCAGCGACTGGGTCAACAACGGGAGTCCCGGTATCAATGACCGCAAGAACCTGGACGGCGCAGACAACTACATCTTTCTCGAAGCAGAGGGTCGTGGACACTTCGTGGGCGTAACCCATGCCGTCGAGCAGAACCAGAACTCCTGGTTCGGCGAGGGCGATGACATGATCTTCATCGACGGCGACAAGCTGCCCACCATCAACGGCACAGGAACTGAGGACTACTACAACGGCGCATGGGATTTTGGCCTGCAGGCATTTGGCTACCAGCACAACGGCGCGCCCTACATTGTCGATCCGGAGCGGATCGGCGGAAGATACTGCCTCTATCGCTGGCACATTGAAAGCCCGATTGCCTTCGAGAAGTCGATTCGCGTGACCATCGAGCATGGGCACGCTAACCACCGATCCGACAATTTCTACTCAACGGCCTTCTGGTACCAGGCTGAGCCGCATGCGCCCTTCCCTGCTCTGCCCGCGGCTGCAGATCGGGTTCCGCGAATTTATGCCGTGGGCAGCGGCGCGGGGCCGGCGGCAGTACCGAACGACTGAGCTGGGGCTGCGTCAGAGCTTGTCTTCAAATGCCTGCTCTACGCCGGGATAGAAGGCGAGATAGCAGAAGATGAGTATGTTGACGGCACAACCTGCCAGCATGGCCTGCTTCTGTTCAGGAGTGATGACGCCCGTCAACCCTCCGGCCGCGCCTGTGACCACATAAATCAAAGTGCGCGCTGCCGAAGCTCCGGCATAAAACATCGTAATCCAGCGAATACGCCAGTAGCGCGCCAGCCACATGCCGCCGACGACCACGGAAAGGATGGCTGTGGCAGCAAGCGCTTCGGCAAATAGGCCTACAGGAATCAGTCCCTGCGTACGGTGCATCCTGAACGGGACCAGGAAGCCCGAGTATTGGATCAGTGTGCCGGCGAAGCCGGAGTCAGGCTGCGAAAAGAGTATGAGCGCGAAGACCAGATAAATCACAGCCCGGGCCATGTAAAACCAGCCCAGAATGGCAATCGCCAGTGGCAGTTTGGGAGTTATGCGCTGCCTGACCGGCACTGCCGGCTTGCCTTCAACCGGTGGCGGCTGCAGTACCTGATCGATGGACGGTGCCTCGACCTGCTGATACGCATCTGTGATGGGCTTCCAGGTATTCACAAAGCCCGGCGGCAGACCTTCGGGAGGCTGCTCGTTCGACATAATGGTCCCTCACTCCGGAAACCGCAGCGAACGGGTTTCTCATTCAGATATAGCTTGCTGGTATTTGGGAGCGAGTGTAGCACCGGTCCGGCGCGGAAATGTACATCCCCGCTGGGGACCCGCCGTGGTTACCACGGCGGGACAGCGGGGATGGGGGGATTAACGGGGGATGGGGGAGGTAATGCGGATTAAGATGCCGGCGCGGACTCCTCGTCGACACCCGGGAAGAAGGCCACGTAGCCGAAGATCAACAGATTGACCACTGCACCCGTGAGCAGCACCGCCGTCTGATTCGTCGTAAGCACTGTTCTGGGCACGAGGCCGTTGAAAGTAACGAAATAAAGAACGGTACGGGTAAGCAGGATGCCGGCGTAGCACAGAGTGATCCAGCGGACCAACGAGCTGCGCATGAGCCACAGGACACCGAGAATTGCGGAGGCGATGGAAAAGACGAAGAAAGTTTCCGCAACCACGTTGATCAGTGGAGCCGCCTCAGTGGCGTGGATCGTGAACGGAACTAGGATGCGCGAATGGGCGATGAGCCAGGCAGCCGCAGCAGACGAGGGATACGACAGCAGGATGGAGCCGAGGAAGAAGTACGTGCAGGCGCGGAAAAAGTAGTACCACTGGATGGCCGTAACGGCGAGCGGGGCCTCGGCCTCGATGTGGACCGCACTTTTTGCCGATAAGGTGCGTGCACGCTTCTTCTTGGACGCGGGCAGAGCTTCTATTACAGGCATGAACTCGAGCTGGTACTCGAGAGTAACGGGGCGCCAATGATTTACCGGTTCCACAACCCTTTCCTCCGATGGGGGTCTGAGGTGTAAAGCACTTCATCTGACGATGACGATTTTGCTAGGTCAATAACGGCAGGTTCGGTGATTCACTTTATGGATGTAGGCACAAGTGTAACATCGACTTTGGCAATTCTTTATGACTTAAGTAACGTTTTTAGAGGAAAGTAATGGTACTTTCGCCACCAAAGTCGGCGATTCGCGACATTTTTACAGCTTCTCGCGCAGGAAAGTAATCACCTGGTCGGCTTTGACCACCCCAACCATGCGCCCAACAGCGTCAACCACCGGCAGAGAGTGGAGGTTGTACTTGTCGAACATCTCGGCCAGGTCATTCTGGTTCATATCTGCCGGACAGGAGAGCACGCGCGGCTCGGTGAGTACGTTGAGGCGGGCTTCGGGCTGCGACATGACGAGGCGGGCCAGCGATACGGAGCCGCGCAGGACCCTCTTTTCATCAAGAATGAAGACCGCTGTAATACTCTCCGGATCTCCGTCAAAGCTGCGCAAGGCTTGCACGGCCTGGGCTACGGTGGCGTCCATGCCCAGGTAAATAAAGTCGGTCGTCATGTGGCCGGCGGCGGAGTCCTCGTCGAACTCGAGGAGTTCTTCCACTTCCTGCCGCTCCTCCGGCTCCATCTCTTCAAGAATGGCGTCGGACTGGTCCTCAGGGAGTTCGGCAAGGAGGTCAGCGGCAGCGCCAGGGTCCATTTCTTCGACGATGTCCGCGATGCGCTCTTCGTCGAGTTTTTCGAGCAGCGCCTTCTGGAGCTTGGGCTCGACCTCTTCAAGCGCCTCGGCGGCAACTTCCTCGTCGAGCGAGGTGAAAACGGCTTCGCGCTCAGCCGGGGCCAGGTCTTCGAGAATCTCGGCCAGGTCAGAGGGATGCATCTCGGCCAGGCGCTCGTGCTCGATTCGCAGCTTGACGCGGCGCGCCGGATCCACTTCGATCACATCGACGAACTGCCAGGGGATGCCGCGCGGACTAAACTTGCGAGAGACTGCCTCAAGCCGCGCACGAGGCAGCACTCCCTTGAAGACCCTACGAAAGGCTCCGCGCAGGCCTACTTCTACCTCTGCCACACGAAGAAGGTGCGCGCTGCCGCGGCCGAGCCATTCGAGATCGACGTCGTTGACGCGCACTACCTTGCGACCGTGGATATCGATGATCTGGCGGTCAACCAGGTCCTGCTGCAGATAAAGGTAGCTGCCTTCTTCTTTCTTGAGCGGGACGAGCGCGTTGGCTGAGCGAAGCTCGAGGGTGCCGGCGGGGGTTTCCATCACTTCCTGCGAGGGGACGATGGAAAGACCAGTCTTGGTTTTAAGCACGAGGCCGACAACCTTACCCGCGTCGGGGCCGGTGGCTACGGCAATATCTTTGAGCCGGCCGCGCATATGGCCCTGGGCGTCAGTAACGGGCGTGCCCAGCAAAGCAGTAAGACTGACACGGGTTGCAGTGCGCGGCTCCATGCTGTGAGTGTAGCGCTGTGAAGAGAGGTTTGGCGCATCACTCCTCTGCGGCTTGACACAACGGCCTCAAGACTTGAAACTGCCAGCAAGGTTTAATCGCAGCGTGGGGCGAAATGGAGCCCACTTGCGCGAAGGCGGTACTCGACCCGGTGAGCGCACCTCAACAAGGACGGTGGAGCTTTCGACTGCGCTCCACCATGGAAAGCGTGGGCGAAGTGGAAGCGGCTGCGGAAAAGATTGCCGCGGAGTCCGGTTTGGACGAGGACCAGCGCTTTCACGTAGGCATGGCGGTACGCGAAGCGACCGTGAACGCCGTGCTGCACGGTAACGAATACGATCCCGCACGGATGATCGACGTAACCTTTGAGAATACAGGCGCGGATTTTGTCTTCAAGATCACCGACGAGGGACGCGGCTTCGATCCCGATCATCTGCCCGACCCGCTGGCGCCGGAGAATCTCCTTCGCGGCACAGGCCGCGGTATCTTCCTCATCCGGTCACTGATGGATGAGGTACACTTTCGACAACTGCATCCTGGAACCGAGTTGACGCTGATCAAACATCTGGCGCCGGCTGCCCAGAAAACCTAATGCCCCTGCGTTAGGTCGGCGGCGGTTTGGCTTAAGGAGTTTTCCGCCAGCCGGGCCTGCGAAAGGTGCTATAACCGAAGTACCGACAAGGAGGATTTTTTCCCGTGGCATTAACTATCGCTTCCCGTGAAGTAGACGGCGTCACCGTTCTGGATCTCAGCGGGCGTATCACCCTGGGCGAGGGCAGCGTACAGTTGCGCGACGCCATTCGTGACCTCATCGGCAAAGGGCAAAAGAGCATTCTGCTCAACCTGGGCGAGGTGAGCTACATCGATAGCTCCGGCCTGGGCGAGTTGGTGAGTGCCTACACCACTTCCAAGAACCAGGGCGCGACCCTCAAGCTGCTCAAACTTACCAAGAAGGTCCACGACCTGCTGCAGCTTACCAAGCTCTACACTGTCTTCGACATCTACGACGACGAAGCCAGCGCTGTGGGCTCGTTCAAATAGACCTTTTCGGTTCTGCAAGCAAAAAGGCCATCTCGCCTGGGATGGCCTTTTTTGCGCTCGATTTCGCTCGATGGCCTAGAACTTGACTTGCGGCGTCTGCTGCGCTGCCGGGCTGGCATTGAAATAGGCGTCGTTCTGGTGGAAGCCTGCCATTCCGGCCCAGATGCTGTTGGGGAACTGCAGCACAAAGGTGTTGTAGTCGCGTAGCGCATCGTTATACCGCCGTCGCGCCACGGCAATGCGATTCTCCGTTCCAGCCAGTTCGTCCTGCAGGCGCATGAACTGGTCGCTCGAGCGCAGCTGCGGGTAATTCTCCGTAAGCAGAAGGAGCCGCCCCAAGGCGCCATCAAGCTGATTATTCGCCGCGATTTTGGCCGCCGGCCCTTGCGCATTCAACATGCCCGCGCGGGCGTTGGCGATATCGCCAAATACCGTGCTCTCCTCCTTGGTGAATCCCTTCACGGTCTCCACCAGGTTTGGAATCAGATCCGCGCGGCGCTCAAGCTGCACGTCAACCTCAGACCACGCCGTCTTGACGATCTGATCCTTGGCCACCATCTGGTTCTTGGCGCTCACATAGCTGCCGAACACCAGGAAGACGGCCAGGATCAACACACCCACAACCGCCAGCGTAATTCCAAGTCCACGACTCATAATTGTTCCTGTCTCCTTTGGGCTCTGTTTAGCAGAGGCCCCTGCGTCACAATCCTTCGATTCTTACCAGCTTCCGCCGGCGCCGCCGCCACCCGTGGAGCCACCGCCAAAACCACCAAACCCTCCGCCGCCGGATCCGCCACCCCAACCGCCACCGCCGCCACCCCAGCCACTATAACCACCGCCTCGCCAGCCTCCACCGCCCCAACCGCCAAAGAAAAGGCCCCAGCCGAATAGCATCCTCAGTAGCGAAAAGCCGCCAAAAAAGATCAGCACAAGCACCAGCAGGATCAGTTTGGCTAGAACGGGGGCGCCGTGGTTCACGGGCCGGTTGTGCGGCTGCAGCGATGTATCTTCGTTGAGCGTGATATTTGCATCTGCAGCAATGTCCTGCGCAACTTCGCCCACGGCCAGCAGCACAGCGCCGTCGTAGTCGCGGGCACGCAGGTCGGGCACCATAGCGCGTCCAATGTCGCCCACCTTGGCATCGTTCAAAATGCCTTCCACGCCATAGCCGGTCGAGATAAAGCGTTTGTGGTCGTCGACCGCCAGCAGAATCAGAACGCCGCGATCGGTGGCCTTGGAGCCGATCTTCATCTTCTCGTAAAGGCGCGTAGCATAATCGGCGGTGTCTTCGCCGTCGAGCGTGTGCACGGTCACGACTGCGATTTGTGCGCCGCCCTGGGCGTGATCGAGCTGCGCACAGATGGAGTCGATGCGCGCAATCGCCTCGGGCGAGAGCACATGCGCGTAGTCGCTTACATAATCTGTGGGTTGTGGAAGGTCTTCGATGCGCTCGGCGCGAAGGGCCGGCACAGAAAACGCGAGGAAAGCTGCCAGAATCGGCAGAAAGATGTTCCTGTGGAAGCGCCCAAAGACTTTCATCGCTCTCTATTGTACGTGTAGAGCTGACGAAAGGTTCCTGTGAGCGCAGGTTCTACACTATTGAAGGAATGAACCAGACGACACTTCCCTCTTCGCTTCCCACACCTCCAATCGCCCGTACACATCGCACCGAAACCCGGCTTCATGGCGTCGTCCTCACCGACGACTATGCATGGCTGCGGGACAAAGAAAATCCTGAAGTTACGCAATATCTCGAAGCTGAGAACGCCTATGCCGAGACGCAGATGGCCCCGCTCGCCTCGCTGCGTGAGGAACTCTACCAGGAGATGCTCAGTCACGTAAAACAGACCGACGTGTCGGTGCCCTTTCGCGATGGTGCCTGGTGGTACTACACGCGGACGGTCGAGGGATTGCAATATGCCATACACTGCCGCAAGCGCGGCGATGCGTCCGGGCCCGGCGCCGATGCCGCCGAAGAGGTCCTGCTCGATGGCAATGAACTTGCTGGGGGGCACGCGTTTTTCGCCATTGGCGACACAGACATTTCGGATGACGGGCGGTGGCTGGCTTACTCCGTCGACACGCGCGGCTTTCGCCAGTACACCATGCAGATCAAGGATCTCGAAACCGGTGAGACGCTGCCGGGCACGGTGGAACGCGTCGGTTCGATCGCATGGGCAGCAGACAACCGCACGCTCTTTTACACCGTGGAAGACGAGCAGCAGAAGCGCCAGCATCAGTTGTGGCGACACACGCTTGGCGCAGTGCACTCAGACGATGTTGTGATCTATCAGGATGACGACGAGCGGTTCAACTTGGGGCTGGGCCGCACGCGTGATGGCAAGTACCTGGTGATGGAGTCGGCCAGCCATACAACGAGCGAGTGTCACTTTCTGGCAGCGGACGATCCTGCGAGTAGTTTCCGCGTTATTACTCCGCGCGACGACGAGCACGAGTATTCACTGGATCATCGCAACGGTCTTTGGTTCATCCGCACCAATGACCGGGGACGCAACTTCCGGCTCGTGACGGCTCCGGTGGATGCGCCGGAACGCGAAAACTGGAGCGAGCTGATTCCACATAGAGAAGACGTGATGCTCGAAGACGTCGATCTCTTCGCAGGATTCTTCATTGCGTGCGAACGCGAGGATGGACTGCCACGGCTGCGCCTGTGGAGCTTTGCAAACGATGGCGTGGCCGCAACTCCCGCCGGTGAGATTGCATTTCCGGAGCCAGCCTACAGCGCGCACCCACATGTGAACCGTATCTTCGAAACGACGGCTTTTCGCTACGCATATCAGTCGCTGGTGACGCCGAGTTCGGTCTATGAGTACGACGTCGCCACACAGGCTTCCACGCTGCTCAAGCAGCTCGAAGTACCGGGTGGATTCGACCGCACGCTTTATGCAAGCGAGCGTGTGCATGCACCGGCCGCGGATGGCGCGCAGGTTCCGGTTTCGATTGTCTATCGCAAGGACAAACGCGAAGAGGGCAGGAATCCGCTCTATGTGTACGGTTATGGCTCGTATGGCTACTCGCTGCCGCTGGGATTTAACTCGAACCGCCTAAGCCTGCTCGACCGCGGCGTGGTGATGGCGTATGCGCACATTCGCGGCGGCGGCGATCTGGGCAAGCCATGGCATGATGCAGGCAAGATGCTCGTGAAGCGGAATACATTCACAGATTTCATTACCGCCGTGGAGTATCTGACGGCGAATGGCTATGGCGATCCGAAGCGCGTGGCGATTGAAGGCGGCTCAGCCGGTGGGCTGCTGATGGGCGCGGTGAGCAACATGCGTCCCGACCTGTTTCGCGCCGTTGTTTCACATGTGCCATTTGTGGACGTAATGAATACGATGCTCGACGCATCGCTTCCACTCACGGTGCCGGAGTACGAAGAATGGGGCGACCCAAACGAGGAAGAGTACTTCCGCTACATGCTGAGCTACTCGCCGTATGACAATCTGCGCGCGGCCGACTATCCGTCAATGCTGGTGAAGACATCGCTGCACGATAGTCAGGTCATGTACTGGGAGCCGGCGAAGTACGTTGCCAAACTGCGCACCCTCAAGACTGACTCGAACCCGATGCTGCTGGTCACGAATATGCAGGCCGGACACGGTGGCGCAAGCGGACGCTATGACTATCTGAAAGAGATTGCGCTGGATTACGCGTTCGTTCTGCGCGAGCTTGGAGCCGTGCAGTAGCGCGAATATCTCATGCAGCACCGTTCAGTTCAGCTAGCGTCTTCTGCAGGCTCGCGGCGTCTTCCACATTCAGCGACTTCAGCTCGCCATCGATCTGCTTGAGCAGGCCACAGAGCACTTTGCCTGGTCCTGTCTCGATATAAATCTCCGCTCCAGCCGCTTTAAGCGACTGCACGCAGTCAACCCAGCGCACAGCGCCTGTCACCTGGCGGATGAGCGCGTCGCGGGCGGCATCGGCCGTGGTTACCACGCCTCCGGTCACATTTGCCGCGACAGGAACACGCGGGGCATTCATGGCGATCGCGCCCAACACGCGTGCCACCTCTTCCTGCGCGGGCTGCATCAGTGCGCAGTGGAACGGTGCGCTCACCGGAAGCATGACGGCGCGGCGAGCGCCTTTGGCCTTGCACAGGGCCGAGGCTTTTTCAACCGCTGCTACCGCTCCGGAGATCACCGTCTGGCTGGGCGAGTTGAGATTGGCCGCCTGCACTACGAGGCCTGTTTCCTGCGCGGCTTCTGCGCACGCCTCGGCTACCTGCGCAGCGTCGAGCGCCAGCACCGCGGCCATGGCGCCCTGGCCTGCGGGCACAGCCTGCTGCATGGCGCGTCCACGAGCCTTGACGGCGCGCACTGCGTCGGCAAAAGCGAGTGTACCTGCAATGACATGCGCGGACCACTCGCCGAGGGAATGCCCCGCGGTGAAGGCTGGCTCTATGCCGTGCTCAGCTAAGACGCGCGCCACGGCCACGCTCACGGCGAGAATCGCGGGCTGTGTATTCTCGGTGAGCTTAAGCTCGTCTTCAGGGCCCTCAAAGTACACTCGTGAGAGCGAAAAACCAAGGGCTTCGTCGGCTTCAGCCAGTGTCTGTTTGGCGACGGGAAACTTCTCGGCCAGTTCGCGGCCCATGCCTACGGCCTGCGAACCCTGTCCCGGAAAAAGAAAAGCAATCTTGTTGGACATTACGAACTGATTTTATCTTGTTACGGTCTGGTCAGTTCCAGCGTTTCTTGTCATCGCGGTCTTCGTCGATGAGCCGGCCCTGCCCGTCGAAGCGCACGGTGCGGCCCTGACGCTTCATATAGACCTCAAACTTACGCGCGGCGCGGCGGCGCTTCCAGCGGTAATAGCGGTTGCGCAGTCCATACCAGCTCTCGCTCATCATGAAATTGACGCCGCGGCGAGGCGCCATGCGCGCCCATAAGAGACCGCCCAGCGCACCGCCCAATTCCGCAAATGCATAGAGGCGCTGCTCGCCGAAGAGCATGGCAATGGAAATGATCGCGTAGATAACCGCGAGATAGCGCGCCTTGATGCCCATGGGCAGCGGAAACAGCATGAACTGCACGTCGCCGTAAAGCAGGCCTATGACCGCAAGGAACCCAAAGATGCCGCCGAAGCAGCCGTAGAGCGGAACATTGCCGGCTGCGAAACCAAGCGTGCTGCCGACAATGTAAATGGCCAGCGCTGCTGCGGCCGTTCCCAGTACTGAGACGGCGTAGAGGCCGATAACCCAGCTCGGGCCGTGGCCCTGCATCTCAAGAAAGCCGGCCAGAAACCATAAGGAGAGCAGTTCCAGCAGCGTTCCCAACAGCGTGGGATGGATGAAGCTGTAGGTAAGCGGCTGCCAGAAACTGCCATGGAGAAATGCGCCCGGATCGAGGCTGAGCGAAAACGCCAGCGCGCCCGCCTGCGCACGCATGGCGAGTTGAGCAACAAGCAGCACAAAAAATGTGCCCAGGTTGATGAGGATCAGCCGGCGCGTGGCGCCGCTGAAATCGGGGAAGGCAAACGGGCTGGAGCCGATCCGAGGCATCGTAATCTTCAGGGTATACGTTCAAGCGCCTGCATGTCATCGCGCGAGAGTCGCCGCGGCTTGCATCTCTTATGCCACGAAAGTGCGCTGCGCACAACAAACCTTTCCGGTATATTCATCGTCTCTTGTATGCGGACGGTGCAGGGCTACTCCGAACGCGAGGTTAAGGATCACACATTATGGTGCAGTTGACACAGTTCATCGTTTCGGATTCTTTGACAGGGCCGGACCCAAGGGCGAGGCTTCAGCCACCGCGGGTTGCATCCGCTCTTGACCTGAGGCCGGGTTGTCCCTAAAACTATAGCGGAACCGCAATGAGCGCCCTGAAGATGAAAACCGTTCGGGTGGCTATTGCTTTCATCTGCCGGCCTTCCGGAGTGCATTTTCATTGCGGAAGGGAGATGAAAATTCGCTGGAAAAACTCGAAGCAAGCCATGGATTGTGTTTTAACTTTTTATAGCGGTGCAACCTGCGGTGATCCTGCATCGAAATTTTGCGTAAGGAAAGAGAGGAGGCTGCCATGCCCAGCTGCCCTGAATGCGAGAATGAACTGGACATTGAAGAAGATGAGGTAGAGGAAGGCGACGTGGTCGCCTGTGAAGAGTGCGGCACGGAGTTCGAGGTAGTTGGCGTCGAACCGCTCGAGCTTGCCCGCGTTGACGAGGAATTCGAAGAAGAAGACGAGGCGTACGAGGAAGACGAGGAGGAAGAGTGAAGCACAGCACTCGCTGGCTGGCGGCTGTCGCATTTGCGGCACTTACAGCAGGCGTTATTCCTTCGGGGCTGCGGGGCACGATGTTGGCTCCAACTGCTCACGCGCAGAATTTTGGGATGCGCACGGTGTCAGGCACAGTGCTCAATGCGGAATCTGCGCCTGTGCAGGGCGCGACGGTATTTTTGAAAAATCAGAAGACCAAGACCATTCGCAGTTTTTCTTCCCTTGCCAATGGCCACTTTCACTTTGCCCAGGTCAACATGACTGAGGATTTCGACCTGTGGGCGGAGAAGGATGGCAAAAAGAGCGCGGTCAAGACCGTAAGCTCATGGGATGCGCGCAAGGAGTTTATCTCAGATCTTAAATTGAAGTGAAATCTGAA
>DASZXD010000336.1:0-2592 GCA_035546015.1 Occallatibacter sp.
TGAAACACGCGAAAACGCCAGCCTGGCCGCGCTCACAGCAGCGATCCTTCACGGAGCATCCATCGCCCGCGTCCACTCTGTGCGCCAGACAGTCGAGGCGGCACGCATCGCCGATGCCATCCTCGCCGCATCCTGATTCCGCACTATCCGCGTAAAATGACGGCAAGGGCTGCGCATATTCATGAAGACCCGCTTCGCCTTCGGCAAATCCGGCATTGAAGTCTCCGTTCCGGACGCTCTTCACTGCCACGTCGCCCACACCCGCTCAGCCCCCGCAATCGCTGACCTCGCCGCTGCTCTCGACACCGCACTCGACCGCCCCATCGGTTGTCCGCCGCTCTCCGAACTCGCCGCAGGCAAGCGCTCCGCCGCCATCTCCGTCTGCGATATCACACGCCCCGCGCCAAACTGCGTCACGCTGCCGCCGCTGCTTGCGCGTCTGCACGCCGCTGGCATTCCTGTCGAGGACATCACTATCCTCATCGCCACCGGCCTGCACCGTGGCGCTACGCGCGAAGAGCTCGACGTCATTCTCGGTTCTGAGATCGCTGCAAAATATCGCGTGGTCAGCCACGACGCGCGCGACCTCGCCGCACACCGCCCACTCGGCGCCACCAAACGCGGCACGCCGGTCTACATCGACGAGCGCTTCATGACCGCCGACCTGCACATCACTCTCGGCTTCGTGGAGCAGCACCTCATGCTCGGCTTTTCCGGTGGCCGCAAGCTCATCGCGCCCGGCCTTGCCGCGCAGGAGACCATCAAGGTCATCCATTCGCCGCGTTTCATGCGCGAGCCGCTCGCCACTGAGGGTTCCATCGAAAACAACCCGCTCCACGCCGAGCTCGTCGAGATTGCCTCCATGGCCCGTCACGACTTCATCCTCGACGTCACGCTCACCCCAGAGCGCGCTATCTCCGGCGTCTTCGCCGGAAATCCGGTCAAGGCTCATGCCGCGGCGGTCAGCTTTCTTGAGACCACATCTCTCGCGCAGATCCCCGCACTCGCTGACGCGGTTATCACCTCAGCCGCAGGCTATCCGCTCGACCTCACCTTCTATCAAACCGTAAAGGGCGTCACCGCCGCGCAGCACATCCTCAAACCCGGCGGTCGTCTGCTGGTGCTGGGTGAATGCTCTGAAGGCATGGGCTCGCCCGAATTCGCGAACATGGTCGCAAACTATCCCGGTCACTCAGCTTTTCTCGATGAGATTCGCAACACCCAGGTCGAAGTGGACCAGTGGCAGATCGAGCGGCTCGCGCTCGTCGGCCTCAAGCACGAGCTCTACTTCTATACGCCCGGCGTCTCGGCAGCGCAGCTTGGCGGCCTCGCGCCTCGCGCTTATGACGATCTGAACGAAGCTGTCGCGGCACTGCTCGACGACCTGCCGCCCAACGCGCTGGTAGTATTGGTCCCCGAAGGCCCTTACACCTACGCCCGCCCCGAGCCGGCATTCGCGTAACAGCTACTTCTTCGACGGCGGCATCTTCTTCTGCGTGTCGATAAACCGCCGCAGCCGGTCCAGCGTCCGCGCCTTGCCAAAGATCATCATGCTTTCGAGCAGCGGCGGACTCATCTGGCTCCCGGTGAGGATTGCCCTTAGGAGCATGAAATTCTCTTTTACTGACCAGCTCTGCTGTTCGCCAAGCTGCTTCAGCGCCGCCTCCAGCGCCGGCCCATTCCAGTCCGCACCTTCGAGCACCGTCAACTGCTCGCCTGCAAAAGCCAGCGTCTCCTCGATGGTTCGCTTCTTGGGCAGAAACACCTCTTGCGCGGGCATCACATCGTCGGCAAAGAAAAATCCCGTCAGGTTCCCGAACTCGCCCAGCGTTTCGATGCGCGTCTGCACCAGCGCCGCAATTGCGCTCAGATACTCGTCGGAGAGTACAGACTTGCGCAGCTCTGCATAGAAACCCTCCGGCGTGAGCGCACGCAGATACTCGCCGTTGAGCCAGCGCAGCTTGGTCAAGTCGAACACCGGCCCACCCAGGCGAATGTTTTGAATATTGAAATGCTCGATCATCTCCTTGAGCGTGAACTTCTCGCTCGCGTTGTTGATCTCCGCCGGCATGCCACCGCCCATTAGTCCGAGAAAATTGAGCACGGCTTCAGGCAGAAAGCCCGCCTGCCGGTAGTACACCAGCGACACCGGATTCTTCCGCTTCGAAATCTTGCTTTTGTCCTGATTACGCAGCAGCGGCATGTGCCAGAACCGCGGCGCATCCCACCCGAAAAACTGATACAGCAGCACGTGCTTCGGCGTCGACGAGATCCACTCCTCGGCGCGGATCACATCCGAAATCCGCATCAGGTGATCGTCCACCACGTTCGCCAGGTGATACGTCGGGAACCCATCCGACTTCATCAGCACCTGGTCGTCCACGTTGTTGTGGTTGAACGTGATCTCGCCGCGCAGCTCATCGCGGAACGTCGTCGAGCCCTCGACCGGCACCTTCATGCGAATCGTGAACGGCTTTCCGGCCGCGAGATTCGCGTCAATCTCAGCCTGAGACAAATTCCTGCACGTGCCCGGATACCGCGGCGGCACCTTCGCCGCGATCTGCTGCTTGCGCACCGCCTCCAGCTCTTCCG
>DASZXD010000337.1:0-32178 GCA_035546015.1 Occallatibacter sp.
ACGGCGACTTGGTTTCTATCTCCGGAATGGATGTTGAGGTGCGCGTGGGTGGACTGATTCAGCATATCGATCGCAACAAGATCAAACAGGTGATGCTGGTGCAGCGAGACGCACCTACGCCGAGTTTGCCGCCTCCGACGGCGACGAATCCATAAAATGTCATGCGCCTGATGTGGAGCAATCCCGCAATTTTTCTAGTGATGGCCAAAGAACGAATCGAGCACGTGCCAGAATTTCTGATCAAATAGCCAATTCCCCACGATCATTAACCCTAACGAACCGGCAACGATTCCTAGCGCTGTAAGCGAGAGCTTGAACAGGTCTCCAGGCGGACGTTCCGGTGCGGCTCCCGAAACAAGACGAGGGTTGAGCAGCACAAGCAGGTAGTGGTCACCCTCGCTGAGCTTCTGAATCGCCTCATACCACTTGTCGCTTTCTTCTGCGCTGGCATTTTCCAACTGAGACTCGATGGCCTGCCCCAGGCTGCAGATTTTGCGCTCGTACTCGTCATTGTCGTAGTCGCGCTCAAACTCAGCGTTGACTTCCATGATGTCGGGCAGCGTCCAGCCGGTTTCAGAGAAGTAGAGCATCTTGCGCTCGATCTCGGACAAGGGCTTCCCTTCCCGCCCGGCTTCAGCAACAATCCTGCCAATCAGGTACTCCTTTGCCGAGCGCTGCGAGTTGAATGTGGCCATGAACGGAATGATAGCGGCAGGAGCGCTGCCGGCGGCTCGCGATCGCCGGCAGCGGTGCTTCAATGCTTCTTTGCAGCTGCCGGGGGTGGAACAGGTGGTGGAACCTCAGAGCAGGCAATGTCGGCCACGGCCTTCCAGGATCCGTCAGGCTGCTTGCGATAGTCGGTGACATAGCTGCCATGATCGTTCATCACCTGCTTCGTCTGCGGGTCGGTCATGGTCATGGTGTAGGAGCCCTCGGTATAGCCGATGTCACCCGACTTAGCGACCTCAACACGCGATGGGTGGAAGCGAAGAGTCATACCGGGGTCGGATAAGAACTGCGCAAGACCCTTCTGAATCGCGTTCTTTCCGACGAATGCCGGCGCGCCGGGAGTGATGAGCACTGCGTCGTCAGCATAGTAAGAGGCGATCCTGGCCGCGTCTTTGCCGACGTAGTCCTGGTTCCATTGCGCTTCAAGGTCCTGGATGGCCTTGACGTCAGCGTCGTGCGTGTCCGGCGCTGCTGATTTGCATGCATACATGGTGAGCGCGGCCGCCGCAGCGGCGCACGCGAGTACGAACTTCTTCATCTTGCTTCACCTCCGGGGGAGGACCAGAGGGTAACAGCACATGCGTGAGGGATGGAATATTTTTTGGTTTTGGTTGAAGGCCTGCCCGCGTGCAAACTCTGTGCGGCACGACCTTGGGCTGTGATAGGATTCGCTCGCGGTTGGTGAAGGCGCATACGGGAGTAGCGATGAAAGAGAGAGCGCGTGCGGGACTGAACAGAAGACAGCTGATTCAGAGCGGGGCTCTGGCGGCTTCAGGGCTGGTGTTGCGGCGGGATGTTTTTGGCGCAGTGGCAGGCGCAGACGAGAGCTCTGGGCAGGCCTGGACCATTGGCAACGATCGCATGGCTCGGACAATCGCTTTCAAGCCCGCCGCCGGGCTGGTGACGACGAGCTTCAAGGCGCTTTCGATTGAAGTTGAGTATGTTTTGCCGCAGGAGGCCCGGAAGGGTGCGGGGCGCGAGTTTGCGTTTGTGTGCAATGGCCACACATGCGCGGGCAACAATGGCGCATTCGATTTTGTGAGTGCGCATGAAGATGCGCTGGCGCATGGGCGCTCGCTTACGGTGGTTCTGCGGCACAAGGAGCTTGCACTCGAGGTGTCGGTTGTTTACCGCGTATATGACGGACATGCGGCGCTGCGGAAGAATTTAGTGCTGCACAATACCGGCTCGGCTCCTCTGCACATTTCGCATCTGGCGGTGGAGGCGGTGGATGTTTCGTGCGGGCACGCAAATGAGCTCACGCTGCTGACGCAGTATGGCGCAGTTCCGCGTGAGACGTTTTATACCGGACGATCGGAGGATGCAGGGCTGCTGCTTGCCAATGGGCGGACGGGCGTGGGCATGGCGGTGCTGAGCGAGGTTCCGGGCTATATGAAGCGCACGGAGATTGGCGGCTTCAGGCCGGAGACTACGCCGATTGCGGTAATGTATGACACCGACCTGATGCCATTTGAGCGCACGCTTGCGGCGGGCGAGCAGTTCGCGACGGCCAGCGCCTCTCTGATTGCGTTCAAGCATGAGGATGGGTTCAACGATCCGCGATGGGCGGTGCCTTCGTATACGTCGGACGTGCTGGTGCGGCGCGTGAATGCCCAGGGACCGCCGTGGATTTACAACACATGGGAGCCGTTCACGCGCTCGATCAATCACGACATCGCGATGGAGCTGATTGAGGCGGCCGGGGCGATGGGGATGGACATCTTCACCATCGACGATGGGTGGCAGCAGGAGTACGGCGAGAATGCGGTGAATCTGACGGCGTTTCCGGGCGGGCTGGAGCCGATCCTGAGCGCAGTTGAGTCGCGCGGCATGCGGCTGGGCTTGTGGATTCCGATGGCTGCGATCGGCACCGACACGGCGGTGTATCGCGAACACCCGGAGTGGGCGGCGCTGGACCAGGATGGCAAGCCGAAGTTCACGGGCACAGCCGCCGGAACCAAGGCAGTGATGTGCATGGCGACTGCATACCGTGAAACAGCAGCAGCGCGGATAATCGATGCGATTGAAAAGTTCAGGCTGGCGTATGTGAAGCTCGATCTGACGACGATCTTCAATGCGTATGGCGAAGCGCCGGGATGCTGGGCACATGGACACGATCACGGCGACTGGGCCGAGTCGCTGAATCGAATCTACGAAGGCATTTCGTACGTGACGGGCAGGGTCTACGAAAAACATCCCGACGTGCTACTCGACCTGACCTTTGAGTTGTGGGGACAGAAGCACATCATCGACGCGGGGCTGCTGGCGGCGGGCGACCTGGACTGGATGAGCAATGTGGACGACCGAGAGCCGGACTCTGCGGGACCGCTGCAGGCGCGGCAACTGCTCTATCAGCGCGCGCCCTCAATGCCGGTGGAGGCGATGCTGATCGGCAATCTGAATGGCGACCAGCAGCCGATTGCGGAGCGGTTTGCCACGTGCGTCGGTTCAGCTCCGGTGATGCTGGGCGATCTGCGCAGGCTGAGCGCTGCGGATCGTGCTTGGTATCGCAAGAGGATTACGTGGTTCAGGAAGTTCCGGCAGTCAAAGAAGATCAGCGAGAGCTTCTTTCCGTTGGGTAGCTGGCAGCAGACGACTCCTGCGGCGTGGGATGGGTTTGCGCGCATGACGCACACCGGCGATGGAGTGATTGCGCTCTTCCGGAATGAGTCGAATGCGGCGGAAGCTGTGGTGCTGTTGCCGCTGATGCCGGAGGGGCGATTCACGCTGCGGTCGGTGATTTCAGGCAGCACGCTGTGGACGGTGACGAAAGCGGACTGGGCTCGCGGCGTGGCGGTGCAGTTTGCGCCGGATCAGCGGGTCGAGGTAATTGAGGTGACTGCGGTCAAGGCGTAGGCGCTGCGCTAGTCCGAGACCATGATTTCCCCGGGCAGGATCGGCCGCGTGCGCGGGAGCATTCCGCGCCAGGCGGCGAGGCCCATAGCGGCGAGCACTCCGACGTAGATCACGAGCTTGATGAGGCTTCCGGTACTGGTTGCAGGCAAGGCCTTCCAGAGAATGAGCAAAACAGTCTGCGCGATAGTGACCGACCAGACAGAGCCGTAGAAGTAGCGGCGCTCGATGCCTTCGCGTTTGGTGGATGGGCCCACGCGCGGAAGTTTGCCCGCTGCACCAAAAAGCAGAATAACAATGCAGACCGGGAAGTAGGCGTAGTGGTAGATCTGCTTGAGATACCACGTGCCGGTGGCAACGGCGATGACCAGGCCGGCGAGATTGAGCAGCGCGAAGTTGATGACGCAGTTCCAGGCGAAGGTGTAGCAGACCTTGCGGTAGAGCGGGTTGGGACGGTCTTCGTCGAAGCGCAGGATGTACGGGCGCGGCTCTGTGCCCGGGAGTTGCTGACAGACGCCCGCGATGCCGGTGCCGAGCAGCACAATGCCGAGCCAGATGCTGTTGCCGCGGCTGAAGCCGTGCGCGAAGAGGCTGAAGGTGAGCGGACCGGGCGTGAGAAAGAAGACCCAGATCCAGATGGGCCAGTGCGCGAAACGATAACGAAGCGTATTGCGCTCGCGAATCCTGCGCTCGTGGGCGTATTCCAGTTTTCCGCTGTACTGCATGCAGGGTGAGTCTCGCAAAGCGGGCGGGAGTGCGTCAAATTGGCGCATGTCGCGTGATAGACTCCGTGTGCACTGAAATTCGACCTCATGCGGAGGAGATATCTTTCATGTTGAAGCGCTCTATCGGTTTTGCCATTGTGCCCGTTCTCATGCTCGCTGCGGGCTCCGCTGGCCGCGCATATGCGGCTGACAGCGCACATTGGGTGGGTACATGGGCGACTGCGCCCATGGTGGCACAGGGCAGCGTAGCGATGCGCCCTTTTGCGGCGACGACGCTGCGTGAGATTGTGCACATTTCGAATGGCGGCGACCAGATTCGCGTGCGCTTTACCAATGCGTACGGCACCGATCCTCTGACAATCGGCGATGCGCATGCTGCAGTAAGCGCCGGCAGCGGCGCGATCAAGGACGGGACAGATCACGCGATCACGTTTGGCGGCGCATCAAGCGTGCGGATTGCGCCCGGCGCGGCGGTGTATTCCGACCCGGTGGCGCTGAAGGTCGATCCACTGTCGGATGTAGCGATCAGTTTTTATGTGCCCAACCAGGTGATACGTGCAGAGACGTACCACGCGTTTGCCGACCAGGACAACTACTTGGCAGACGGAGACGTGGCGGGATCGGCGACGCTGAGTGATGCGAAGGCGATTACCTCGTGGTACTTCATCGACGGCGTGGATGTGCCCGCAGTGGCAGGCTCGCGTGCGATTGTGACGCTGGGCGACTCGATTACTGACGGAGCGCACTCAACGATCAATGCGAACAGGCGCTGGCCCGATGATCTGGCCGAGCGGCTGAAGCAGGAAAAGGGCCTCGAGAATGTATCGGTGCTGAACGTGGGCATTGGCGGCAATCGCGTGCTGAACGAGGGCGCAGGGCCGAGCGCGGTGTCGCGGCTTTATAGCGATGTGCTGTCGCGGGACGGCGTAAAGTATGTGATCGTGCTCGAGAGCATCAACGACATCGGGCGCCTGGCGCACCTGACTGCTCCCGAGGATGACATCAACGCGGCGCAGCTTGAATTTGGGCTCAAGCAGATTGTGGATGCGGCGCACGAGCACGGCATCAAGGCGATTGGCGCAACGCTTACGCCGTATGGCGGCGCGGGTTACTACTCCGAGAAGGGTGAGCAGGTGCGCGAAGAGGTGAACAACTGGATCCGCACGAGCGGGACCTTCGATGGCGTGGTGGATTTCGACAAGGCGACGCAGGATCCGCAGAAGCCGACGTGGTTCGCGGCATCGGCCGACTCGGGCGACCATCTGCATCCCGGCGATGCGGGGTATAAGGCAATGGCGGATTCAATCGATCTGTCGCTGTTTAAGAAGTAGAGCAGAGCTTTGATTGGAACTTGCCCCGCTTTTCCGCAAGAATAACTTGCGGCAAAGCGGGGCATTTATCTCTCGGAGTATCGTGAAATGAGTCGGTTTTATTCCACCGTTACGGACTTGGCCAGGTTGCGTGGCTGGTCTACGTCGCAGCCGCGGCGGACGGCGATGTAGTAGGCGAGCAACTGCAGCGGCACAATCTCGATGAGCGGTGCGAGCAACTCGGGCGCAGGCGGAATGTGGATGACGTGTTCGACGAGGCCACCGATGAGCGAGTCGCCTTCGGTTGCGACGGCGATGACGCGGCCGGAGCGCGCGGTGACTTCCTGAATATTGGACAGGGTCTTTTCATAGCGCAGCTTCGAGGCTGGGTCGGCTTCGTCGCGGGTGGCGAGAACGACGACCGGGAGCGACTCGTCGATGAGCGCGTTGGGGCCGTGCTTCATTTCGCCGGCCGGGTAGCCTTCGGCGTGGATGTAGGAGATTTCCTTGAGCTTGAGTGCGCCCTCAAGCGCAATGGGGAAATGGATGCCGCGGCCCAGGTAAAGAAAGTCGCGCGCGGTTGAGAAGTCTTTGGCAAGCTGCTCGCACTGCGCAGAGCAGGAGCGCAGCACCTCTTCAATCTTTGAGGGAAGGCGGCTTAACTCTTCGATGAGCTGGACCGACTGGTTCTTGTCGAGATGACCGCGCAGCTGGCCGAGCTTGAGCGCAAGCAGAAAGAGCGCCGTGAGCTGCGAAGTAAAGGCCTTGGTAGAAGCAACACCGATCTCGGGGCCGGCGTGAGTGTAGACGGCGCCATGGGCTTCGCGCGCAACCATGGCTCCGACGACGTTGCAGATGGCGACGGTCTTGGAGCCGAGAGATTTCATCTCGCGCTGTGCGGCGAGGGTGTCGGCGGTTTCACCGGACTGGGTGATGAGCAGGCCGAGCGCGTTGGGGTCGGCGATGGGGTCGCGATAGCGGTACTCGCTGGCGTAGTCGACATCGACGGGCAGGCGCGCGAGGCGCTCGATCATGTACTTGCCGATGAGCGCGGAATGCCAGCTTGTGCCGCATGCAGCGATGTTGATGCTCGATGCATGGGCGAGCTCGTTGTCGGAGATTTCCATTTCGCCGAGGAAGACTTTGCCGGAGTCGAGCGAGACGCGGCCCAGCGTGGTGTCTGTAATGGCGCGGGGCTGCTCCCAGATTTCCTTGAGCATGAAGTGTTTGAAACCGCCCTTCTCTGCCTGGATGGGGTCCCACTGGATGCGCGTGATCGGCCGCTCGATGGGTTTGGCGTCGAAGTCAGTCAGCGTGACGCCGTCGCGGGTGAGGATGGCCATGTCGCCGTCGGCGAGGAAGTAGATGTTGCGCGTGTGGTGAAGGATTCCGGGCACGTCAGAGGCCACGAAATACTCGCCTTCGCCAACGCCGATGACTACCGGCGGGCCGAGGCGCGCGGCAATGATCTTGTCGGGCTCGGCGGAAGAAAGCACCCCGAGGGCGAAGGCCCCGGTGAGGCGCTTGACGGCACGGCGGACGGCATCTTCTAGCGGAATGGGTTGACCCGCTGCGTCTGCGTCTTTCTGGGTCTGCTCGATGAGGTGAGCAATGATTTCGGTGTCAGTCTCGGTGACGAACTTGTGGCCCTGCGCGATGAGTTCGCGCTTGAGGTCCAGATAATTCTCAACGATGCCATTGTGCACGACGACGACGCGGCCGGTGCAGTCGCGGTGCGGGTGGGCGTTTTCTTCAGTAGGACGCCCGTGCGTGGCCCAGCGTGTGTGGCCAATGCCGAAAGTACCGTCGAGCGGATGGTCGCGCAGCACTTCTTCAAGGTTGCTGAGCTTGCCGGGAGCACGGCAGACGGCAAGCGCCGCACCGGAGGGGCTGCCGACGGCGATGCCGGCTGAATCGTAGCCGCGGTATTCAAGGCGGCGCAGGCCCTCCACAATGACGGGCACAACTTTCTTAGGACCGACGTAACCGACAATTCCGCACATGGATCGATTTTATGCGATATGGCGGAATCAGCCGTTATTACTGTTGTGTCCACGAGTCTGCGCAGGCGGAGACACTATCGTAATGACTGCACCGGAGTGGTTGCGATACGCACTGCAAAGGCCCATCGATCACTGAGCAGAAAATTGACGACCGAGCAACAGAGGATGGCGATGCAGTTGGCGATGATCACGTGCAGATGTGCGTTATGGACGAGGATGCGCATCAGCGCGAGATTACCGAGCATGGAGACGGCGCCGTTCGCAAGATGGAAGCGCACAAATTGAGTGAAGATGGCGGCGCAGCCGCGGCGGTCGCGCCAGGTGTAGTGCAAATGCCAGATGAAGTTGTGGAGCAGCGCGAGCTCGACGGCTGCCGCCGAGGCGATGAGATAGTGGCCGCGCGCGATTTGGTTGAAGATAGCGAGCGCGGCGAGTTGCACGGCCATACCTGCGGCTCCGACCGCGTTGAATTTGCACCAGCGGAGAAAAGCATTCTCAGCAGCGTGGCTCAACGTAACGGCTCCTGGCGGTAGAGCTGCGCAGTGTGGCGCGCGGTGACGCGGATGGCCATGACGAACATGCCGGCAGCGGCGATGGCTCCGCCTATGTCGAAGAGAAGAAATTTGTGGCCCAAGAGCGTTGCATAAGCGCTGTGCAGAAGTGCGAGGTTGCCGGCTATGAGCAGAATGCGAATCTCAGTCGGGCCGAAGATGCCCTGCGAGAGCTCGAAGCTGGAAAGCGTGTAGGTGGCGAGATAGCTCTCGCTGGCAAGAACGAGGAACGCGATGAGCATGGCGATGGCGGTTTGCCAATGCAGCAGACCCGAGCAGCCGAGGCCGCACATAAGTGCGATGGAACCGAAGACGTCGACGATATGGTCGACGTAGAAACCGTAGCGCGGACGCTGACGGCGGCGCACACGGGCCAGCGTGCCGTCGAGACTGTCTCCGAGCCAGTTGAGCGCGAGGCAAAGGATGACGAGGAGCAGCGTTCGGCGCTCGAAGCGTGCGAGCGCATAGAAGAGGCCGGCGGCGATTTGCGCAGCGAGGCCGAGGATCGTGAGCTGGTCTGAGGTGAGCCAGGCAGGAGCGTGAGCGGCCATCCATTCGAGTGCGCGTTTCTCGATTGAGGCTGTAAGAGAGCGGTTGATGCGAAGCGCGGACTGAAACGATGCTGCGGTGGACTGTGCTGGCATGGCTGTACTTCCCTTCCCGATGGATTCAGTTCTGTTTGCTCAGCGCGCTGCATGTGGCACGGAGCGTGAACTCGAGTGAGTCGCGCGGGATGCTTTCGACGTAAGGGCCGATGGCCCAGCCGAGGCCCGTGGGAATAGAGCGGGTGAGCGAGATGGACTCGATCTGCATATAGAGGCCACCGTCGCGCTGTTCATAGGTCCAGTAAGTGTTTTGCCGCCAGAGAAAGCCGTGGTCACGATCAGGGCCGAGGGTGTGCTCGGCGGGCGTGCCGGGTGAGGCGACCTCTGCGATGCGGGTGCTGCGCGAGAGGCTGTAGCCGTGCTGCGGGTCAAGGCGGGCGAAAGCGATGTCGTAGCCCGTGTTGAGGACAACTGTGATGACGTGCTGTTGGCGGACGCGCATGGTTGCCTGCAGATGATTGCCGTCTTGCGAAAGGATGTGAGCGGAGAGCACCTGCGGAGCAAAGGTTTGCGGATAGGCGCTGAAATCTTTCATCAGGCGCTCAAAGTCGGCGACAGTTGCGCCGGGAGCAAAGGCTGTACCGCGCCAGTGATAGATGGCCGCGCCGGACGGTTGCTGGTCTGCAGAGGTGGGAATCTGCTCGATGATGAGTTCGCCGCGGCGCAGACGGGCTTCTGCCTGCGGGCCGGCAGATGCGAGAGCGAGAAATGCATCAGGAGAATGGTGCTGCTGCGCAAGACGCGACTCGATGGAACGGGCATAGGTATCGAATGCGGCGACTGCAACGGGCGAGGGTTCGGCTGCGGCAGAGCCGAGGAACGGCAAAGCGCACAGCAAAAGGATGAGGAGATTGCGCTTCGGATTGGAGGGCCAACAACGCATGATGGCCGCAGTTTGCACGCACGGGGCGGGCGGATGCAATGCATGCAAGCTCGAATGTTTCTCACCGGATAAGTAATTGCAGAGATTGAGGTTGCGGCAATTTCTCACCTGCACCAAAGCAGCGCACTGGATGGCGATTCGGTACACTGTCGAAGACTATCGGCATGGCACAATCACGACAGGCACGGCGCTACCGCTTTGGAGTGTTTGAGGCGGACGGCGCAACGGGAGAGCTTCGCAGGCGGGGTGTTCGGGTAAAGCTGAATGCACAGCCCTTCCAGGTTCTTCTTCTGCTGCTGGACCGGGCCGGGGAACTGGTGACGCGCGAGGAGATTGCGCGGGAGTTGTGGCCGGATGGGACCTTTGTCGACTTCGAGCACGGGCTGAACTCAGCGGTGAATCGCATCCGCGAGGCTCTGGGGGATGCAGCCAGCAGCGCTCGCTTTGTGGAGACGCTGGCGCGGCGTGGGTACCGGTTTGTCGCTCCTGTGGAGCGGATTGCTGTGGAAGGCGATCCGTTGCCGATGGGGGAAGATGCTGCCGGGCCAGTTGCGATTGCTACAGACAGCCTGCCGGTCGAATTCGAAGCGGGGATTGAAGAGGAGACCGAATCGGAGACTGAACCGGGGGCTGAAGAGAAGCCGCGCGGGATTCTGGCTACCCCGGAGGAGCTGCCGAAAACTCCTTATCCTGTGGTGCGGACGCTGTTTGTGCTGCTGCAGCTGATGTACCTGGGCTTTTATGTGGGCGCGCTGGCCAACCTGGCGGAGATCCAGGATCTGCTCTCACCGCTGCCTTATGCAACGGCTCTGTTTGCAATGCTGATTGTGACGGCTGCGATCCTGATTCCGGTGCGGGCCTTTGCGCTTTCGGCGGCGCTGTTTCGCGCACCCGGAGCACGCGGAAAGTTTCTTAAGCTATGGCCGTTTCTGCTTCTCTTTGACGAGCTATGGTCGCTGGCGCCATTCCTGCTGCTGCACCACATCAACTTCGGTCTCGCGCTGGCCTGTACCACGCTGCTGGTCTACTCGCCGTTCGCGCAGCGCTCGCTGATGCTCATGGGCGCGGGCGGAGACGAAAACAAAATCCCGCCTGCAGAACGCTGAACCCAGTAAGCATTGATGCCAAAGAGGGCCTTATTCCTCTATGCGGTATGTGAACTCTTCGATAACCGGGTTGGTGAGCACGTCGCGAGCGATGCTTTCCACCTGGGAACTCGCCTTGTCGCGGCTCAGGCCGTCAGCCAAAGAAAGCTGAAAATACTTGCCCTGGCGCACGGCGGAGACGTCTGCGAATCCGATCTTGCGAAGAGCGTTCTGGATGGTTTGGCCCTGCGGGTCCAGGACCGAGGCCTTCAGCGTGACATAGACATGCGCCTTCATTATCCCTGATTATATTAGTTCCGGGCCGCAGCCCGGGTTTTTAACCTGGCATCATACTGATTGCAGCCTTGCTCTGCGCAGCCGCAGAGCGTCGGAAAGATAAGATTCAAGGACAGGCTCCCCAACCTGAAAGAAGGAAATCGTGATGGTCAATTATTTGGAACTGCCGGTTGGCGACCGCGCACCCGAGGTCTTTCGAGCGGTGATTGAAATTCCCAAAGATGGGACGCAGAAGTTCGAGTATGACAAACAGCTGCACGTCTTCAAGCTCGATCGCAACCTGCACTCCCCGGTGCACTACCCAGGAGACTACGGCTTTATTCCCTCAACACTGAGCGACGACGGCGACCCCCTGGACGTGCTGGTGCTGGTGCCGGATCCCAGCTTTCCGGGTTGCGTGCAGGAGGTTCGCCCCATTGGCCTGCTGGAGATGCTGGACCAGGGCGTGCTGGACGAGAAGGTTCTGGCGGTGGGCAAGAACAATCCGCGCTATACCAATGTCTGGAATTACACCGATATGTATCCACACCTGTTGAAGGAGATCACACATTTCTTTTCCATATATAAGGACCTTGAAGGTAAGCGCGTGGAGGTAAAAGGCTGGCATGATGCCGGCTATGCGCGCGACCGCGTGGCGCGGGCCATCAAGATGTTTCAGGAAGCCAAGGAAAAAAAGTCGCAGGCTGCAGCAAAGACCACAGCCGTACAGGCTGGATAAAGATTTAAGCCGCGCTCCAGGGTTTCGATTCGAAGGCGCGGCTTAGGTTTTTGTGCGTTAGTCCAGAGTTGGACCGGAGGCTGGGCCAGCAACTGAACTGGCAACCGGCGCACGAGCTGTGCATAAGACCGTAATCCAGTAAAGCAGCGGGCCGATGAGCGCCACGGCGGCCGCAAAGGTCAGCGCTGAGAGCGAACCAATGATCTTTTCATGGCGCGAGATGAAAAGCGCGTAACCGATAAGTGCCGCAGGCCCCACGCCGAGCAGGCACGCAAAGCCAAAGCTTCCAGCCTTGAAAGGCCGGGGCAACTCGGGTTCTCGCAGGCGCAGAACTACGAGCGCCACGAACTCGAGCAGAAGGCTCGTTCCGTAGAGAATCAAATCGATCGAGATGAGCCGCTCAAAGCGCAGGTTGAGCGCGAGCGCCCAGGCCGCGCCGCACACCAGCACGCTTACCCAGGGCACTCCGCGGCGGTTGCGACGGAGCAGAACCCGCGGCAGCATGCCGTCTTCAGCCATGGCGATGGGCAGCCGGGTATAGCTCATCATGAGCGCGTTGAACATACCCACGCCGCAGATGACTCCGCCGGCTACCACTGCCAGCACCAGGAGCTGCCCGCCAAAGGCATGCGCGGCTCCGGCCCAGGAACCGGTGGTAAAACCCTCGGGCGATAATCCTCCAAAGGCCATAGCCGCAAGGGGCAACGCATACGTGAACGCGGTAAGAACAGCAGCCGAGATCATTGCACGCGGATAGTTGCGCTGGGGGCTCTCCACCTCGCGCGCGACTGTCGAGGCGTTGTCCCAGCCCATGTAATTCCACATGGCAACCAGTAGAGCGGTTGAGATGCCCGCGCCATCTGCGGGACTTGCCCAGGAGATGATTGGATGCAGCGTTAAGCCGCGCCAGAAACCCAGGACGACAAAGACGGCGAAGGGCGCGAGCAGCAGCGCACCCAGCTTGACGGAGTCTCCACCCACCTCCGGCGCGCCACGCAGGTTCCACGCACAACACAGAACCACCGCTGCGAGCTTCCATGCATAAGAGCGCCATTCGGCAGTGAGGGAGGGCGCAAGCGCTCCAAGGTAGAGCGCAAAGATGGAAGGATAAAGGGCCATGTCGAAGATGCTGGCGGAGAGCGAGAGCCAGCTCTCCTGATAGCCCCAGAAGGGCCCCATGGCGCGGCGGACCCAGACGTAGAATCCTCCCTCGGCTGGAATGGCGGCAGCGAGCTCGCCGATCATGAGTGCCGTTGGCAGGCTCCAGACGAAGGGCAGCACCAGGAGAATGAGGATAGCGCGCAGGAAGCCGGCGCCTCCCAGGATGTCCTCGATGCCGTATGGCCCGCCCGACACCATGAAATAGGTGGCGGCGACCAGCGGGAGCATCCGCATCTTGTGCCGGGCCGGTCTGCGCTGCATGGACATGATTGTGAATCTAACAACTATAGCCCGCAGCACAAAGAGAAAAACCGGAGTTTGCAGGTGTGCAAGCGCCGGAGGCGCAAATTCCGGTATAATCCCACCTGAGAGCCGGAGAGATGGCCGAGTGGCCGAAGGCGGCGGTTTGCTAAACCGTTATAGGGTCAAAAGCTCTATCGAGGGTTCGAATCCCTCTCTCTCCGCCAGCTTATCAAGCTGTGTTTAATAAGTGCCGGTGCGCCCGTGTCACACATCGTGTGACCTGTTCGGGTTCTCCGGTCTTTTTTGCGGACAAACCAAATCACGCGCCCAGCGGCGGTATTAGCCCCAAAGGGCTTCCGTGAAAAAACTGACCGTTTCTCTCTACATCCATCGGCATCCGCCGCCGCAAAGGCAGTTACCCCTGCACCAACCAGTCCTGGAACAAGAACCGAGGCCTCCTGGCGGTTTCACCATCGTTGATGGGAGGCAGGAATTTCATCCAGCAGGGGTCCATTACCTGCGGTTTCTGCACGGGAGTAAGCGAGTCTGGCTGTCTGTAGCCCCTGGAGCACGCGAGGATCACCGATGCGGACGGTGAAGCGTTGCAGCGCAACTGCAGGATTTCCGCCAGATCTGGAAAGGTTGCCGACAGAGGAATCCGAAGGCTGGTCGGCTGCAGGGCGTTGAACGTGCGTACCCTTCGACCGGACAGAGACAAGTTGCGCAAAGTCGTTGGCAATTGGAGTGCACTTTACGTGGCACAAGTCGTGGCGGAATGCAGCGTAGCTGCGGTATTGTCGCCGCGCAAGACTTGATACATCTCATGACTGCCGTACAGAAAGGCTTGACACGATGCAAGGAGCCGCGTGAACCTGAGCCAGAAGGTCACTGCAGACGTTCCAGATGAAGATATGTTCATCTGGCCGGTTGCTCCACTGTACGTTTTTCCGAGTATCCTTGGACTCTGTTGCGTGAGGTTGTTGTCTTCTACCTATCGAAGGTGCCATCTGGCTCAACGGCCGGGACGGGTTCCTGCCAGGAACCATGCACGCAAGGAAAGATTGGATGCACGCACTTTGGACGCAATGGACTGCACGAGCTCTGAAGACCGGCCGGCGACTCACGCGCATTGAGCCGTCAAAGCAACACCTGAGCAGCGTGCTGCTGACAATGTTGATCGCGCTGGCAGCTCCACGGCTGATGGGACAGATTTCACCTGGACCTCTGGCCCGTCCGCATCAGAGTCTGAGTGGCGACGCAAACTGCACAAAGTGCCATGCGGTATCGACTAAAGCGCCAATCTTTCACTGCCTCGAGTGTCATAAGGAAATCGCCTCTGAAATACAACAGAACAGAGGACTGCATGCCACGTTTCCGCGCGGCGGAGCCGAGGGCGAAGCCTGCGTAAAGTGCCACTCCGATCACAACGGCGTTGATTTTCAGATGATCCACTGGAATCCAACGGCCCAGGGCTTCGATCACACAAAGACTAGCTTTGTCCTGGATGGCAAACACGTTGGCGTGAGTTGTCGGGCCTGTCATAATGCGCAGCATATTGCTCCGCAGGCGCGTGCGCTGCTTGCCGGCAAGGATTTGAACCACACCTGGCTGGGCCTTTCCACCAGTTGCGGCACATGCCATCAGGATGCGCACCAGGGCCGTTTCGGTTCCGAGTGCGCGCGATGCCACTCAACTTCTGACTGGAAGGCCGCCACTATCGATACGCACAACTTCGATCACTCCACTACGCGCTACCCGCTCACCGGAGAACATCGCTACGTTCTATGCAAAAGCTGCCACACGCCCGGACCGGATGGACAGACGCGTTACGAGGGACTGCGCTTTCAGAATTGCTCCGATTGCCATCTCGACCCGCACAAAGGCGCATTCAAGCAGGGTTGCGATTCGTGCCATACGACATTCACTTTCAAGAAATCGGAGTTTGCCGAGAAGTTCGACCACGCGAAGACCGGATTCCCGCTGCTCGGCAAGCATCAGGATGTGCTCTGCGTTGCGTGCCACCAGGGGGGAGATTTCAAGACGCCCATTCCGCATGCAGCATGCGCTGACTGCCACAAGCCTGATCCGCATGGCGGGCAGTTTGCGCAACGCGCCGACGGCGGACGCTGCGAGAGCTGCCACACGGTGCAGGGCTGGAGCCCATCGACATTTTCCGTCGCCGACCACGCAAAGACAGGGTTCCCGCTGATCTTTCCACATGCAAAGGTGCCGTGCGCATCGTGTCACATTCCAGCAGGCAAGGACACGCGGTTCCGGCTCAAGTTCGCGCGCTGTACGGACTGCCACGCAGATGAACATCAGGGCCAGTTCGCCGGCGATCCCTGGCGTAACCGCTGCGAGCAGTGCCACAACGGCGCAAGCTTCAAAATCTCAAGTTACACACTTGCCAGGCACCAGCAATCTGGATTCCCGCTGACCGGAGGGCACGAAGCAGTTCCGTGCAACCAGTGCCACAAGCCGATGCCGGGAACAAAACTGACTCTCTATCACTTCAATATGCTTTCATGTACAACCTGCCATGAAGACATTCATAAGGGTCAATTTGCGCAGCGCATGACTACGCCGGATAAAGCAGGCAAGCCCCTCGGATGCGAGGCGTGCCACACGACAAAGGAGTGGAAGGATCTCTCCAGGTTCGATCATGCAACCACAGCTTTCCCGTTGATTGGGTCGCACCGCGCCGTGGCCTGTGCGGAGTGTCATCGCCCTCCGAATCTCGAGTTGACAATTGCGCATGTGCAGTTCGCCAGCGCGCCGGTGCGCTGCAGCGAGTGCCATGAAAATCCGCATGCCGATCAGTTCGGTCAGCGCGCAAATGATTGCGCCGGATGTCACAACACGAACAAATGGCAGCCATCTCTCTTTAACCACGACAAGACGGTGTTCCCACTGCGTGGAGGGCACGAGAATGTTGCGTGCTCTGCATGCCATACGCTTAAGAAAGCGGTGAACGGCACGTTGGTGCTGTTCTACAAACCAACCCCCACACGGTGCGAAGACTGCCATGGATCGGCTGTGCCTAAGCCGGTACAGGGGCAAGCAGCGGGGTCAAGATGAATAAAACGTCATATTTAGGATGCCTAAAGTAACTCATTTGCAATAGACCGTCCCTGTTCGCTGTTGTACTCTGATTTTTAATGCATCTGGGCTCACAGATTTTCGGCTTCCCCGTCAATTGACCAGCATTGAATCAGTGAAGATTTGTTGCCCGAAAATAAAATCGCCGGATCCTCTGCCAGTTAGAGAGAAAGCGTGCCACCCCGTCGAAGCCTGCTCACCGCTTCATTGGCTGCGCATAATAATTTCCGGCCGATACCCGAACTGCGAAACAAGTTCATTGCTGCCTTGAAAGCTTAGGACTTCGCGCTGTGCGAATGAAGTGGGTTTGTGTGGTCAGCGCAACTGCAGCGATTTTCGTGTGCGGTTGAACCAGGCTTCCATACTGGCCGATAACGCACACGCCGATGCGGTGGGCGGAATGGAAAGTCGTCGTTGGCTCACGACAATTCTGATTGGCTTTTTGCCGCTGCTTGTGGGTGCCACACTGCAGCAGGAGCCGGGCAATTCCCGGCCAGGCTCGGCTGGGCCGCAGGCCAAGGTCACGAATCCGCACGGCCCCATCTCCATCCCCTGCCAGGAGTGCCACAGCTACACAAGCTGGAAACCGATCCGGTCGAATCCTGAGTTCAACCACGATCAAACGGGTTACCCATTGCGCGGCATGCATGCGAAAGTTGCCTGCACGCAGTGCCATACGAATCTGGTCTTCAAGAATGTGAGCACCCATTGCGCAGACTGCCATGCCGACATACATCGCCGCCAGTTTGGCGCGAACTGCGAAAGTTGCCATTCGGTCAAGGGCTGGCAGGTCTCTGCAAAAGCGATCCGCGATCACCAGAATCGCTTTCCGCTTGTGGGAGCGCATGCCATGCTGCAGTGCGACGACTGCCACAAGAACGCCGCAGCCGGGCAGTTCACTGGGCTCTCGACCGCCTGTTACTCATGCCATCAGAAGGATTTTCAAACTCCGGTTCTCAACCACATTTCAGCAGGTTTCCCCACTACATGTGAAAGCTGCCACACGATGGACACGTGGTTCAACGCCAAGTTTGACCACCTGAAGGTGACAGGATATGCGCTGACCGGTGCGCATGCCACACTGCCGTGTACTGCATGCCATGTCAACAACGTATTCGCCGGAACGCCGGCCTCCTGTTACGGCTGTCACGCCAGCGATTTCAATAACAGCAACAATCCCCCGCACGTGCAGCTTGGGCTGCCGCACGACTGCGGCACGTGTCATTCAACCAGCGACTGGCTCAATGCGAAGTTCGATCACACAGTTTATGCGCATTACCCGTTGACCGGCGCGCATGCCACGCTCGCCTGCACGCAGTGCCATGTGAACAACAACTACGTATCGACGCCCACAGCCTGTTACTCCTGCCACCAGGCGGATTTCACGGGAACTACTAATCCTAACCACGTGGCCGCAGGGTTCCCCACTGATTGCTCGCAATGCCATACAACTACCGCGTGGAGCCCTTCCACCTTCGATCACAGCACAACGAAGTTTCCGCTGACGGGCGCGCACATCACCGTGCCATGTACGCAATGTCATACGAATAACAACTACACAACCCTGCCGACAGATTGCTATGGCTGCCACCAGGCTGATTTCAACGGGACGAATAACCCGCCGCATGTCTCATCGGGTTTCCCGACCGACTGCACAGTGTGTCACAACACCTCGTCGTGGACCAACGCAACGTTCAATCACAACAACACAGCCTTTCCGCTGACGGGTGCGCACACTACGGTGGCCTGTGCACAGTGCCACACCAACAACAATTACACAACGCTTCCAACCGCCTGTTACGGCTGTCACCAGGCAGATTTTACCGGCACAAATAATCCGGCGCACGTAGCTTCGGGCTTCCCCACGGACTGCACTCTCTGCCACACCACGAGTGCGTGGTCGCCGTCTACGTTCAATCATGCCTCGGTGTTTCCACTTACAGGCGCTCACGCTACGGTGGCCTGCGCACAGTGCCACACCAACAACAACTACACGACGTTGCCGACCACCTGTTACGGATGCCATCAGTCCGATTGGACCGGAACCACTAATCCGAATCACATAGCCGCGGGTTTCCCAACTACGTGTGACACCTGCCACACAACGGCGAACTGGACAAATGTCAATTTCAATCATGCGCTCTACGCCAACTATCCGCTGACCGGAGCGCATGCAACACTGACGTGTGTCCAGTGCCATGTCAACAACAACTACACGTCGACTTCAACGGCCTGCTACTCATGCCACCAGGCTGACTTCACAGGAACGACGAATCCGAATCACATGGCCTCCGGCTTCCCGACCGACTGCTCCATTTGCCACACAACGAGTGCATGGAGTCCGTCCTCGTTCAACCACAACAACACTGCGTTTCCGCTTACCGGAGCACACACGACTCTGCAGTGCACTGCCTGCCATACCAACAACAACTACACCACGCTGCCGACAACCTGCTACGGATGCCACCAGGCTGACTGGACGGGAACGAATAACCCCAGTCATACAGCAGCGGGCTTTCCGACTACCTGCGACACCTGCCACTCCACAACCTCATGGGCTGGCGCCACGTTCAATCACAACAACACGCCCTTCCCGCTCACCGGTGCGCATACGACGGTTGCATGCAATCAATGCCACATCAACAATGTCTTTGCAGGAACGCCGACGGACTGTTATTCCTGCCACAAGGCTGACTTTACCGGAACCACGAATCCCAATCACGTAACCGCGGGCTGGCCCACCACCTGCACAACCTGTCACACCACAACGGCGTGGGTTCCGGCGACGCTGCCGGCCAGCTATCACACCTTCTTCCCGCTCAATCACGGCAACGCAAACGGTGTGTGCGCCACCTGTCATACAAACTCGTCTGACTACTCTGTGTTCCAGTGCACCGGTTGCCACACGGCGGCAGCCACCAATCCCAGACACTCGGGTGTTTCCGGTTATGTGTATAACAGCGTGAACTGCTACGCGTGTCACAAGAACGGCGGAGGAGGTTAGGGTTGATCCGGCGTCACTCCCTCGCTTTGGCGTTCCTCTTCCTGCGTCTTTGTGCCGCGCAGACTTCGCAACAGGCAGCACCCGACACGCAACCCGCCCCGGTGCGGTCCACGTTTCATGTGCGCTATATCAGCGGGACTAATGTCTACATCGATGGCGGACGGGATGCCGGCCTGGCCGAGAATACTGAGCTCGTATTGAAGCAGGACCCCACGCTGCCGGAATCGGACGCGAGAAACAAACCGATTGCGCCGGGCATTGTAGCCAGACTGACGGTAATCTCGGTGGCCTCAACATCGGCGGTCTGTGAGATAAAAACATCTGCGCGTGATCTCACGACAGATGATATTGTCTCGTTGCCGGAGAGCGAAGTCGAGAAGATCGTAGCGAAGAACACACTCGGGAACACGCGCAAATATCCCATTGTGATCAGCTTCAGCGAGGGTGACCCACTCGATGAAGAAGTGCGAGCCGAGGTTCCACGTCCGCCGCTGCCAGAGGTGAATCAGGTGCGTGGACGGATCGGATTCGACATCAGCACCATTCGTCAGGTCGGCCAGGCCACTTCCACCTCGAATGCATACGGCATGGTCTTCCGCGCCGACTTCACGCGCATCTTCGGCACACACTGGAATCTGAATGGCTACTGGCGTGGAGAATTACGCACAAACTCCTCAGCCTCACAGGCTACGTTGCAGGACCTGATGAACCGCACTTATCTGATGAGCCTCACGTACGTGAACCCTGACTCGCGGTGGACTGCTGGAATCGGCCGTCTCTACGTGCCATGGGCCAGCAGTCTCGAGACGATCGACGGTATGTACATCGGAAGAGAGTTCGCAAGCCATTCAGTGCTGGGCATGTTCGCTGGATCCACGCCTGACCCAACTGCATGGGACTACAATCCACAGCGCCGCATCGGCGGAGTATTTTTCAACGTGCATGGCGGAAGCTATGAGGCGTTTCATTATGAGGCAACCTTCGGCGGAGGCGTTGATCTATTGAAGTGGACAGTGAACAGGCCGTTCGTCTTCACCGAGAACAACTTCTCGTTCAAGCGCTACTTCTCTCTCTATCACTCCATGCAGATCGACAAACCCACGCCGAATCCCGGCATGTCGGCAATCGCAACCGGCTTAGGGAGAAGCCTGTTGTCGCTGCGCATTCAGGTGCACCCGCGTGTGACGCTTGATCTGACAGATACGTATTTTCGCGATGTGCCGACCTACGATCCGACGCTTGTTGGCACTGGCCTGCTCGACAAGTATCTGTATCAGGGCGTTAATGGCGGAGCACGCATTCAATTTCCATTGCACGTCACTGGCTACTTCAGTCTGGGGCAGAGCAATGACTCGACCGATCCGAAAAATTCGCTTAATAAGCTTTTCGGCGTTACGGTCTCCAATATCTGGAAGACTGGACTCGAAGCAGATGCGCGCTATTCCAAATTCGATAGCGCCTTCGCCACTGGAACTTATTCGACAGTGACCATCTCGCGCGATCTGCTGGACAACCTTCGGTTGAACCTGCAGGGCGGGCACTACGCATACAATTCATCCGCCGCCGCCAATAGTAATTCCACTTTCGCAAATCTTCTGCTGGATACTAACCTTGGTTCACGGCTGTTTCTTGAGAGCATGTTCACGGTGCAGCGCGGAGGATCTCTGAACTACGACCAGTGGACAACGACTCTCGGCTATAGATTTAACAATCGTGCTGCATCGCGGAGAGTGGCTCATGCGAATCTGCACTGAATTGCGCGCGATATTCATCTGCTGCCTGCTTGCGGGGTCGCGCATCTGCACAGCGGCCCAGCCGGTGGATGCTTCGAATGCCGTTACGCTTGCGCAAAAACAGATCACCGCCTATCTCGAAAAGCTGGCCGATCTGCACTGCACTGAAACGGTTACCCAGGAAAAGCTCAGCGACAATGGGCACGTAATGGCGTCGTCCAGCGATAAGTTCGACTACCTCATCATGATGAGCGGAGACGCTGACGACTTCCAGTTGAACGAATCCAGAGTGGATGAGCCGGGGGAGCGCCACAAGCTCATCTCCACACCGATGCTGGTTACGAATGGAGTCGCTACCCTGCTTCTGGTCTTTCATCCGTACTATCGGGCTGGATTTAATTTCGAGACTCTCCCTGAAGAGATCGTCGACGGCAGACCTGCCATTCCGATCCGCTTCACGCATATTCCCGGCGGCCGCACTCCGGCTGCTCTTGCGCTGCGCGGCCGCGAGTACCCGCTCGATCTTCAAGGCACAGCATGGCTCGACAAGGCGTCGCAGACAGTTGTGAAGATTGAAGCCAGTCTCGAGCGTGACATGAGCGATGTGGGGCTGCGCTCGCTGAGCATTCACGTTGAGTACAAACCGGAAACATTGCCCGGTCAACCGGCATTGATGAATCTGCCTACAGTGGCCGTCGTCGATGTGGCGACTCCGCGGCAGCGCTGGCGCAATACACACACGTTTGGCAACTATAGGGCATTTTCAGCGGAGATCGAGCAGGATCCAAATGTGAAGGTTCACCAGGATAAACCCGCCCAGGACAGCGATCCGAAAACGGACACAGGCACACAAGGAGCAAGCAAGGTACCATGAGTCAATCCATTCTTCAAAGCGGCCCTGTCTCGCCTCGGGTATCGCGTATTAATCGCAAGAGCGAGCGTGGACACCACGTTCGCGTATTTCTGGCGGCCGCCGCGTCATTTGCGCTGGTGACATCGCTGGCTATCTACGGCGCGAATTATTATCTGCTGCCGATGGAACAAAGGCCGTACTCGGATAAGCACGAACTGCTGAGACCGAGCGGAACAATCGGCCTGAAGCTCGGTGTGTTGGGCACAGTGCTCTTCTTCATCATTTTTCTCTATGCGCTGCGCAAGGTGATTCCCTGGCTTGGCCGCATTGGCACGGCCCGGCACTGGATGGACTTTCACGTCGTGGCAGGCATCACGGCGCCCATCGTGATCGCTTTCCACGCATCGTTCAAGTTCCAGGGCATAGCCGGCATCGCCTTCTGGATCATGCTGGCCGTAGCCATAAGCGGCGTAATTGGCCGCTACCTCTACGCAAAGATTCCTCGCTCTCTGACGGCCGCCGAGTTGTCTCTGGCAGATCTTCGGCAGCGCGAGGTGGAGCTTTCAGAAGCGCTTGTTGACCAATCCATCTTTTCTGCCGATCAACTCGATCGTGCGTTGCATGTGCCATCACGCGAGCACATCCGTGATATCGGACCGCTGCGCGCTATTGGGGAGATGATTGTTCTCGACGTTGGCATGCCCTTTCGTATCGCAGGACTGCGGCGCGCGCCCTGCTCCTTTGCCGTCAAAGTACGCTCGCTGGGCGGATTCTTTTCTACCGGCAGCGCTGAGATCGAGCACATTGTCCAGCTTGTCCGGAAAAAATCGTCCTTCTCCAGGCGCATGGTCTTTCTCAGCCAGACACAGCGCGTATTTCATCTGTGGCACGTAGTCCATCGCCCCTTCAGCTATGCTTTTGCCGTGCTTGCCATTCTGCACATTGTGGTCGTTATGGGTCTGGGCTTCGCAAGCCTTGGGTTGCATTGAATCATGGATACGCTGATCACCTGGCTCATTGCCGGATCGGTTCTTGGCTTCTTTCTGATTCGCTACTGGCGCGGACATAAGAAGAAAGAAGCAGCAGCGCGCGCTCATGCCGAACGCGGACCTCTATTTTCTGAAGGGCCGCGCGCGCAGCATCCGCGCGTGAATACCGACTCATGCATCGGGTGCGGCGGGTGCGTCAAGGTCTGTCCTGAAGGAGATGTGCTGGCGCTCATCGACGGCAAAGCGTCAATCGTGAATCCCCACAAGTGCATTGGTCATGGGTTGTGCGCAGAAGAGTGTCCGGTTGGCGCCATCACCATGGTGATGGCCAAAGCAAGCGCAGGCGCCGACATGCCTGTCATCAGCGCCAGCTACGAAACCAGCGTTGAGAATCTTTTTATCGTTGGCGAGCTGGGTGGTCTTGCGCTGATCAAGAATGCCGTGAACCAGGGCCGCGACTGCATTGACGGCATTGTGGAGCGTAAACTCTCCCACGGGCAAAACTCGGCAGGCGAAGATGTGTGGGAAGTCATTATTGTTGGCGCCGGGCCTGCAGGCATCAGCGCTTCACTGCGTGCCGCCGAGCATGGACTGAAGACACTTACTCTCGAGCGCGAGACGGTGGGAGGAACAGTCTCGAAGTACCCGAGGCAAAAGCTCGTGATGACCAGCCCGGTTGAATTCCCGCTACATGGGCGCTTCAGCAAAACCACGCTTTCCAAGGAAGACCTTCTGGCCTTCTGGGAAAAGATCATGCAACGGACAGACCTGAATATCCACACCGGGCAAGGCGTCGAGTCTGTGCGCAAAGAAGCTGACGGCCTCTTTCGAGTAAGCACATCGCAGCAGATATACAAGGCGCGCGCTGTCGTACTCGCGCTGGGACGAGCCGGCACGCCGCGTAAGCTCGGCATAAAAGGCGAAGAGTTGCCGCACGTGCTCTATCGGCTGATTGAAGCCGACCACTACACCGGACAAAACATTCTGATCGTTGGCGGCGGCGACAGCGCTGTCGAGGCCGCCATGGGATTGGCGCTCCAGCCGGGGAACACCGTCACACTTTCCTACAGACGCAGCGAATTCACCCGTCTGAAAGACCGCAACGCCAAGCGTATTGCAGAGCACGTTGCGTCAGGCAAGGTGCGGGTCCTGTTCAACTCCATACCGACTGAATTTCGTGCAGGCAGTGTGCTGATTGAAAAAGATGGCCAGCTCGAGGAACTGCGCAACGACCTGGTCTGGATCTTTGCGGGAGGAACACCGCCATCGGAGTTTCTCAAGGCGGCAGGAGTTGCCTTTGGCAACAGCGATCCGGTACTTGAACCAGCAATTCACTAGCAAAGGATATTGACGATGCGCAAGACCCGGACCACCGGCTTTCTGGTTTCAGCATTTGCGGTTCTCATCGCGCATGCATCTTTGGCCGCTACATTCACTGGAAAAGTCACCAATGGAACCGTCAATAAGCCTTCTTCAGGCGATACGGTTTCGCTGGTCGATGTGCAGGCAGGAATGTCGGATGCTGCCACCGCAACAACAAATGCTGATGGCCAGTACATGCTCACCGCACCCGGCATGGGCCCTTACCTCATCCGGGTGAGCCACCAGGGAGCGACATACTTCATCGCCGCTCCGCAAAGCGGTTCGTCCGGCGATGTAACGGTCTACGACGTTGCAGCCAAGCTCGATGGCGTAGGCATAGACGCGGACATGTTGCTCATAGAAGCTGGCGGCGGAGTTCTGCGCATCCACGAGCGCTATCTTGTGCGCAACACCAGCCTCCCTCCGCGAGCACAGTTCAGCAGCAACACGTTTGAAATTGCGATTCCTCCCGAGGCGATACTCGATGGAGCCTCGGCCACGCGGCCAGGAGGGTTGGGCACCAACACGCACCTTGTTCCGCTTTCAGAGAAAGGCCACTACACATTCAACGTCCCCATTCAGCCCGATAAAGGAGAAAAGGAGACACTGTTCGAGGTTCAATATCATCTGTCTTACAGCGGAAGATACACCCTTGCGCCGCATCTTCTGATGCATGCAGATAATCTGGTGATCTACGTTGCCAACGGAATGACGTTCTCCGACGCGCAGGGTGCAAACTTCCAGCCGGCACAGGAAGATCCCAGAGTGCAGACGTTCAGAGCCAGGAACGTTCAGCCGGGTCAGGCGATTCGTTTTGCGGTGTCTGGCGAAGGCCAGATGGCGAGCAATAGCCTCGACAACAGCGCCGGGCAGCCTGCAGGCATGAGTGCAGCAGAAAGCCGATCACAGGTTACAGGTTCAGCAGAGCCTCAGGATCGTGGCAGCGCAACGATGTGGTGGATCCTGGGTGTCCTGGCAGCCGCGCTGATCTTGTACGGATTCTATCTTCGACGCAAGCGGATTCATGGATCGGCAGTGGCCTTGCCGGCAAAACAAGAGCCCGCATTTGAGGCTCCCGCGTTGTCGGAGCACGAAAGGCGCAGCACTCAAGCAAAGCCTGTGCATTCACGGCCTGCTGGTGATGAGAGCGTACTGCTGAGCACGATCAAAGAGGAGCTTTTTGCTATCGAAAGCGAAAAGGTCATGGGAACATTGTCACAGTCCGAATACGCTGACATTAAGGCCGGTCTGGAAGCAGTGTTGAAGCGAGAGTTGAAGAAGCGCGGATAGAGCTGCGCCCATGAAACAATGCGGCAGGGCGTGTCCCTGAAGACAATCGCTCTTCCGGCAAGCCTCAAAATCACTTCAGCAGCAGATTATATGTGCAAAGAGCCCCCGCCAATCGCTTTCCTGCTGGACATCGGGTGAATGGCAAGGTATATACTCGCGGCGACTGAAAAACATGCCAAAAGAAGTGTTTATGGAGGGCTCATGGAAACGTTATCACGCCGAAATCTTCTGAAGACTGGCTTGTTGCTCCCGGCTGCTGCGGCGGCCCAGGGCGTGGCTCCCCTCGGCACAGCGATTAAAGCAGCGAGTGAAGGCTCCGGCCCTCTCTCTCCGCAAGCGGCCGACGAATCTGCAAACTCCGCGGCGGCCACATCTTCGGCTGCGCGCAGCTCCGGCAGAGAGCGGCTGCTTCTGGATTTCGGCTGGCGCTTCCACCTGGGCAACGCCAACGACGCGTCCAGGGATTTCGATTTCGGATTCGGCCAGTCTGGCAATTTTCAGAAGACCGGCAATTTTCTTCAAGCAAGCTCGACCGCGTTCGACGACGGCGACTGGAAACAGGTGGATCTGCCCCACGACTGGGCGGTAGAACTGCCCTTCCAGAACGACCCCACCCTCGCCAGCAAAGGATTTTACCCGCTGGGACGCAACTACCCGGAAACAAGCGTGGGATGGTATCGCCGTGTCTTCGAACTCGCTCCTGAGGATGCAAACAAGCGCATCAGCATAGAATTCGACGGCGCCTACCGCGAGACCATGGTGGTCTGCAATGGATTTTATGTGGGCCGTCACAGCGGCGGATATGATCCCTTCAGCTTCGATGTAACTGACTTCATCAACGTTGGCGGAACAAATGTCCTGTTGATCAGAGTCGATGCCACACTGAGCGATGGCTGGTTCTATGAGGGAGCGGGAATTTACCGCCATGTATGGCTGGTAAAAACGAATCCTGTTCACGTCAAGAAATGGGGAACTTTCGTTGCCGCGGACGTGCGCTCCGCTGATGCCGCTCTTTCCGTTCGCACTGAGGTGAACAACGACGGCCACGCCGCTGCGAATACGCGTGTCGTCTCCACGATTCTGGACCCAGCCGGCAAGCCCGTCGCGAAAGACGCCACCGCACCCGCAGCGATCGCCCCGCAAAGCGAGCAAACTTACGAGCAGAAGATCACGGTAGAGCGCCCGCTGCTCTGGTCGCTCGAAGAGAGAAATCTCTACACTCTGGTCACTGAAATCAGAGCGGGTGGCGAGGTAGTCGATCGTTATGAAACTCCATTCGGCATTCGCTCGCTGAAAATCGATCCCGAGCAGGGACTTTTTCTCAATGGCCAGCACGTGAAGGTGAAGGGGACCTGCAATCACCAGGATCATGCGGGGCTCGGCGCGGCGCTGCCTGATGCCGTGCAGTACTACCGCATTCGCAAGCTGAAGGAGATGGGCTGCAACGCAATTCGCACCTCGCACAATCCACCCACGCCTGAGTTGCTGGATGCATGCGACAAGCTGGGCATGCTGGTCTTCGATGAGACGCGTATGATGTCGTCAAATCCGGAGGGCCTGAGCCAGTTCAGGAACCTGGTACGCCGCGACCGCAACCGCCCGAGTGTCTTCATGTGGTCAATGGGCAACGAAGAGCGCCAGGCCAATACGGAAAAGGGTGTTCTGATCTTGACCGCGATGAAGCAAGTGGCAACAGATGAGGATGGCTCCCGGCCCGTATCGATCGCTCCTACCGGGGCCATCGGAACCGGCGGGCTGGCGGTCTGCGACGTTATCGGCTACAACTACATGGACCCCCAGGCGAAGGCATATCACGAAGCTCATCCTGACCACCCGGTGGTCGGCACCGAGACGGTGAGCGCCGTCGGTACGCGAGGCATTTACGTCACTGACCCGGCGAAGGGCTACGTCGGTTCTTACGATCCCTATACGACGACGGGGCGGGCCTCCGCCGTGGGCTGGTGGAGCTTTTGCGACTCGCAGCCCTGGCTCATGGGCGGCTTTGTGTGGACCGGCTTCGATTATCGCGGCGAGCCTTCACCGAATCAGTGGCCCAACATCAGTTCTCAGTACGGAATCATCGACACCTGCGGATTTCCCAAGGACTCGTTCTACTACTACCAGTCCTGGTGGACTGGCACCCCAGTGCTGCATGTCTTTCCGCATTGGAACTGGCCGGGATTCGAGGGAAAAGAGATTGCGGTCTGGGTCTACTCGAATCTGGACAAGGTCGAGTTGTTCCTGAATGGAACAAGCCTGGGAGCGCAAGAGGTGAAAAAGAATCTGCATCCGGCCTGGACCGTGAAATACGCACCCGGCACTTTGGAGGCTCGAGGATACAAAGGGGACAAAGTGGTCATGACAGCCAAGCGAGAGACCACTGGCCCGGCAGTTAAGCTTGTGATGCGTGCAGACCGCGAGCGCGTGTCAGCCGACGGAGAGGACGTTGCCATGTTTGCCGTCGAGGTGCAGGACGCGCAGGGCCGCGTTGTGCCCATCACCGACAACGAAGTTACATTCACCGTTGCTGGCGCAGGCAGGCTCATCGGCGTGGGCAACGGCGATCCCACGGATCACGCACCCGACAAAGGATCTTCACGCAAGGCCTTCTCCGGCCTTTGCATGGCGCTTGTTCAGTCACTGAAGAAAGATGGGGAGATCACGGTCGAGGCCGCCTCGCCTGGGCTTTCTTCAGCTCGCATAACAATCGAAGCCAAAGCGGCGACGCTTCGGCCACAGGTTGCCTTGTGGGAGCGCGAGGCGCCAGAAGGAGCAGGCCTGACAGGGCTGTGGCGGCCCCAACCGCCCTCCGGCAACGCAAACAACCCTCTGATCGAGCGCCTCGTTGGAGGCAGTGCAATGGTCTTTACGCTCCACCAGAACGGAAATAACCTGGCGGGAAGCGTGGAAGGAGGAGAAGGCGGATTCTTTGGCGGCAGCGATGTGCCCGCGCCGATTGAAGACGGCCAGATAAACGGGAGCCAGATTTCGTTCAAGGCTGGAAGAAGCACATACTCAGGCAAGATAAACGGCGATCGCATTGAACTTGATCGCAAAATCACCTTCCCGTTCCGCTCGTCCACGCCTGTAAATGAGTCCGGTGAAAAGCCGGCCATCGGGCCTCCGCCGGACGGATCGGACCCGTCAAGGGGCACGTCGTTCCGTTTGCCTTCAGCTATACCGCTGGTCCTGCATCGCGTTCAGAGGTAAGCCAGTCCGGTCCGGTAGCGGAAGCGCCGCTGCGGACCGGATCATCTATCGAAACGAAAACCACCGTGCAGAGGACAAGCCTCTGTTCGCGCCCTGTTCGGTGTTACAGCATTTTCGATTATGCCCTTTGCAAAAACCTGCCATAGATCCCTTAGATGGCAACAAGTGTATCGAAAATGCTCTAGCTCAATGCCAGATCGAGAAGCTTGCCTAGGTTGATCTCCGATGTCGATTCAACGCCACGTGGCAGAGCCGGAGAAACGACAACTGCTTGCTGATGATCTTCAAACCAGGCGAGGAAGCTCGACTGCGGTGCACCCTGCAGGCGCTGCTGGTTGATCCAGTGGTAGTACGCGCCGATATCTGCGTCGACAAGCGATCCGATGGGATCGAGTTCCGGCTTGGCGTTGGAGTTCGAAAGCATCTCGTTCATCAGCCGCTGGCGCTGACGTGGTGCAAAACGGACCAGCAGAGTGAGCGGTTGTGCCCGACGCAGCGCCTCGCGCGCCGTCCACTGCGCAAACGTGGTGCTGAATATCTGTGTCCCCGAGCCTTCCGTAAGTAGCTTCACCTGAAACCGGTCCAACACAGGATCTCCAGCCTTATCCATACCTAGATCGGAAGGCTTCAACTCCGCGATGTGGGTGCGCAGTTCTTCAGGGCCCATGCCGGGACGCCGGATCTCCGACTGCATGTCTTGCAGCAGCGCTGCGCGCGCACCGCCCAGAGCGTTGTACGACACACAGGTGATCAAAGAACTGTGCTCGGCCGCGTCTCCGCCGTCCACATACCAATGCGCATAGGGCGCGGGGGTTGCTTTCGCGCGCGCTTCAACCCCGGCGAGCAGAAGCTGCAAGCCGTTTTCCGGATTCAGCTTGCTGAAATAGGTCCCATGCGCGCGGAGGTCGCGAAAGAGAGGTGCATCGTAAGCCGCGACGCCCTGCCCGATGATCGCGATGCCGAGTCTTCGCACAGGCGGCTGGCTGGGCGGCGTTGCCGCCAGCAACCGCGCACCATAGTCCTTTGCGGCCTCGCGAAAAGCGTCCTGTTGATGCGTAGTCCAGAGGTGGGCGGATTCCTGCTCCACAAACCGCGCCGGGCGATTCACCCAATCGAAATTCTCAAGCGCCGAGTTGATGCTGATGTTCGCGAACCCGCGAAACCAATCCGCGAGGTCAGCCTGGGAAAGAGAGCTGATGGCTGCAAATTCACTGTCGATTGCGGATTGCTCTGCAGGAAACTTGAAATCGTAGTCGATCACTTCCCTCAGTAAATTTGGCACGAAACTCAATGGCAGCTGCCGAATCGTATCCAGATGAGCGACGATCAGCTTGCGCGCTTTCGGCGGGTACTGGCCAAAATCTTCGGGTTTGAGTTGCGAAGGCTGCATGTCGCTTATAACAATTCCTTGATTGGCTTGCCTTGCGCCAGATTTGGCGAAAAGCCCATGATCGCGCCAAGGCTGGGGACGAGGTCTATGGATTGGACGGGTTGATCATAGATCACTCCCTCGCGCACACCTTTGCCAAGAGCCATCATCCAGGTAGTGCGGCTGGCGGCATCGCCGGTGCGATGGTGTTGGAATCCATTCCCGCCCTCATCGTAATCGGCGTCGCGGCCAAAGTCGGGCAGAACGAACATCGTCGTGTTGTCCTTGTACTCCGGCTCGCTCTGCACGGCCTGCCAGAGTTCCCCGCACAGCCTGTCGGTGCGCCGGATGCCTTCAATATAGAGCGAGTAGGCGCCGGAATGCGCAATATCCATGTCGTGCATGGTGATCCAAAGCAGACTGGGAGCTTCCTGTTGCATCAGGCGCTTGGCAATGTAGACCGAGAGCTCGTCCGGACTCGATAGCGTACGCGCATGCTTCATGAAGTCATCCACTGAGAGACGCAGAATCTGATTCAACTGCATCAGTTCGAACTCATCGCCTTCGAGCGTCGGCGTGTACAGCGGGTTCTCGTAGTTGTCGAGTAGCAGATGATTCAGATTGGTTCCCGAACCTGAGGTCGCCGCTTGCAGCAGATGCTTGGGCAGGATGACCGTGGCTCCCAGACCCGGCCCGTAAGACCGGCTGTCGCTCTGGCCAATGCGATTGAAACCATTGCTTGGCGCAACCACCCATGCGTCGGACGAAGGACGCCGCAAATCCTTGCGAAAATACTCAAAAACTGTCGGGTGGTCCGGCGGAACGGCGGCAAAGTTGTTGAGCGTTTCGTAGACACCGGTCGCCAGACTGGCTGTCGCCACGTAATGCCCCAGGATTCCCCGATTGGTCACATGGGTAAAGAAGCTGGACTGGGGCGCTAGCTCATTCAGGAGATGGGGAATATTCTCCTGCCCCCGTGGCGCAAAGGTCTCCTGGTCTCGCGCTCCGCCGCCAAAAGTAATCACAATCACTTTGCGCTTGCGCTGCGATGCTTCACCGCGTACAAACGGACTTGCGCCTGCAAGCGCCGAGCCCAACGCAGCTCCCGTTGCGGCGCGCAGAAATTCGCGCCTGCTCACGCTGAGACGCCGGGCAACTTCGCGAGGGCTCAGTGACCTGTCAATGAAAGGATCGGTTGGGACATTCGTGCTTTGAAAAGCTTCATTCATCGCGTCGGACTCACTTGCAAATAGCCTCTTTTCATGTGCGGCAATTAGGGCTCCCGTCGGCAGAACTCGTAGGGGCAGATGGTGCCCGCCCGGTCGAATCACTGCTTACCCGAAGGCGCCTCCTTTGCCGAAAATACAAACTGCTTCAATTCCGCCTGCGCTTTATCGACCTCGGCCAGATGTTCGGCTCGGAGCTTTTGATAGGTCGCGAATTCCTGTCCCGCCTTCTCTTTCTGACCAAGGTGTACATAATCCGTTCCCAGACGGTAGTGGGCATCGGAAAGATTGGGATTCAGTTCCAGAGCGCGCTGATACTCCGGAACAGACTTCTCATACATGTGCTGGTCCGCGTAGAGATCGCCTAGCTGGAGGTGCGCTTCGGGAAGCCGATCATTCAGGGCAATTGACTTCTTGAGCAATGACTCCACCTGGTGCAGGTCGACCTCTGAACCTCCGGAACGGCGACCCTTCCACAAGCTGAGCGCGTAATAATACTGCGCCTGCGCATTCTGTGGCTTGAGTTCGGCATAATGACGGAATGCCTGAATCACATCGTCAGCCTGGCCCGGAGAGCTGTTATAAGCCTTGGAAAGGAAGTAATAGCAACTCGGATCGGTTGGCGTCAGAGACACCGCTTTCAGCAGGGCCTTCACCGCCTCGTCGTATTTGTCGCGCGAATAAAGCGAAAGACCTAGCCCGATCTGCAAACGCGTCGAATTCGGGTAGCGTCCAATCCCAGCCTGAAAGATAGTTATCGCGGGATCGTAACTTCCATGCACAAGCATCTCGCTTCCCCAGTCGAAGAGGTTGTCTTCGGTCGGATCGAGATGTGCGGCGGCCTCGTATTCGTTGGCTGCATCAATGAACTTTCCGTCCT
>DASZXD010000338.1:0-6724 GCA_035546015.1 Occallatibacter sp.
GCGGCTTTATGTTGGCAACACGCTTGTGGGCACTCATGTCGGCGGTTACGACGAATTTGTCTTCGATATTACGGATGCGGTTGCTGCGGCAACAGCAACCAAAGATGGCGTTCCCATTGCTGTGATGTGCGACAACGCGCCTGACCTTGAGCGCTCACCCTCTGACCTGAGCGACTTCAGCCTCTACGGCGGTTTCTATCGCCATGTGCATCTGATCTACGCGCCTGTGGTTTCAATTGAAATGGTGCACGTCGCGCCGGCTTTTGCGCCGGGCGCTCCGGCGCACGTCAGTGTCAAGACCCGGCTCTATAACCCGAAGCAGCTTTCCGGTAACGCCACTCTTGACTTGCATGTGACTGACGCGTCCGGTCATACGATTCACCAATCCGCCAGGACGCTCGGCATCTGGGCAGGTGAAGTTGAGCTCGCGTCGTTCGATATTGCGTCACCGCTGCTCTGGTCGCCGATGCAGCCACATATGTATACGTGTACAGTCGCGCTGAGCACCGAATCCGGGCAGTGTTCCACAAAGGAACGTTTTGGCATTCGCCATGCTGAATTTGTAGATCATGGTCCGTTCAAGCTCAATGGTGAGCGCCTGCTGATTCGCGGCACGCAACGCCACATGGATCACGCCAACTATGCGGCCGCACAGCCAGATGACCTGATCCGCAAAGAGCTGGAGCTGGTAAAAGCGATGGGCGCGAACTTCATCCGTCTGGGACACTACCAGCAGCCGAGGCTGGTGCTCGATGTCTGTGACGAGTTGGGACTGCTGGTGTGGGAAGAGGCTCCATGGTGCCGTTCCGGCATTGGCGATGAAAAATGGAAGCAGCAGACGCGCACCATGCTGGCCCACATGATCGACCAGCACTTCAACCATCCGAGCATCATTATGTGGGGCCTCGGCAATGAAGACGACTGGCCGACCGAGTATCCCTCCATCGATCACGATGCCATTCGCGGCTTCATGCAGCAGATGAACGATCTTGCACATTCGCTCGATCCATCGCGTGCCACCTGCATTCGCCGCTGTGATTTTGCGCGCGATATTCCTGACGTGTATTCGCCTTCTATCTGGGATGGATGGTACCGCGGTGTCTACACAGACTATGAGAAGTCGATCACCACGGCCCGCGACCAGGTGAAGCATTTCATCCATATTGAATGGGGCGCCGACAGCCATGCAGGCCGGCACTCCGAACTGCCCGACGAGCAACTGATGCAGCCTGGCGCAAATGGTCTGGGCTTCGACTATATTCCGGCGCCCGGTCCCGTGCATGTACCGCGCGACGCCAACTGGACCGAGACCTACGCATGCAACCTGTTCGACTGGCACCTCAAGGTGCAGGAGACGCTGCCGTGGCTCAGCGGATCGGCGATGTGGGTTTTCAAGGATTTCACCACGCCGCTCCGCGTTGAAAATCCTGTGCCGCGCATCAATCAGAAAGGCGTGCTTGAGCGTGACATGACGAAGAAGGAAGGCTACTACGTCTTCCAGTCCTACTGGAGCGAGGAGCCCATGGCGCACATCTATGGTCACTCGTGGCCGGTGCGCTGGGGTGCGGAGGGTCAGCCGCGCATGGTCAAGGTGTACTCAAACTGTCCATCAGCCGAATTGTTCCTGAACGGAAAATCGCTCGGTATGCATCAGCGCGACAGCCAGAATTTTCCTGCTGCAGGCCTGCGCTGGATGGTGAACTTTGTACCCGGTAAAAACCACCTGCGTGTGGTGGCAAAGAAAGACGACGCCACCGTTATCGATGAGATCGAACTTGAGTATCAAACCACCGAATGGAGTGCGCCCGCAAAGTTGACACTCGCTGAGATTGGGCGCAATGCCGATGCTGTGACTGTTGAGGCAAAGCTTTTCGACGCAAGCGGTGTGCATTGCCTCGACGCCAAAAATATTGTCCGATTTACGCTTGCGGGCACAGGCAGGCTAATCGACAATCTCGGCACATCCAGCGGCTCACGCCTGGTGCAGATGTATAACGGCCGTGCGCGCATTTCCATCGACCGCAGGGCCGGTCCCTCTGAACTTGCCGTAATAAGTCAGGGCATTCTGCCTGCATTTCTGTCCATTTCCTAGCAGAGAGCATCTATCAAATGAATCGTCGCAGCTTTTGCCTTTCAGCCACGGCGTTTGCGGGTCTGACCCGGCTTCGCGCGTTTGCCGCCACGGCCACATCCGATCAGCCATTGATCAGCGCACGCGAGATTGCGCGCATCGACCGCGATCGCATACTTCGCGCAGCTAATGAATATCTACCGCAACCCCCGATTACCATCACAGCGTCTTCTTCGCCCCGCAGCCACGGCGGTAAACACGATTATTTTTCTGAAGGCGATTACTGGTGGCCGGACCCGAAAAATCCTGACGGCCCCTATATTCGCCGCGATGGCTATTCGAACCCGGCCAACTTCAACAATCATCGTGAAGCACTGATCCGGCTCAGCCTCCACGTTCCAGCGCTCACTGCTGCGGCCATGATTACCGGCAATAAGCGCTATGCGCGCCACGCGGCACTGCACCTGCGTGCATGGTTTCTCGATCCTGCGACACGCATGATTCCCTCGCTCGAATATGCGCAGGCCATCTGGGGCATCACGCCGGGCCGCGGCACCGGCATCATCGACACACTGCACCTGATTGAGGTGACACGAGCCGCACGGCATCTCGAAAAGCTGAATGTTTTTACCGAAGCGGAGTTTTCCGGAATCCGTGACTGGTTTGCGCAATATCTCGAATGGATGAGCACGTCGAAGAATGGCAAAGAAGAAGAAGCCGCCAAAAACAACCACGGCACGTGCTGGGTGGCACAGGCCGCGGCCTTCGCTGCATTGACAGGCAATCAGGAGGCAATGGCGAGTTGCCGTGATCGCTACAGGCAAATTATCTTGCCCGACCAGCTAGCGCAGAATGGCAGTTTTCCGCTCGAACTGGCGCGCACCAAACCTTACAGCTATTCGCTCTTCGATCTCGATGTGCTCGCAATTGTTTGTGAGATCGCTTCAGCTCCCGGCGACTCATCCGATAATCTCTGGCAGTTCGCTCTGCCGAATGGCAATCGCTACAAGAAGGCTGTGGATTTCATGTTTCCCTTCATCCAGGACAAAAGCAAATGGCCTTATGCACATGACGTCGAGTACTTTGACGATCTACCCAATCGCCAGCCCAGCCTGCTCTTTGCCGGGCTCGCCTATCGCGAGCCGAAGTACATCGCGCTCTGGCGCACGCTGCCACCTGATCCAAAAACTGCCGAGATCATCCGGAACTTTCCTGTGCGCCAGCCGCTGCTGTGGGTTACTCCGGTTGAAGCTAAAGTGAGTGTTTAAATTCGCTAAACGGTGCGTTGCATGGCAAAGCCAGCGATTGATAGGATTCCGTGGATACGCCAATCAGCAAGTGGGAGCACGAATGCGCGAGCGCAGAGTTGGAATCATCATGAACGGAGTCACCGGCCGCATGGGACTCAATCAACACCTGATCCGGTCGATTGTGGCGATTCGCGCTCAAGGCGGCGTGTCCCTGAAGGACGGCAGCACTGTTATTCCCGATCCGATCCTCGTTGGCCGTAATGCGGACAAGCTGAAATCGATTGCTGCGGCACATGAGATCGAGCGGTGGAGCACGAATCTCGATGAGTGTCTTACCAATCCCAAGGACACAATCTACTTTGACTCCGGCTCAACCGGGCTGCGCGAGCAGAATGTCATGAAGGCGATTGCGGCAGGGAAGCACATCTACTGCGAAAAGCCGCTCTCCACAACATTCGCAAGTGCAATGGCGCTGGCCGGCGCCGCAGAGAAAGCCGGCGTGAAACACGGCGTCGTGCAGGATAAGCTTTTTCTTCCGGGCATTCGCAAACTGCGTCGCCTCATCGACTCAGGCTTCTTCGGCAAGATTCTTTCTGTGCGCGGCGAGTTCGGCTACTGGGTTTTTGAAGGTGACTGGCAGACGGCGCAGCGGCCTTCGTGGAACTACAAGAAGGAACTCGACGGCGGCATCATCCTCGACATGTTCTGCCACTGGCGCTATGTTCTCGATCACACATTCGGCTCTGTGCAGTCAGTATCGTGCACAGGCATCACGCATATTCCCGAGCGCGTGGACGAGAATGGCGAGCGGTACAGGTGCACCGCGGACGACGCGGCCTATGGGATGTTCGAACTCGACGGCGGCATCTTTGCGCAGATCAACTCGTCGTGGGTTACGCGTGTTTATCGTGATGAGCTCTTTATGCTTCACGTAGATGGCACTGAAGGCAGTGCCGTTGCGGGCCTGCACGGATGTAAAGTACAGCATCGCGTTAATACGCCGCGCCCGGTGTGGAATCCTGACCTGCCCAATCCCTTCGATTTTCGGAGCCAGTGGGCTGTCGTTCCAGACAACGCCAACTTCGATAATGCATTCAAGGTTCAGTGGGAGATGTTTTTGCGCCACGTCGCCGTGGATGAACCATTCCCGCACAACTTTCTCGATGGCGCGCGCGGCGTGCAGCTGGCTGAACTGGCTACAGCCTCGTGGCAAGAGCGCCGCTGGGTCGATGTGCCGAAGCTGTCCATCGAGTCGTAGATCGCTGCATCCATCAATCCGCACTTTGATCGAGGAATAATGGCAGACAAGGCAAGGCTCTCGTTGAACCAGATGACAACGGCCAACTGGAGCGTGGCGCAGGCTGTGGACGGTTGCGTGCGCCATGGCGTGTCTGCGATTGCTTTGTGGCGACACAAGATTCAGGAGACCGGTCTCGATGCCTGTGTGCGGTTGGTGCGTGATGCGGGCCTGCATGTTTCAAGCGTCTGCCGCGGAGGCATGTTCCCAGCACCAACTGAGCAGGAGCGCCGCAAGAATATCGAGGACAACTTTCGCGCTGTGGATGAAGCCGCTGCGCTGGACGCCGATTCACTTGTGATGGTGGTTGGTGGCTGTGACGGCATCGATATTGATGCCGCCCGCAAGATGGTAGTCGACGGTATTGCCGCGCTGGTTCCCTATGCGCGCGAGCGCGGAGTGCGCATCGGCCTTGAGCCTCTGCATCCGATGTATGCGGCAGACCGTTCGGTAATCAATACGATCGATCAGGCTCTGCGAATTGCTTCACATTACGACGCTGGCGATGTTGGCGTCGTTCTGGATGCATTTCATATCTGGTGGGATCCGCGCGTTTCCGAACTGATCGCGCAGGCCGGCGGCAGAATTTTTGGTTTTCACGCCTGCGACTGGCTGAACCCATTGCCCGATGTGCTGCGCGGCCGCGGCCTGATGGGCGACGGCGTAATCGATAATCGCAGGCTTCGGTTGCTGGTGGAGCAAGCAGGCTACACCGGACCAATCGAAGTCGAGATCTTCAATCAGGCATTGTGGGATGCTGACCCGGATACGGTGCTTGCTCAGGTCATCGAGAGATTCGAAAAATACGTTTAACGGAGACAGTCTGGGTGCGATCGAGTGAAAAATTAACGCCGCATGATCTTGTGGCGGATATAAAGCGCGCTGCTGTGCTGGCTGCCGAAAAGACCCTGATGCTCGACAGTCGCTGGCATACCTCCGACGGTGCGCCGGTCTTCACATCTGCGGGAAAATACACGGCACGTAACTGGACGCAGTGGACGCAGGGCTTTCAATATGGCAACGCACTGCTCTGCTTCGATCTGATGAGCGACGAAGAACTGCTCGCAGTGGGACGCCGGCACATTATTGCAGACATGGCCGAGCATCTGACCCACACCGGTGTGCATGATCACGGTTTCAACAACATCTCAACGTATGGCCAGTTACGGCGGCTGATGCTGGAAGGACGCATCGAAGGCAGCGAACCGGAGCTAAACTTCTATGAACTGGCGCTCAAGGTAAGTGGAGCAGTGCAGGCCGCGCGCTGGACGAGCTTGCCGAATGGCCTCGGCTATATTCCATCCTTCAACGGCAGTCATTCTCTATTCATCGATACGATGCGCACTATTCGGGTGTGCGCAGTGGCCCATCAGCTTGGCCACACGTTATTGGGCGAACAGGATTCGCGGGTGAGCCTGCTTGGCCGCGTACTTGCACACGCAAAGACCTCGGCGCAGTTCAACGTGTACTATGGCGAAGGCCGCGACAGTTACGATGTGCCCGCACTGCGTGGACGCACGGTTCACGAGGCGATCTTCAATCCTGCCAGCGGTGTGTTCCGTTGCCCGTCTTCGCAGCAGGGATACTCACCTTTCACAACCTGGACGCGCGGACTGGCATGGGCAATGCTGGGCTTTGCAGAGCAGCTCGAGTTTGTTCGTTCTCTGCCCGGGAGCGAGTTTAGCAGGGATGGCATTTCCAGCCAGGCGGAGACCTGCGCAATGCTGGAGCGCGCCGCGCGCGCCACATGCGACTTCTACATGGAGCAGGCAAGTGCTCTCGATGGCATCTGCTATTGGGATACCGGTGCTCCATTGCTGAACAGGTTGGGCGACTGGCGTGGCAGGCCTGCAGAGCCCTTCAATGATTTTGAGCCGGTAGACTCCTCAGCCAGCGCTATTGCCGCACAGGGGCTCATTCGCCTTGCGCGCGTGCTTGGCGATGCAGGCCGGCATTACATGCAGGCCGGACTGACTGTGCTTCAGCGACTGCTGCAAGAGCCGTATCTTTCAACCGATCCTGTGCACGAGGGCATCCTGCTGCACAGCATTTATCACCGGCCGAACGGCTGGGACTACATTCCATCTGGAGCCAAAATTCCCTGCG